>CAMDHE010000052.1 GCA_945898095.1 Roseateles toxinivorans | reverse complement strand
CAGGCTGGCGCAGGTGCAGGAAGTTTTCGCCGAGCTGGGTCGCGTCTGGCGCATCACCGAAGTCAGCCACAAGCCCTTTCCATCCGGCCGTGCCGCCCATGGTGCGATCGACGGCCTGGCCAGCCTGATTTCCAGCGAAGGTTTTTCTGCCAAACAGGTAGCGCGGATCGATTTCGCCGCCCCGCCGCTGATCCTGCGCTTGATCGGCCGACCGATCCGGGCCGATATGGATGTCAACTATGCCCGGCTCTGCCTGGGCTACCTGGCCGCCACCTACCTGCTGCGCGGCAGCCTGACATTGGCCGACTTCAGCCGCGAGGCGCTCGATGACCCGCAGCGCCACGAACTGGCCCAATGCTTGTTCGTCAGACCCAACGGAATCACCGATCCGAATGCGCTGGCACCGCAAACGGTCGGCGTGACCTTGCTCGATGGCCGCTCCTTCAGCATCGACCTGCCCGCCGTACTCGGCCATCCGCAACGGCCCCTGTCGACGGCCGCGCAGCGCGCCAAATTCGATGCCTGTTGCGCCGATGCCGGTCTTTCACCAGATGCGATCTTGCGTCTCCATATGTCCTGCCAGAACCTGGCCGATGCCCATGATGTGGCCGATTGGGTCAGCCTGATGTGCCCCAAGAAACCTGAAAACGGAACGAATCAATGAGCGATCTGACCTATTACGAATCATTCGATGTGCGCCAGATTCTGGCTGACTATCCAATCGGTGATTCCTTCACCGGGCAGCATGCCCGCATCAGCCGGGACGAGCTGCGTGCCTTGCAGAACCAGCGCTTCATGAAGCAGATGGATAGAGCCTGGCAAATCCCGTTCTACCAGCGCCTGTGGGGCGCCAAAGGGCTGCTGCCGGCCGATATTGGCAGTCTGGAAGACATCACCAAGCTGCCCACCTTCGGCAAGCATGAGTTGATGGACAGCGTCGCGCTGAAGCCGCCACTCGGGGATTTCTCGGGCGCTGATATACCGATCGACGGTCATCTCTGGCCGATGATCCTGCACACGACCAGCGGCACCACAGGGAGACCGCAGCCGCTGCTGTTCAGCCCGAAGAGCCGCGAGATCCAGAGTCTGCTGCTGGCCCGGATCTACCGGATGCAGGGGCTGCAGCCACGTGAGGTGGTGCATTCGGTCTATGGGCACGGCATGATCAACGGCGGCCATTACGTGCGCGAGGCGCTGCTGCATTACACCAACGCGATGCTGATCACGCCGGGTACGGGGGTCGAAACACCGTCGATCAAGCAGGTCGAGCTGATGCGCGACTTCGGTGTCAATGTGGTGGTCGGGTTTGCCGACTACATCAAGCGGCTCGCCGATGTGGCACGCGAGCAAGGGATTGAGCCGGGCCGGGACATACCGGTCAAGCGCATTTGCGGACATCTCGGGCGCGAGTCGCGCGAGTCGCTTTCCGCTGCCTGGGGCGGCGCCGAGATGTTCGATTGGTACGGTGTCGGCGACACCGGCGCAGTGGCTGGCGAGGGGCCTGACCATGACGGTCTGTACGTGATGGAAGACGCCCAATATGTCGAGCTGACCGATGTCGACAGCGGTGCCTTGGTGGCTGACGGGCAGCCCGGCGACATTGTCGTGACCTGCCTCTACAAGGAGGACATTTATCCGATCATCCGTTTCAACACCCATGATGTGTCGCAGTGGCTGACCACGCCTTCGACGCTGGGATGGACTTTCAAGCGCATCGCCGGCTTCCTGGGCCGCAGCGACAATATGGTGAAGATTCGCGGCATCAATATCTTCCCGCAGTCGCTGGCACCGATCCTGGAAGAGCGCAGCGATTTCAGCGGCGAGTTCATCTGTACCGCGGTGCGCGATGCAGCCGGTCGCGATGAGCTGATCGTTTCGATCGAAACTCATGGTGGTTGCAGCGATCAAGATGCTTTGCCCTATCGAGACCTGCTGAAACGCCGGCTCGGCGTCGAAGTCCAGGTATTACTGGTGGCACCGCGTGCGCTGGCAGCGCAGACCGGCCTCGAGACGCGGCAAAAGCCGATTCGCCTGATCGACAAGCGTTTTACCTGAGGCCCGGTGATGATCAAAGCCTTGCTGATGCAGGACCTGAGCGCGCAGTCGCAAGCGCTCGCGCGTGGCCAATGCAGCAGCGCTGAACTGACTGCGGCCGCGCTGGCCGCCATCGCCGCCAGCCAGCCGCATCTGAATGCCTTCATCCATCTCGACGCACCGGCTGCGCTGCTCGCGGCAAGGCAGAGCGATGCGCGCCGCGCCAAAAAACGGATCCTGGGTCCGCTCGACGGGCTGACGCTGGCTGTCAAGGACAACATCGATGTCGCCGGCATGCCGACCAGCGCCGGCATGGCGACCCGACGCGGCCGGCTCGCCAGCATCGATGCCTTCGTCGTGCAGCGGCTGCGCGCGGCCGGCATGGTGATCCTGGGCAAGCTGAATATGCATGAGGCCGCGCTGGGAGCCACCAACGACAACCCGCATTTCGGTCGCTGTGAGAACCCGTTGCGCGATGGTTACACGCCCGGGGGTTCCAGCGGCGGTTCGGCCTGTGCGGTCGCCGCCGGTCTTTGCGCCTTGGCGCTGGGCAGCGACACGATGGGCTCAGTGCGGATCCCGGCGGCCTATTGCGGCGTGGTCGGATTCAAGGCCAGCTATGGCCGGATTTCAACCGCAGGCTCGGTCGCTTGCAGTCCGATGCTGGACCATATCGGGCCTATCCTGCGCTCGCAGCGCGATCTGCAACTGGTGCTGCCGGTCATCTCGGCATTCGATGCCGGCTGCGCTGATGCGCGTGACCTGCCCGATCTGCACGCCTTGTCATCGCCGCGTTGGGTAGCGGCGAGCGATGTCGAACAGCTGGGCACCACGCCGGAGGTCACTGCGGCCTACCGACAAGCAATCCAGGCCTTGCGCGACAGGGGCCAGCCGGTGACCGAGATCGCCATCGGCAGCTATGACTTCGGCCGCGCCAGGCGCGCCGGACTGTTGATCGTTGAGGCCGATCTGCTGGTCGAGCATCAGCAGGATTGGGAACTGCAGCCGCAGCTGTTCTCGGCCCAACTGGCGCGGTTCCTGAAGTTCGGCGAAAAGCAGCCGGCCAGCGCCTATGCAGCCGCGGCTCGCGTGGTCGCGGCTTCGCATATCGAGGTGGCACGCTGGTTCAGCCATGGCGATGTGATGCTGCTGCCGACTGCCCCGCAGACCGCTTTTTCCTTCGCTGACCCGGTGCCAGCCAACCAGGCTGACTTCACCAGCATCGCCAATATGGCGGGCATACCGGCGCTGAGTTTGCCGCTACCCTGCGCGGCTGGTGCCTTGCCTGCCGGGCTTCAATGTATCGCGCCGGCCGGGGCCGAAGCCACCTTGCTGGCGCTCGATCTGCAAGGGATCTGCACCCGATGAAACTGGAAGGCCTGAAAGTCCTCGATCTCTCGCTGTTCCTGCCCGGTCCGCATCTGACGATGATGATGGCCGACCATGGCGCCGACGTGATCAAGATCGAACCCCCGCAGGGCGAACCGGTACGCAGCGTCGGCCTGCGTCAAAATGGTCACAGCGTCTGGTTTCGCAATACCCATCGCAACAAACGCTGCATCACGCTGAACCTGAAGATAGCCGAGGCAAGGACGGCCTTCCTGGCGCTGGCCAGAGATGCCGACGTGATCGTCGAGGCTTTCCGCCCCGGCATCGTCGACCGGCTCGGCGTCGGCTACGCGGCGGTCAGCGCAATCAATCCCCGCATCGTCTACTGCTCGATCTCGGCTTTCGGCCAGCATGGCCCGCTGTCGCAAAGCCCCGCCCATGACCTGGCTGTGCAGGCCGAGGCGGGCCTGCTTTCGGTCAACCTCGGCGCCGATGGCCAACCGGCAATGCCGGGCCTGCCTGCAGCCGATATGGCCGCCTCGTTGATGGCCTTGTCGGGCATCCTGATGGCCTTGCTGCGCCGCGAACAGACCGGGCGCGGCGACTATCTTGACATCGCGATGTACGACTCGCTGCTGGCCTGGACGCCCAACGTCATGGGCCCGGTATTCGCCGAAGGCCGGGCGGCGCAGGTGCGCGACGAACGCAGCTGGGGTGGTTCGTCCTTTTACGGCATCTACGCCACCGCCGATGGCGCCCATCTGACCCTGGGTGGCGGCGAACATAAATTTGTCCAGGCCCTGCTTGGCGCGCTGGGGCGGCCTGATCTGATCGAGACCGCCCTGCTGCCGCCAGGCAAGGCTCATGAGCCGGTCAGAGCCTTTTTGCGGCAAAGTTTTGCGCAGCGCACGCTCGAGCAATGGACCCAATTTCTGACGCCGCTGGACATCGCCTGGGCGCCGGTGCGCAACTTGCACGAGGCGGTGCACAGCGCTCAGGCCGCCGCCCGCGGCATGCTTGTCGAACAACCGGCCGGCCAGCCACATCTGGGCCTGCCGATCAAGTTCAGCGACGAACCTGGCCAGTTGCATGGCCGGCTCGATGAACCCGGGCAATCGACCGACCAACTGCTGCACGACATCGGCTACGACGACGCCAGCATCGCCGCGCTGCGCCAAAGCGGGGCGATCGGCTGAACGCCTGTTACTTCGGGCCTGAGGCAGCCGCCTCGACCGCTTTTTTCTTGTAATAGGTCCAGCTGGTCTCGTTCGGCGTGGCATAGCTGCGCGGCGAGCTCATGTATAGCGGGTAGTTCTTGCGCGTGTACTCCTGCACATCGGTCGGCAGATCTTCGAACCTGGCGAACTTCTTGCCATGCCCGCTGTAGAGCAGATAGCCAGCCCTTGTGCCCATCTTCATCCAGGGCAACCAGGGGCCGGTGCGGGTCCAGCTATAGGTCAGCGGCACCGAAGGCGACTTGTCGGCATCGAGTTCCGAGACCCGCGAGAAGAAGATGAAATGCTCGGACGCGAGGTAGGTCGGACCGGTCGACTCGGCCGGGTATTCTGCCGGCTGCAAGGCATTCGGATAGGCCAGCGGAATGTCCAGGCGCAGGAACACGTTGTCGCCGTTGACCATGAAGGGCAGGCGGCCGGCTTCGCCGGGCTTGGGCGCTGGAAAGCGCGAGTTGACCGGATCGTTGGCGACCTGCAGCACCTTGTTCTTCTGGTTGGTGAATGGATTCGCCCATTCGCTGATGATTTCGCCGCTGGCGAGGTCTCTGTAATAGGCCACCTCACGCGTGATCAGCTCTGCGCCACCATCGGGCATTTTGGCGAAATGCCCGACGTTGTAGCCGTCGAGCCTGAGGATCGGACGCGGTCGCTCGCCAGGCATTACGGCGAAGATGGTGACCCACCAATTGGCGAACACATCGCTGCCGTCACTGCTGCCGCGCATGCGCATGAAAGTCTCGAGCTGACCGGCACCGGAGCTGGTGTCGAGCGCCGCCGCCGGTGCTGTCAGGCAGCAGGCAATTGTCAGCAAGAGGGTCAGGCGATTGATTTGAAAAGACATCCGATGCTCCAGATTCTGTCGATGGGTATAAAACGGTTTTTGAAAAAATTGTCCGTACAACTTTGCTCCGGGCCGATGTTATCAGCTACTCTTTGCCGGACACAAGGGTTTGATCGTCCTAACCCCTTCCCACCCATCAAGAACCTAGGAGAACCGATGCTCAAGCGCTTGCTAGCCTGCTTGACAGCCTTGCTGCTGCCCGCCACCTTGCTGGCCGAACCTGTGCCCATTTCCGAGCGCGGTCCGGTCGACATTCGGCGCACCACCTTCGTCGTGCGCGACATCGAGAAATCGCTGCCGCTCTACCGGGACGCGCTCGGCCTCAAAGTCATTTATGACCAATTGATCGGCGGCGGCACAGATGCTGGCGGCAAGGCAATCGCCCCCACCTTGCGCCTGGTGCTGCTGCGTGCCAACGACAGTTTCATCGGTGCGCTGGGGCTTATGCAGCGCCTCAATCAGGTCGCGGTGCCGGCTCCGGCCTACGCCAGAGCAAGCGTCGGCCAGTCAATCCTGGTCATCAATGTGGCCGACCTCGGCAAGCGCTGGGCCAGCATCGAGGCCACGCCGCATATCAAGGTCGACAGCAAGCCGATCCGGGTCGAATACCCCTCACCCGCAGGCGGCGTGATCCCGGTCATGTTCAGCTCGGTCTGGGATGCCGACGGCAACTTCATCGAGCTGAATCAACTGCTGGGTGCGCCAGCCAGCATGCCGGCCAACTAGTTGCACCAGCACCCAATCGCGTTTCATGGATTGTTCCTGAAACATAGCCGGGTCGTGATGAAACGCAAGCTGAGGCTGCGCGGCCCTGCAAGGCCAGCTGGCTTGCATTGGCACAGGACTTGCCTTCCCGGGGTTGACATTGCTGTTGATGCAAGCAGCATGCCCCCGCTTCAACTTTGAAACAAGGAACGGATCAATGGAATTCAACGAACTGGCCGTGCTGCGCTGGCTGCACATTCTCGCGATGGTTTACTGGCTCGGCGGCGAATGGGGGGTATTCCAGACCAGCTACAACGTCATCAATTTCAAGCTCTCGCTGGAAGAGCGCCGGCGCCATATGGAAACCGCCTACCGGATCGACATCCTGGCGCGCACCGGCATCATCATGCTGCTGCCGCTGGGCCTGCACATGGGCTATCTGTGGGGAATACAGCCACTCGGTGGTGCCTGGCTGACCGGTATGTGGATCGTCTTCGCCGGCTGGCTGGCGCTGTGCTGGTCCGCTTTCCTGCACCGCGATACCGACCGCGGCCTGAAGCTGACGAAACTGGACGAGCGCATCCGCTTCGTCGTGATTCCGCTGTTGTTCATCGTCGGCATTGCATCGCTGCTGGGATATGGCCCGCTGGCGGCTGACCCAGGCCAGCGCTGGTACTCGGCGAAAGTCATCGTCTATGGTTTCACATTGATCATCGGGCTGAAGCTGCGCTTCATCATGCGCGAGTGGACGACGATGTTCCGCATCCTCGCGCAAGGGCCGAACCCTACCGTTGAAGCAACGCTGGACAAGTCGATCCGCTTCGGCCGCGGCATCGCCTATGTCTACTGGGTCGCGATCGCCACGGTTGCGTACTTCGGCGCAGTCAAGCCATTCTGATGGGAACCGCCATGAACCCCACAAGCTACCAGGCCCTGGCATTGCAGACCACTTGCCATGCCGTGAACCGCTGCACCAGCACCGCCGAAACGCGCGAGCGGATGATGAACAACATCGCCCGGGTCCACCGTCAAGTGCTCGGCAGCAAGGCTTTCATCGGCCCCGATCTGCGCTTGGTCGTCGCACCCGAATATTTCCTGACAAGCTACCCGCTCGGCGACTCGCTGCCGGGCTGGGCAGCGAAGGCGGCGATTGCGCCTTATGGCCCCGAATATGAGCGGATGGGAGAGATGTGCCGCGATGCCGGCATCTATTTCTCGGGCAATGCCTACGAGACCGATGAGCATTTCCCGGGCCTGTATTTCCAGACCAGTTTCATCATCGACGACAGCGGCAAGACCTTGCTGCGCTACCGGCGGCTGGTCTCGATGTTCGCGCCGACACCACATGATCTTTGGGATCGCTATCTGCAGATCTACGGCCTGGACGGTGTTTATCCGGTCGCCGACACCCCCTTGGGCCGGCTGGCCTGCGTGGCTTCGGAGGAAATTCTCTACCCCGAGATTTCCCGCACCCTGGCCCTGCGCGGCGCCGAAGTGCTGCTGCATTCATCGAGCGAGACCGGCAGCCCGCGGCTGACCCCAAAAGATGTGGCCAAGCGGGCGCGTGCCTTTGAAAATTCTGCCTGGCTGATTTCGGCCAATTCGGCCGGCATCCTCGACAACGACATCCCGGGCAATTCGGTCGACGGCATGTCCAAGATCGTTGACTATCTTGGCGAAGTGCGCGCCGAGGCCGGCAACGGCGAATCGATGGTGGCCAATGCAACGATCGACATCGGCGCCCTGCGCCGCCATCGCCGCAAACCCGGCATGGGCAATATGCTCGCGCGCCAGCGGCTCGAACTGTTTGCTGCCACCTACGCCGGCAGCATCTACCCGCCCAACAATATGCTCGATCAACAGGGCCAGCCCGAGGTCAAGGAGCGCGCCCATTTCATGGGGACGCAGCGCAAGACCATCGACATGCTGACCTCCAGCGGAGTCATCGCCGGCGAATGATGCGGCCGGTTTGCCACTGCAAACCTCAAGCGATCATCTTTTTCAATGGTGCCGGCAGGGCGTAATCGGCCAGTTGCTCGCGTGCGACCCAGACGCCGGCCGGCGCCAGCAGCGGATCCTGTGAAATTTCGGCCCGCTGGGTATGCAGCAGCCAGTCGAAATGGGTCAGCGCATGCTTGATCTGCGGCATCACCTCGAGCTGTGCATCCAGTTCTTTGGCGGCCAGCTTCAGGGTCGCCAGGTCGTCGTATAGCGGCAGGCTCCAGAGCCCGGCCCAGACGCCGGTGGCGGGGCGCTGCTGCAGCAATACCCGACCTTGGTGTTCAAGCCATAGCCACCAGTTTTCACGCTGCCCGCGTTTGAGCTTGCGGGTCTTCACCGGATAGCGGCCGGGCTCGCTGCGGCCGGCACAAAGCTCGTTGACGGGGCAAAGCAGGCATTGCGGCGAACGCGCTGTGCAGAGCGTCGCACCGAGGTCCATCACGCCCTGGGTATAGCGCTCGATGTCACGCTCGGGCAGCAAGGCCGTCGCGTGCAGCCAAAGTTGGCGTTCCTGCGCGCTGCTGGCCAGATCGCCGTCGAAAGCAAGCAACCTGCCCAGCACCCGTTTGACATTGCCGTCGAGAATCGCCACCCGCTCGCCGAAGCAAAAAGCCGCAATCGCAGCAGCGGTCGAGCGGCCGATGCCGGGCAGCAGTTGCAGTTCGGTCGAATGGCGCGGGAATTGCCCGCCGGGCAGCCGCACCACCGCCTGGGCACAGGCATGCAGATTGCGCGCCCGGCTGTAATAGCCCAGGCCTGCCCATAGCGCCAGCACCTCGTCAAGCGAGGCTGCAGCCAGGTCAGCAACTGCCGGGAAACGCTCCAGAAAGCGCTGGTAATAGCCCAGCACCGTCGCCACCTGGGTCTGCTGCAACATGATTTCCGACAACCAGACCCGGTAAGGGTCGCGGGTGTTCTGCCAGGGCAGCTGATGCCGGCCATGCTGCTTTTGCCAGGCCACCAGCAGCGGCGCGAACTGCAGCGGCAGGCTTATTTCTTTTGACATGAAGAACAGAAAAATGTCGAACGTTGACCCTGGGTGATGCGCTTGATCGGCTTGGAGCAGACCAGGCAGGGCTGGCCCTCGCGGCCATAGACCCTGGCCTGCATCTGGAAGCTGCCGGCCACGCCATGGGCATCGCGGAAATCGCGCAAGGTTGTGCCGCCTGCAGCCAGCGCGTCGCCAAGCACACCGCGAACCGCTTGCGCCAGCCTCTCGGCGCGCGGCCGACTCAAGCGCGCCGCCGGCAGACGTGGGTCAATGCCGGCCAGAAACAGCGCTTCGCAAGCGTAGATATTGCCGGCGCCGACGACGATATTGCCGGCCAGCAGCGCCAGCTTGACTGCCACGCGGCGGCCGCTGAAGCCGGCATGCAGATGAGTGCCATCGAATCGGGGGTCGAAAGGCTCGATCCCCAATCCGGCCAGCAGCTTGGCCGCCGGAGCAACCGTGAGCGCCTTCGACCAGACCACGGCACCAAAGCGGCGCGGGTCGGTCAGGCGCAGCAGGCCTCGATCAGTCTGCAGATCAAAATGGTCATGCGGCCCAGGTGAATTGCCGCCAGCCGTGAATGCCAGCGACCCCGACATGCCCAGATGCAGCAGCAGGCCGCCGGTCGCCTCGGGCTTGGAAATCGGCAGCCAAAGGTACTTGCCCCGCCGCGTCACCGCGCCGATCCGGCCACCGATCAGGCTCGCGCATGGCAGTCCGATCGGCCAGCGCAGCGGCTTGCCAAGCCTTGCTTGCAGGACTGTTGCACCCTCAATCGCATCGGCAAAGCTGCGGCGGGTGACTTCGACTTCAGGCAGTTCAGGCATGCTCGCATGATATCGGGGCAGAATGGCCGGCCAGCTCCGCTTCGAAGCCGGCAGCATATTCACGCAGGAACCATCAATGCCAAAGCATTTCAGCCGCATCGCCTTCCTGGCCGCAAGCTTGATCGCAGGCTGCGCACTGGCGAGCACCACCGGCACCAAGGTCGACAGTGCAGCAGCAACGCCAGCCAATTCCGAGATGGATGCGCCGCTGTTCTATCAGCTGCTGGTGGGCGAAATGGAGTTGCGCTCGGGCCAACCGGGCGTGGCTTTCCAGGTGCTGCTCGACGCCGCGCGGCGTACCCATGACGAGGTGCTGTTCCAGCGCGTCGTGACGATCGCCATCCAGGCCCGCGCTGGCGATCAGGCCTTGATCGCAGCCAAAGCCTGGCGCGAGGCGATTCCCGGCTCGATCGAGGCGAGCAAAACCACGCTGCAGTTGCTGGCCTTACTGAACCGGCCTGCCGAAGCAATCGAGCCCTTGCGCGCGCTGCTCGCCGTCACCGCCAAGGATCAGCGCGGTGGTGTGCTGGTGTCGCTGCCGATCTTGTTCCAGCAAGCGGCCGAGCCCAAGCTGGTCTACAAGGTCCTCAGCCCCTTGTTGCTGAGCGCCGCAACCCGGCCAGAGACCAAGCTGGCAGCCAAGCTCACTTTGGCGCGGCTCGCGCTGCTGGCCGGCGAGACCAGGCAGGCACTCGACTTCACCTATGAGGTCGAAACCATGGTGCCGAAGTCCGACGAACCGATGCAACTCGCGCTCGAATTGATGCCGAGCCAGCCCGGCGCCGAAACGCTGGTGACCGCCAGGCTTCAGGCACAGGCCGACAACCATAAACTGCGGCTGGCCTATGCAAGGGCCTTGGCTCGCGCGCAGCGGATTGCCGAAGCTGTCAGGGAATTCCGGCTGATCACGATGGCCGCCCCGGCCGTGGTGGAAGCCTGGTTCGGGCTCGGCGCTCTGGAGCTCGAATTGCGTCGTCCCGAGGCTGCCGAGCCTGCGCTGCGCGAATATCTGCAACGCCTCGAAGGCAGCGAAGGCCTGGCCAAGGAACTCGATGCATCGCGCCAGCAAGCCTGGCTGATGCTGGCTCAGGTAGCCGAGATCCGCGGTGATCTCAAAGCTGCCGAGGCCTGGCTGATGAAGGTGGACAGCCCGCAACGCCTGGTCGAAGCGCAGTTCCGCCGCGCTTCATTGCTGGCCAAGCAAGGCCGCTTGGCCGAGGCCAGGAAAATCATCCAGGCTCTGCCCGAGCAGACCGCCGAAGCGACCCATGCGAAATTCATGGCCGAATCACAACTGCTGCGCGAAGCACGCGACTGGCGCGCGGCTTACGAATTGCTGGTGAGGGCCAACGAACGCTTCCCTGATGACGCTGACATGCTTTACGAGCAATCGATGATGGCCGAAAAACTCGGTCTGCTCGATGAGATGGAAGCCACGCTCAAGCGCGTCACCAAGCTCAAACCCGACCATTACCATGCTTATAACGCTTTGGGTTTTTCGCTGGCCGAGCGCAATCTGCGCATCGATGAAGCGCGCGAATTGATCGCCAAGGCGCTGACCTATGCGCCGGCCGAGCCCTTTATCGTCGACAGCATGGGCTGGGTCGAGTACCGGGCAGGCAATCTTGCCGAAGCTTTGCGGCTGGTTCGCCAGGCCTACAGCTCGCGGCCCGATGCCGACATCGCCGCACATCTGGGCGAATTGCTGTGGGCCAGCGGCGCCCAGGACGAGGCCCGCAAGGTCTGGCAGGAAGGCGCCAGGAGCGATCCTCGCAACGAAACCCTGATCGAAACGATGACCAGGTTGAAAGTCAAACCATGAAGTTGCCGCTGCTGCTGGGGGCAGCATTGTTGTTGAGCGCCTGTGCCGGCTTGCAGCGGCAAAAGTCCGAACCGGGCAACCCGTCTGATCTGCGCTTGAGCGGCAGGATCAGCGTACAAGTGGCTGGCGACAGCGGCAAGGCTGCGGGCGGCAACGCCGGTTTCGAACTCAGCGGCAGCCCCAATGCGGGTCAGCTGGAATTGAGTACACCGCTGGGCAGCCTGCTGGCGCGCGCGAGCTGGAGCGAAGGCGAGGTACTGCTGCAAACGCAAGAGGATCAGCGTCGCTTTGCTGACCTCGACGCTTTGACGCGCGAATTGCTGGGCGAAGCGATTCCGGTCGCTGCGCTGTTTGACTGGCTGCAAGGCCGGCCCTGGCCGCAAGCCGCCAGTCGATCAAACGCCGGCAGCGGCTTCGAACAACTGGGCTGGCAGATCGACCTGTCGCGTAGCGCCGAGCGGCTGATCGTTGCAACCAGGATTGCCGCTCCTGTGGTCACGCTGCGCGCGCGGATCGAGCCCTGAAATGCAAGCGCTCTACGATGTCCCGGCGCCCGCCAAGATCAATCTCTTTTTGCATGTGGTGGGCAAGCGGGCCGATGGCTACCACCTGCTGCAATCGATCTTCGCCCTGATCGACTGGGCCGACCGGCTGCATTTCGAGATCCGCAGCGATGGCCGCTTGCAACGCCATGACAGCGGGCCCTGCAGCGATTGTCTGCCCCCGGATGATTTATGCCTGCGTGCCGCGCGTCTGCTGCAGCAGCAGAGCGGCTGCAAGTTCGGCGTCGATATACAGATCGAAAAAAATCTGCCTGCCGGTGCCGGCATGGGGGGTGGTTCTTCCGATGCCGCATCGACGCTGCTGGCCTTGAACCGGCTCTGGGGACTGCGCTGGCCGCGCAGGAAATTGCTCGAACTGGGACTGCAGCTTGGTGCCGATGTGCCATTTTTTATCGGTGGTCAAAATGCCCTGGTCGAAGGCATCGGCGAAATCCTGCACCCGATCAAGTTGCCGCAGCAGCGATTTGCCTTGCTCAAACCCGCGCAAGGCATCTCGACGCGTGAAATTTTTTCCAGTCCTCTCTTGGCAAGATCTGATTTTTTGGCTATAGTTGCGGGCTTTCCTGCATACAGTCAGGACCTGGAGCCGGACAAGTCGTCAGCGGCAGGACTTGATGGGTTTGACGACAGTTACGCGAAGGTTTTGAGCGCTGGTTTTGGTAGAAATGATCTGCAAAAACCCGCCGAAGCTTGCTGCGAAGAGGTTGTTCAGGCCTTGGCAATGCTGAAGGACCGGTTCGGCAACAGCCGGATGACGGGCTCAGGCAGCGCGGTATTTGCAAGAATTGAAGATGAAGCAAGCCTGTCCGACCAGCCCTTGTTTTCGCAGGATTTACCTGCGGGATGGATTGGAAAGACATGCAACAGTCTGGATCGGCACCCGCTGCAAGGTTGGTCCGCAGATTGAAAAAGTTATAGGGTGCAGCAGCTCTGCTGTGTCCTGTGTAGGGGAGTCGCCAAGTTGGTTAAGGCAACGGATTTTGATTCCGTCATGCGAAGGTTCGAATCCTTCTTCCCCTGCCAGAAAATTACCAGGAAATCATCGGGCCGCCCCAAGATTTTCTGTGCCTCTCGGGGCAAGGCCGCTCGCGGCACCTCGGGGCAATGTTTGGAAACAGGACAACTGACCACTTGTCCTTAGTTTGAAGGATGGCTTGTGTTGCTGAATACCGTCCTCTTCACAGGTAACGCCAACCCGGCGCTGTCGCAGGAAATCGTTTCGCATCTGGGCGTCGAGCTCGGCAAAGCCGTAGTCGGTCGCTTTTCCGATGGTGAAGTAACCGTCGAGATCCAGCAGAACGTCCGCGCCCGTGATGTCTTCGTGATCCAGCCCACTTGCGCGCCGACCAACGAAAACCTGATGGAATTGCTGATCATGGTCGATGCCCTGAAACGCGCCAGCGTTCGGCGCATCACCGCAGTGATTCCCTATTTCGGCTATGCCCGTCAGGACCGCCGCCCGCGCTCGACCCGGGTGCCGATCAGCGCCAGGGTGGTAGCCAATCTGCTGGAAACCGTCGGCGTCGAACGCTTGCTGACGATGGACCTGCATGCCGACCAGATCCAGGGATTTTTCGATATTCCGGTCGACAATATCTACGCTTCGCCGGTGTTGCTGTCTGACCTGAAGGCACGCAACTACTCGAACCTGGTGGTGGTGAGCCCCGATGTCGGTGGTGTCGTGCGTGCTCGCGCGCTGGCCAAACAACTCGGCTGCGATCTGGCCATCATCGACAAACGCCGTTCGGCTGCCAATGTGTCTGAAGTGATGCATGTGATCGGCGAGATCGACGGCCGCAATTGCGTGATCATGGACGACATGATCGATACCGCAGGCACCCTGGTCAAGGCTGCCGAAGTGCTGAAGGACCGCGGCGCCCAGAGCGTTTTCGCCTATTGCACCCATCCGATTCTGTCCGGCCCGGCGATCAGCAGGATCGCCAAGTCGCAGGTCGACGAAGTGGTGATCACCAACACGATTCCCTTGAGCGATGCCGCCCGCGCCTGCACCAAGATCCGCCAACTGTCAGTCGCTTTCCTGTTTGCTGAAACGATCAGGCGGATTTCTGACGGGGAGTCGGTGACTTCGCTTTTTTCGGAGCAAAACAACAATTTCTAAATTAGGCTCCGCGCATGGAATACATGCGAACGGAGCAGAACAACAACTTTTAACTACGCTCCGCGCATGGAATACATGCGAACGGAGCAGAACAACAACTTCTAATTAGGCTCCGCAACTGCAAGCAGTTAAACGGATCAAAGCAACGAATTTTCGAAAACCGGCGGTCTCGGTAATACCGGGGCAGCCGATCAAGCCGCAGCCGCAAGGTTGCACAATCTGGGCAGTCTGGTCGCGGGCGCCCTTTCCAATTGGAGCATTTCATGAAATTTACAGCTTTTGAGCGCAAGTTGCAGGGGACCGGAGCGAGCCGCCGCCTGCGCGTCGCTGGCCGGGTTCCCGGTATCGTTTTTGGTGCCGGTGACGCTGCCATGATCGAAATGGACCACAACGCCTTGTTCCATGCCTTGAAGAAGGAAGCCTTCCACAGCACCATCCTCGAGATGGAACTGAATGGCAAAACCGAGCAAGTGCTGTTGCGTGACTTCCAGATGCACCCGTACAAGCCGCAAGTTCTGCACACCGACTTCCAGCGTGTCGACAGCACGACCAAGATCACCAAGAAGGTGCCTTTGCACTTCGTCGGTGAAGATGTGTCGCCTGCCGTCAAGCTCGATTCATGCACGGTCAACCATGTAATGACCGAACTGGCCATCACCTGCCTGGCGCAGCAACTGCCCGAGTTCATCCAGGTCGACCTGAGCGGCTTGGTTCGCGGTCAATCGCTGCATATCAGCGACATCAAGCTGGCTGACGGCATCAAGGTCGTGGTTCACGGCAAGCCGAACCCGGCCATCGCCACGGCCATCGATCCGGCAGCTGAAGAAGTTATCGTGGCCGCAGCGCCTGTGGTTGAAGCCACCAAGGGCAAGAAGAAGAAATAAGCCAACCCTGGCTTACATCGAAAAGGCCCTTCGGGGCCTTTTTTTCGTCTATGGGGACACCGGCAGATCACAGGGTCGCGGTCGGGCCACCCTTTCTTGCAGCGAAATGTCTGCAGCTTGCATTCCTTCCGGGACCGGCTGACAATAGAGCTTACTTTTTGGCTTACCTTCGGAGACTTATCCATGTCTGTTGCCAACATCACCCTGTCCAGCAAGGGGCAACTCGTCATCCCCAAGGAAATCAGGGACGAACTGAAGTGGGATGCCGGCACTGAGTTGAGTCTGGTGTCCAGCGCTTCAGGCGTTACGCTCAAAGCGGTGACCAAGAAAACCGGGCGCAACCTGGCCGACCTGATCGGAATGCTTAAGCACAAGGGCCCGGCGATTCCGATTGAAGCGCTTTGCAAGCCGGTCGATGTCAGCGCGGACTGGGTGGCATCTGAAAAGCGCAGCCGATGATCGCTTTTGACACCAATTTATTGGTGCGCGCATTAGTGGCCGATCACGCAGAACAAGTGGCCATCGTGCGGCAACTGATTGCACGCGATATCGTTTTTATCTCACGCACGGTGCTGCTTGAAACAGAGTGGGTGCTACGCAGCATCTACAAAAAAAACCGTACCGAACTGCATGAATTTTTCACGGCGCTGCTCGAGACAGACAACACCGTGGTCGAAGATGCCGAAGCCCTTAGCCATGCGATGGACTGGTACGCGCAGGGCGCAGATTTTGCAGATGCGCTGCACTTGGCTGCTTGCGGTGGCGCCTTGATGCACACCTTTGACCGAGACTTTTGCAGGGATGCACGAGCCGCGGGCATAGCACCAGCGGTGCGCGTACTGACACTATGAGGCCGGCCAAGGCCTGCTTATTGCTGAAGCCAAGCCAAGCCAAGGAGAGCATCTATGCTGCAGGTCAATGTGACGCTGACGCCGCTGCCGGCGATCGCGAAATAAAACGCTTCAGGGCTTCAGGTATTTGCCGAACCAGGCGATGAAGCGTGCCTCGACGTCGCGCCGGTAACTGGGCGTCGACAGGCGGTGGAACTGGCCCGGGTAGATCACCAACTGGGTGTCGACGTCGAGCATCTTCAAGGCTTGGTACATCTGCTCACTGCCGGCGATCGGCACATTGAAATCCTGCTGGCCGCCGAGAAACAGCGTCGGCGTCTGGATCCGGTCGGCCTTGAAGAACGGGTAGGAGAGCTTGATCCAGAGCTCCTGCGCCAGCCAGGGCGGGCCGACTTCACGCTCGTACTGCACCGCATATTGGTCGGTGCCGAACATGCTCAACTGGTTCGAACTGCCCGCGCCGCTGACCGCTGCCTTGAAGCGCTTGTCGCTGGCAATCAGGTAGTTGGTCAGGATGCCGCCATAGCTCCAGCCACCCACCGCCAGGCGCTGCGGATCGGCATAGCCTTGCTTGACCGCCCAGTCAACGGCGCCGAGCAGATCCTGCAATTCCTTGTTGCCCCAATCGGCATAAATCGCCCGCTGGAAGGCCTGACCACGGCCGCTGCTGCCGCGGTAGTTGACCTGCAGCACGACATAGCCTTGCGCGCTGAGCAATTCGCGCATCGGAAAATCAGCGCGCAGGCTATGGCTGTCCTGGCCATTGGGCCCGCCGTGGATGAACAAAATCGTCGGGTAGCGCCGGCCCGCCTGGTAAGCCGGCGGCAAGGTGATCAGCCCATGGACCTCGGTGCCGTCAGCGCTGGTCGAGCTGAAGTCTTCGGTGCGCCCCAACTGGATGCCAGCAAACCAGTCATCGTTCTGGTGCGACAAGCGCTGCAATCGCCCGGCCTTGAACAACTCGACCTCGGGTGCTTGTTTGGCATTGCCGCCCAGCATGGCGATGCTGCCGTCGCTGGCCATCGACAGATCGGCCAAGGTGCGCCGGCCCTCGGTCAGCCGTTCGACCTTGGTACCAGCCAGCGGAACATAGGCCAGATAGGAAATGCGGTCATCGTCGACGATGCCGTAGAGGCCGCGCCCGTCGGCAGCCCAGGCCAGCGAAGCCTGGAAGCCCCGGTCCAGCCCCTCGGCCAGCAGCTGTACCGGTCCGCCAGCGCTGGCGACGACCGCCGGCCGATAGCGCTGGTAAGCCGAATACTTGACCTCGTCGCCGGCCAGGAAGGCGATCCTGCTGCCGTCAGGGCTCCAGGCCGGAGAGGCGCCGTCCTCGGTGGTGAAGCTGGCCAGCAGGCGAGCCGCAGCCCCCGGCAACGCATCCATCACGTAAAGGCTGGTTTCCTCGCTGCGGTCGGCCTGACCCTTGCGCTGACTCAGAAAAGCCAACTGCCGGCCGTCGGGCGACCAGGATGGTGCCTTTTCGCTGTATTGCCCCTCGGTCAACTGCTGCGCCTTGGCCGTGGCGACGTCGAAGACATGCAGGTGCGATTGCTGCGGCCCCAGATAACCGTCCCGGTCATGCTTGAACAGGAAGCGGTCGATCACGATCGGCGGCAAAGTTTTGCGCTTCCAGCCCGGCATCTGTTCGGGTTCGTCGCGCGGGTCGGGGTCGGCCACCACCAGCACCATGCGCTTGCCGTCGGGCGACCAGGCATAGTCGGCAACGCCGCCCTTGATGTCGGTAAGCGCTTCGGCTTCGCCACCGGCAAGGTTCAGCCGCCAGACCTGCGCACTCTTGCGTGAGGCTTCATCGCCACCCCGGGTCGCCAGAAAACTCAGCCATTGCCCTTGCGGATTCCAGCGCGGCTGGCCGCTCACATCGCCCGAAAAAGTCAGTCGCAGTTGCTGCCCGCCCTGGGTCTTGCTGATCCAGAGGTCGGTCAGCAGCTTGTCCTTGGCGCTGTCGCTGAGAGTGACCTTGTAAGCGACCCATTGCCCATCGGGAGAAATCTGCGGCTCGCTCAACTCGCGCAGATTGCCGGCATCGGCGAGTTGCATCAGACGCGGCTCGGCATGGCCAATTGTGGCAATTCCGAGCATTAGCAAGGGCAGGATCAGGTACTTGAGCATGGATGTATTCCGGCTGTGAACTGAACGGTTTAGACGATTGTCAATGCTTTGCACTGGCAAGGCCTCGATCCATCCCTGATTGCGCCAAAACCTATGGTCTGCCAGCTTGCGCAGTAGTCCAAGCTGTGTGTAAATCTGTATTCGCTGCTTGCAAGGCTGCAATCCAAAGGAGAACGTTGATGACTTCCGCTGCTGATTTACTCAAGAAACACCATAGCGAGTTGTGGCATGTCCGGCCCGAGGACACCGTCTTCGAAGCCTTGCAAACGCTGGCCGGCTACGATGTCGGCGCCTTGATGGTGATGGAGGCAGATCGCTTGGTCGGCGTCTTTTCGGAGCGCGATTACACCCGCAAGATCGCGCTGCAAGGGCTCAACTCAAAGGAAACGACGGTGGCGGAGATCATGACCCGCAATGTCCTCAGCGTGAAGCCGTCGACCGACAGCAGCGACTGCATGACCTTGATGAGCGAAAAGAAAATTCGCCATCTGCCTGTGCTCGACGGCAGCAAGGTGCTGGGCATGATCTCGATCCGCGACATCATGGACGACATCATTGCCAACCATGAGCTGACGATCGCCCAGCTCGAGAGCTATATCCACTCCTGACTAGCCTGTCATTTCCACGGGCAGTTGAAGCGCTTGTCGTTGCCGGCTGCATAGTCGTGATAGGTCATCCCGCCGCAGACGACGCGGTCGATGAACAGGCCCAGGCCGATCGCTGCAAGCAGCAGCGCGAGGATCAGATATTTGCTCGGTGACTTCATTGGCTTGTCCTTAATCCTTAAGTCTGGTAAGTCTGGTGGGTCATTGATGCGGTGCGCTCCATTCGATATGGGTGCGCGGCAAGGCAATGTCGGGCTTCATCAACTCGATCACTTCAGTATTCAAGGCAATCAAGCGCCCGGCCGCCGTACGGTTGCCAAGCTGGCGTGGGTTGCGCAGGCTGAGCAGCGACAACTGCAAAGCCATGCGCCGATCGAGCTCGGGCGCGGTGGCCAGCATCTCCGGGGTAAATCCCGCTGGCCGCCCCTTGAACGAAAACACCAGCAGGTTATAGCTGTCCAGCGCCCTGCACCACCCACTGCTGGCGTCGAACTGCGTCAGCAAATCAGACAGCAGCGATGCCACAAGGCTGTGCTGACCCCATAGATTGGCGACCAGGATGCCGCCAGGCTTGAGCGCCGCATGGCAGCGGGCGTAGAACCGGGCATTGTTCAGCTCGGCCACCAACCCGATCTTGTCAAAACCGTCGAGCAGGATCACATCAAACTGCATTGTCTTGCCGGTCAGATAAGTCACCGCATCGCAATGGATGATCTCGACATTGGCGCCGTCAGCCGGCAGCATGAACTGCTCGCGCATCGCGATCACATCGGCATCGATTTCCAGCACGGTGACGCGGCAGTCAGGCAAATGGCGGGCACAGAACTTCAGCTGCGAGCCGCCACCCAAGCCGATCATCAGCAACTGCCGCGGCGCCGGATTGGCCAGCAAAAAAGCCATCATCGCCCGGGTATAACCGCACAGCAATTCGTCCGGCGCATCAAGCTTCATCGCGCTCTGCACCGTGCTCTCGTTGAAATACATGAAACGCAGATTGCCATCGTCGAACAAAAATGGCCGGCCCTGATGCTGGCGCTTCAGCCGCTCCAAATGCTTCAAGCGGGCCCGTTCAATCCGGGCCGAACGACTCAGGAACAGGCGCGGGAACAGACGCGTGAAAAGGCTGCGAAAGATCTGCATCAGCTCAGGCTGCCTTGATCGCCCAGCGCAGCTTGGCCGAGCTCGAACGCGGATTGGCGCGGCGCTCTTCGAACGAAGGCCGGATCAGCTCTGGCGCCACGCTGGCATAAATGCCGCTGCGTTCGCCCGACTGAAAGGCTTTTTTCACCCGGCGGTCCTCGCCCGAATGGAAGCTCAAGATCGCCACCCGCCCGCCCGGCTTGAGGCAGCTCGGCAGCAAGGCCAACATCGCGTCGAGCACGCCGAATTCGTCGTTGACCTCGATGCGCAGCGCCTGGAACACCCGCTGCAGCGTCTTCTTGGTCTCGGCCAAGCGCTCGTCTTCGGGCATATTGCGCTTCCAAAGACCTGCCAGCGTGGCCCTGATCAGTTCGGCCAGTTGCGTCGTCGTCTCGATATATTGGCCTTGCAGCGCGGCGGCCAAGGGCAAGGCATAGGGCTCGTCAGCGTTGTCGACCAGCAGCTCGCGCAGGCGCTGCCGGGTGACCGATTGCAACAGCTCCGAAGCCGACTGGCCGCTGCTCGGGTCAAGCCTCAAATCGAGCGGGCCGTCGGTCTTGAAACTGAAGCCTCGCGCCGGGTTATCGATCTGCATCGAAGACACGCCCAGATCGGCCAGCAAGAAATCAAAACCACCGCCTGCTTCGGGTAGCAACTCGGGCAATTGCGAAAAGTTGATCCTTTTCAGCACCAGCACCGAGGCATCGAAGCCCTTCGCCCGCAAGCGTGCTTCGGTGCGCGGAAACTCGATTGGGTCGACATCGATGCCGAACAAGCGCCCGCCCGGCAGCACCTTGGCGAGCAACTCCTGCGCATGGCCACCAAAGCCCAAAGTCGCATCCAGCCCGACCTCGCCCGGCTGCGGCGCCAACAGTTGCAGGATCTCCTCGATGCAGATCGAGCGGTGCATGCCGGCCGGCGTCTGCCCGCGGTCCAGGACCTTTTGCAGCTCAAGCCCATGTTGCTCGGGGTTGAGTTCCTTGTACTTCTCTTCAAAGCGGCGCGGATGCGTGCCGACATAGCGGACGCGGCGCTTGTGGGGAACAGCTTCATCAGTCATGGGGGGATTGTCCAGTACATATCCAACGACAAGAGTGAACTGGCAACCGTGAAAATAAACTGACACGGTTGAGCCGGCAGATATACAAGTCTCAGCGTGAGCCGGCAACCGGGCGCGGAGCCCACCCGGTTGACCCAGCAGTTACATGATCCGCAGCATGAGCTGGCACCGGGCGTGGCCCCGCCCGGTTGAGCCAGTACATATCCAACGACAAGAGTGAACTGGCACCCGGGTGTGGAGCCCGCCCGGTTGACCCAGCACTTACATGGCCCCAAGCATGAGCCGGCGGGGCCAGTGCTGAGAGTCAGGCCATCTTGATCTTGGTGTGCACCTCGACCTTGAGCGCGCGCTTGATGGCTGCAAAGACTGCCGAGATATTGCTCATGGTCGGGTTGCCCGACTGTGACAGCATCCGGTGCAGGCTCTTGGCTGGCTTGTGAATTTCCTCGGCCAGTGCCTCGAAGCCGACAGTGGCGTTCACCAGGTCACGCAGGATCAGCTTGGCAGATTCCGGTTCGCCATTGACGAACAGGGTGATGGCCTCGTCCAGAAGCGCCTGCGCAAAGGCTGGATCGTTCTGCACGCGCGCGGCGACGGTTTCTTTGAAATCACGGGTCAGTGCCATGTTCACTTTCCTTGCCTGGTTGATGCCTTGCGGCGCTTGTAGTCTTCCCAAAGCGCGACCGCCTGGTCGATGTCCTGCTGTTGGCGGTTTTTGGTGCCACCGCCGATCAGGATGATGATCTTCAGACCATCCTTGGCCAGGTAGATGCGCAAGCCTGGCCCCAAATCGATCTTGCACTCACCAAGGCCACGAAACCACTCGACCTTGGACAGGTTGCCCTGTTCCATCCGGCTGACGGCCACGCGTACTTTGGCGGTGGCAACGGTCTCCAAGGACTCAAACTACTCCGCATAGGGGCTTGCGCCATCGCGCTGGCAAAATAGTAACTTATAAGTTTCCATTGCGTCAGCGCGCTGGCCGGATGGCGGGTTGGATGGTTGACCGGTGGAAAGAGGCGTTAGGTTGCGCGAGACGCTCGCGCCCCATAGGGCAACACCTTCAATCCCAAGAACCTGCCGGGCAGCGGATCAAGTATCCTTGCCCCGCCAATGAAAGCCAGCCCGCTCCGGCCCATGCAAACAGATTGAGACCATTGATAAAACCAACATTTGCCCCAGGCATTGCCGCTGCCTTGACTGCCGCCGTCTTGTTCGGCGCCGGAACGCCGCTGGCCAAGCCGCTGCTGGGGCAGACCAGCCCATGGCTGCTGGCGGCCTTGCTGTACCTCGGGTCCGGGCTTGGGCTTTGGATCGTCCGCCGCCTCAGCAAAGCACCCGCCGTTCACCTCGCGCCCAATGAGCGTTGGTGGTTGGCTGGCGCCATCGTTTCGGGTGGCATGGTCGGGCCGGTCTTGTTGATGCTGGGGCTGTCTCGCATGCCCGCGTCGACCGTGTCGTTGCTGCTCAACGCCGAAGGAATGATGACCGCCTTGCTGGCCTGGTTCGCGTTCAAGGAAAACTTCGATCGCCGCATTGCCCTGGGCATGTTGGCCATCCTGGCCGCTTGCCTGTTGCTGAGTTGGCCAACTGGCAATGAGCCCCTTGCCGGTATCGAAAGTTGGTGGCCTGCCATGGCGGTTCTCGGCGCCTGCCTTGCTTGGGGCTTGGACAACAACCTGACCCGCAAGGTCTCGCTCAACGATGCCAGCTACATCGCAATGAGCAAGGGCCTCGCTGCTGGCGCCACCAACCTGCTGCTCGCCATGCTGGCCGGCGCCCAGTTGCCAGCGACCAGTACGGTACTGGCCGCCGGCCTGCTGGGCTTTATCAGTTACGGCGCCAGCCTCGTGCTGTTCGTTCTGGGCTTGCGGCATCTGGGCGCAGCGCGTACTGGCGCCTACTTCTCGGTCGCGCCCTTCGTCGGCGCGCTCGTAGCCATCGTCTTCTTGGGAGAGGCGGTCACATCACAGCTGATCGTGGCAGGTGCATTGATGGCCGTCGGCCTGCTGCTGCATCTGACTGAGCGCCACGCCCATGAGCACCTGCACCAGCCGATGTTGCACAAGCATTTTCATCAACATGGCGATGACCCGCACCACGACCATGAACATGAAAGCCCGGTGCCACCAGGCACCCGCCACTCACATTGGCATCAGCATGAACTGCTGAGCCACAACCACGCGCATTTCCCCGATGCCCATCACCGGCATCGTCACTGAAGGCGGTCAAACCAACCCCAGCCCCGCGCCGATCAGAACCTCATCCAACTGATCAAAAACCTGGTTGTGCTGCTCCGTCAGCGGCCCGCCGCCCGGGATGACCGAGCCGTCGGGCAAGTAGCCGACAGCCTTGAACTTCCACTGGCCCTGGATCAGCTTCAGATTGCCGACATGAAGCCCGGCAGCGTCGATCAAGGCCTGCATCTGTGGGTTGATTGGTTCAAGCTTCATTTGCTGCTGCCTAGGGCGTTCAGTTCGGCGGCGGCTCCAGCTCCTGCCGCCTGATCTCGCCGATTTTCATCTCGATATAGTCCTGCCGCTCGACCTCGTGCAGTTGCAGAGCATAGCGCTCGGTGGCGCTGAACCAGCCCAGCAAGCGCTGCGGCAACTGCTGTGCTGAAGGCGCGTCAAGGTAGGCCTCGATAGCGAGGTGGTAGCGCATCGTGTTGCGCTCCAGCAGGCCGCGCAGCCCGCCAACCAGCGGCCCGTCCTCGCGTTGACCCATGCGGCTGAAACCGACCTTGTCATGCCCGAGCGTGGCCAGATAGGCTTGCGTGGCCAAGCGTGCTGCCAAGCCGGACGAATAGGAATAAGTCAGGTGCAGCAGACTTTGGCCCGGCGTGAAAGGCATGGCCTCGAGCAGGATGCGCAAGTCCTTGCCGCCCATTGGTCCGTCGGGCGCCAGCAGCTCGACCCTCAGATAACCGTCGCCAACGACCAGCGGGCGGTAATCAAACTTCACCCAATAGGCGCTGCTCAGCGGCTGGTCGAACTTGCGCCCGATCCCGACGTCGATCAAGTCACGCGGCCCGTTCCCCGCGGCCCGGCAGTACTTCACATTCAGATGCAGGATCAGGATGCTGCACCAGGGCTTGGCCTGGGCCAGCGGTTGCCGCAGTTCGGCAAAAGGATGCTCGATCAAGGCATAGACATCGCCCTGCATGCGCCCCGATGTTTCGGTCGACTGCAGGTACAAGGGCCGGTCGAAAACATTGCTGACCGCCTGCTGTTTCACGCTGTCAAAGCGTGACCGCAACTCAGCCGCGCTCTGCGCCCAGACGCTGCCGCAGCAAAGCAGCAGCAACAAACCTTTAAGCCATTTGGCCGATACCGAACCCATCTCCGAACGCCTCCGCATTGATTGCGCTGCGTCCATGATTGGCTAACTGAAGTTGCCGGGGCATGACCTCGCTCAAGCCTGCATTCTGGTCAGTGGATAGTCAATTCACCACGATCTGCCCGGACCGGCAAAAAGGCCGAAAGTTCGAGATCGCCAAACGCGATCGGCAGTTCGGCCAAAGTCACCTGATTCACTCGCGGTGTCGTCCGATTTACTCCCGATGCAAATGCAAGCCTGCTGCATACGGGCCACAGGCTCCAGGCACGCGTCGCCGAGCCGGACATTGGTGCGAAGCCTCGATAAATTCGTTAAAAAAATAGGTAATTTATAGAAAAATTATTTAAAATTAGTAAAAAATATTTTTTCTATATAAATATCCAAAAAATTAATAAAAAGTCTTAAAATTCGCGTATCGGTAAAATTTGTAAGGGTTTTATGGAAAACAATTCCAAAAAAATGACTGCAGCTCAGGAGATGGAGCAGGTATCAAGGCAGATCGAACTGCTGCAGCAGCGCGTCTTGGCCTTGCGCAAGGACACCAGGGAAGATGACCTGAAAAAGGTCAAGGAACTCTGCAAGCTGCACGGGTTCACCGCAACGCTGCTCAAGGGCAGCATCGTCACGCGGGGCAAGGTTCCAGAGTGATTCCGGCTCCATCGGGAGGCGCTAAGGCGCTTTCCGGTGAACGGTCAGGCTTGCTTGCCAGGCCTTGCCTGATCTCTCAAGCCCGGACCAAGCCGCATGGCGGCGTAATGCTAACGAGCCGGCGCCAATTGCCGGTTCAGCCTGCCGCCACCAGCTTGGCGATCGCCTGACCCAGATCGGTCGTGCTGGCCTTGCCGCCGAGGTCGGGCGTCAGCGGGCCTTCGATCAGCGCTGTTTCTATCGCCCGCACGATCGCGTCATGCGCAGCGCGTCCGGCGCCGCTGCTCTGGGTGAGGAAATCGAGCATCAATGCGCCTGACCAGATCATCGCGATCGGGTTGGCGATGTTCTGGCCGTAGATGTCGGGGGCCGACCCATGCACCGGCTCGAACAGCGACGGGAACTTGCGCTCCGGATTCAGATTGGCCGAGGGCGCCAGGCCGATGGTGCCGGTGGTTGCCGGGCCGAGGTCGGAAAGGATGTCGCCGAACAGGTTCGACGCCACCACCACGTCAAAGCGCCCCGGCTGCAGCACGAAGCGGGCGCTGAGGATGTCGATATGCTGCTTGTCGACGCTCACTTCCGGATAGCCCTTGGCCATCGCATCGGCGCGGCCGTCCCACCAGGGCATGCTGATCGCGATGCCGTTCGACTTGGTCGCCACGGTCAGATGCTTGCGCTTGCGCGACTTGGCCAATTCGAAGGCGTACTTCATCACGCGGTCGGTACCAAAACGCGAGAAGACCGCTTCCTGGATGACGAATTCGCGATCGGTGTCCGGGTACATGACGCCGCCGAGGTTGGTGTATTCGCCTTCGGTGTTCTCGCGCACGACGAAGTAATCGATGTCGCCAGGCTTGCGCCCCGCCAGCGGGCATGGCACGCCTTCAAACAGGCGCACCGGCCGAAGATTGATGTACTGGTCGAAGTCGCGCCGGAACTTCAAGAGCGAACCCCACAGCGAGATATGGTCAGGCACGATTGCCGGCCAGCCGACGGCGCCGAAGTAGATCGCATCCATGCCGATCAGCCGCTGCTTCCAGTCATCGGGCATCATCTGGCCATGCGCGGCGTAGTAGTCGCAGCTGGCCCATTCCATCGTGGTGTATTGCAGCTCGATGCCAAAGCGTTCGGCCGCAGCCTGGACAACGCGCAGGCCCTCGGGCATCACTTCCTTGCCGATGCCGTCGCCGGCGATGAGGGCGATCTTGTAGGGTCTGGTCATTTGGAATCCGATTCAATCAAGCGATAAATTCGACCTTGCAATTGTGGCCGAAAGCGACCGACATCAGCCTTGCTGCGGTCGCCTGAAGAAGCTCAGGCCAGCAAAACCACCGCATCTGCTGCGCGCACGCCTTGCGGCAGCACGAAGAGCGGGTTGATCTCGGCCTCAAGCAGCTTCTCGCCCAACTGTGCGGCCATCTTCGAGAAAGCCACCACCGCGTCAACCAGCGCAGCCACATCGGCCTTGGGCCGGCCGCGGAAGCCGTCGAGTAGCGGCCAGGTCCTGAGTTCCATTGCCATCGCTAGCGCCTCGCTGCGGCTGAGCCCACCCTGCGGCGGCAACATCCGCATCGCCGTATCCTTGAACAGCTCGGCCGTCACGCCGCCCATGCCCAGCAGAATGGCCGTACCCAAGGGGTCGCGGTTCATGCCGAGAATCATCTCGACACCGCCGCCGACCATCCCCTGCACCAAAAAGCGCTGCGGACGCTGACCCGCCTTGGCCTGGACTTCTGCTGCCATAACGCCCAGGCGCGCACCCACCGTTGCGGCGTTCAGGCCGACCGCCACACCGCCGACATCACTCTTGTGCGTGATCTGCGCCGAGAGGATTTTCAGCACCACCGGCCCGCCCAGCTCAACTGCGGCGCGCTCGGCTTCTGCCCCATTGGTGACGATGAATTCGCGCACGCCAGGCAGGCCGAACCGGGCGAACAGTTGCTTGGCCTGGGCCTCGTCGAGCGCGCCAGAGGCGAGATCGTCCAGCACCACCAGCGGCGCTGCGGGCGGGCTGGCCGCAGGCAGCGCAAATTCGCTCGCCTTGAACATCGCCGCGAGGGCCGCGGTGCAGCTCTCGGCCGAGGCATAGGCCGGCACACCCCGCTGCGTCAACAAAGCGCCAACCTCGGGCGCATGCGGGCTGATATAGGCCAGTACCGGTTTGTCCGAGGCCGGCAGGCAATCCTGGATGGCTCCGGCCATCAGCTCGGGCATGGCCAGGCTGGACGAGCCGACGATGATGGTCAGCGCGTCATAGCTCGGGCTGGCCAGCAACGCGGTGATGGCGCCGCGCAGCAGATCGGGCCGCAGACCGGCCAGCGTCACGTCGATCGGGTTGCGGTCCAGCACCGCTTCGCTGCCGGTCTGCAGCGCACGCAACGCGGCGGCCGTCACCTCGTCAGGGGCCGGTGTCTCGAAGCCGTGCAGGCCCAGGTCATCGGAGACCAAAGTACCGGCGCCGCCCGTGGAAGTGAGGATGGCCACGCGTTTGCCGCGCAACTGGCGCCCGGTAGACAGCGCGGTGGCAATGTCGAGCAATTCGCCAAAGTTTTGTGCCCGGATCACGCCGGTCTGGCGGAACAGCGCGTCGTACATCAGGTCGCTGCCGGCCATCGCGCCGGTGTGCGACACGGCGGCCTTGGCACCGGCTTCGGAGCGCCCGATCTTGAACGCCACCACCGGTTTGCCGGCGGCAGCGGCCTTCAGCGCAGCCGCGCGAAACCTGGCCGGGTTACGCACTGTTTCGATATGCAGGGCGATGACCTGAGTCGCCGGGTCGTCGGCCAGATAGTCGATGAAGTCAGCCAGTTCCAGGTCGACCTCATTGCTGGTGGAAATCAACTTGGACAGACCGATGCCGCGCGCAGCCGCACGCGACAGCAACGAACCGAGAATGCCGCCACTTTGCGAGACGATGCCGATGCTGCCCAACGGGAAGCGGTCCATTTCCAGCGCGCCGCTGGCAGAGAGCACGATCTTGTCGGTCAGATTCACCAGACCGATGGTGTTGGGCCCCAGGATACGCATCGAACCTGCGGCCTCGATCAACTGACGCTGGCGGCGCGCGCCTTCCTCGCCGGTTTCGCTATAGCCGCTGGCCAGCACGATGGCGGCCACCGTGCCGCGCGCCGCCAGCTCGCGCACCGCCAGATGGGCGCGCTCGACGCCCAGCAGCACGATGCCAACATCGGGCACCACCGGCAGCGAGGCGATGTCGGGATAACAAGCCAGCGAACCGATCTGGTTTACCTTGGGGTTGACCGGCAGGATCTGGCCGGCAAAACCATGTTTGAGCAGATAGGACACCGGGCGACCGGCGGTCTTGGTCGGGTCGGCCGAAGCACCGATCACGGCCACGCTGCGCGGCCGCAGCAGCAGGGAAATCTCGTCCATCGCGCTCACTCCTTGGCTGCGGATTTGGCCAGGAAGGCCTGCACCGATTCGCGGTGCTCGGTGCTGGTGTAGCAGATGCCCTGCGCTTGGCTGCCCTGCGCGAAGACTTGTTGTGCGGTCAGCTCGAAACTCTGGTTCAGGATGGTCTTGCTCAGGGCCAGCGCGGTCGCCGAACCCTTGCCCAACTCGACCGCCCAAGCCTGCGCGTCAGCCAGCAGACGCTCGGCCGAGGTCTTGCGATCGACCAAGCCGAGGGCCAGCGCTTCGTCAATGTCAACCTTGCGGCCGGTGAAGATCAGCTCTTTGGCCTTGGGCAGACCGACACGGCGGGGCAGGAAATACATGCCGCCGCCATCGGGCACGATGCCGCGGTGGATATAGGACCAGCTGAAATTGGCCCATTCGCTGGCGATGATGAAATCGCAGGCCAGCGCAGTGTCGGCACCCAGGCCCGAAGCGGCGCCGTTGACGGCCGCAATCACCGGCTTGGGCATGTTGTGCAGCAGCGCCTGCGTGTGGTGCACGCGCTGCTGTCGATGCCAGCCGTTGAAGCCGACTTCGCCTGCCGGTGCATCCATGCGGCGCTGCATGCCGGAGATGTCTCCGCCAGCGCAAAAGCCCTTGCCGGCACCGGTGAGCACCAGCGCCTTGATGGCCTTGTCGGCCGAGACCAGTTCGAGTGCGTGGATGAACTCGCTGCGCATGTCGTCGCTCATCGCGTTGCGCTTGTCCGGGCGGTTGAAGGTGATCGTCGCGATCGCGGCTTCGGTCTTCAGTTCAATCATTGTGAAGTTCATCAGGTTCTCGGTTCAGCAAGGTGGGGCAGACATAGCATAGTTGGATTGGCCCGGCAATCGGCCGCGCCGACTCCGGCATTGGCGTCAATTGGCGTTGCTGGCAGATTAAAACCGATCGCAGTGCCGGCTCTTCAGGCATGGCAGCGTGCCGTCTCGCGGTTCAATCGGCTGCGTAGCCGTCAAGTCCGGTTTGAACCCTGTGCCGCATGACAGAAGCATGACGTTGCACAGCATTCCGGTCCCAGGACAACGTCATCAAGCCAACATTACTCGCCTCGGGCCAGGCAATGCAGGCAAGCAAGGCAACCTTGGGCGCTCAGATGGGTGCCTGGAAAGCAGGATTGGCGTTCAGCACCATCGATAACAACGCCGGCAAGAAGACCAGCAACTGGATGATTCAAGCGCCTACTCCATCGGTGCCGTCGTGCTCAAGGCCAACTACGGCTCTGCCAGTGAATCGGCAAGCGGCGCGGCTGATGCCGTAACAATGGCGGGCGCTGAAGTCGATTACGCCTTGGACAAAGCAACAGTTTTGTTCGTCGGTTATTCCAAAATCAACAACAGCAAGAATTCCAAGGCTTACTACTCACAGGCTGACGCATTCCCGCAGCCTGCCCTTGGCAAGAGCCCCTGGGATGCTCTGCATAACTCAACGCGAGTGTGTGCAGTGCGGATCGGGATGGGATGCAAGGCGCATTTTGCGGCCAATAACGCGTGCTATTGGCAAGAAATGCAACGCCGCAGACCGCCCGAGGCAGCACTTGCACAAGCCGTGAGGGGTTATGCAGAGCATCCCAAGCTGTTGATTCGTTTGATGCGCGGTTTACGAAATATCATCAACACCCTATTAATAATTGACAGTTTTCAATCCGGAAATTGGCATCGAATCTTGTACTTTGATATTATCATATCTATTAATGCAATTAATCTGTCTGCATAATATAATGCTATTTAATTATATCAAATTGTTGAATCGTCCTCTTTCCTTTGTACAACTTATATTGCACTGGTTGTGGCTTGTTAGTTACCCCTGTCAATGCCCATTGTAGCAAGTCATTAATGCCATCCCCATCAATGTCAGCATATATGATCGCTCCACTTCTATAGTCAAGCGGGGGACTCGGAAATTTAGTGTAATCAACAAGATTAAAATCACCAAATCCGTTATTTAAATACACCATAGGTCGTGCAGTTACTCCCCACGGCAGAATGGTTACATCATCATATCCATCCCCATTTACATCCCCACAATTCAATTGAAGCAAACTAGTATCTGATTGTTCATTGTTTATTTTTAAAACTGCATTTTGAATTGTGTTGTTGGCAACTGTAAATCCCATTAACTTGGTTATGGGTTTTACTTCTGTACGCTGCGTACTGGTGACATATATTGCTCCACCTTTATATCCACCTACGATTTCATATGTGCTTAATGCCATTAAAGCTATTGAATCACTAGTTGGTAACTTCTTGAGTTCACATCCTAGCTCAAACACAATGCTCTCGTAATCTTTACCGTCAAAATTACCAATCGTGACAGTTCCTTGCGAACCTTGATCTGATATCAAAGGAACAGTACTTATATTTGGAAAATTCCATGTAGATTTTTTCACCCACGAGTCACCGCCTACGCTTGTGAATAGATCCAAACCGCCAATTGTTGTTGATTGTGTTATGGCAATTGATGTTCCTACATTTGTTTTTATTCGATTGAAAAAGACGGCAACAAAATTCGCCCAATCATATCCATTAATTTCATTCCATCCGTTTGTGTATCTCCAAGCCGAACGTCCCCCACCATATCCAATATTTTCAGTTACGACGTCCTTTCCTCCAAATTCATTATCCTTTAGTTGGATATGGTGGTTATAGGAGAAATTCCCTAATCTTTCGACTTTATATGACCCATTTCCCAGCGAAGTTATGAAAACATTCTGTCTATTATTTCCTGTATAGCCTGCGGGCTCATATCGATGATCTTCACCAGTAACTGCAAAGACAACATCTTCGTAACCATCATTATTAAAATCGTGTACGACTGCCTGGTTACCAACACCAATGAGATCTACCATTTCAACGCCAAAGATCTCCTTGGTCTTATCAAGGAACGAGCCATCGACCTGTTGAATGAATGCGACCGTACCGTTAATTGTTGGACCATTCGCCACGGATCCATATGGCAATTGACCACACCATAGATTGAAAATTAAGTCCTTTTTTCCATCTTTGTGTCCGCTGAGGTTCACGGGAATAGCATTTTGAGCAGAAACATCATCACCACATAGCAAGTCATATTTCTTGCGTAAGTCGGGGAGCAATATCGGACTCGCGGAAAAGAGTGGTGGCAAAACACAGGTGCCACCGTCGCTATTCGGAATCTGGGGCAATGTACAAGCAATGGACGCAGTAGTAAAAGTGCTACTCACTAGCAACGCCTTGCCTAGCGTGTCCTTCACAGACGCTGAAAACGTGTAAGTCTGCGCGTAGTTCAGCTTCGTTGATGGCGTGAACTTGAATCCCTTGCTACCCACAACAGTTACCGCTCCAGCGACATTAGTAGTACCAGCTTTTAGGGTGATGTTCGCAGTAGTGATGGTTGATGCATCGAGCACACTATCCGTTGTAATGTCTACACTGGTAAACGTGTCTACTGAAATTCCCGTCGCCGCGTTGGCTGGAACGATGGATACCAATGCAGGAGCGGGACACAGACTGTTTGCGGCTTCAGTAGTTGTTGCCGTTTGTCTGGAGCCGTTTGGACAAGTGACTGTGACGTTGACCGGTGTCGCCGGTGCGCTTGATCCGCCACCCCCACCACAACCTATAAGTGACAGCGCAACAATGATGGCTAGCAATGCATTTTTCATTTTTTATTTCTCGTATGGTGCGAATTGAAGCGAGATAAATACTTCATGCGAATCAGTGAAGTAACTTGTGAGATCCCAAGGTCGCTTGACGAAGAAGCAACTCAGCCATCGCCTGAAGAGCAACGTGCGAAATATCTATCTGATCAGTCAAAGCGACTGA
>CAMDHE010000051.1 GCA_945898095.1 Roseateles toxinivorans | reverse complement strand
CCGACAGGTACAGGGCATCGTAGTTGCGTGCTGCGTCATATAGCTCCTGCAGGCTTTGTGCCTGGGCTGAATGGCTTGCCCCGAAGGCCAGCATCAAGGCCAAGCCAAGGCTTGTCGGAAGTGATTTGGATACAGTTTGGTTTGGCATGAAGTTCCTTGTCAGCTTGTAAGTGATGTTTTGCACGGCCGCAGCTTGCGTCCGCTTGTCAATATCTGGGTACAGGTGAAGCATTGTTCTCGGCTTCCAGCATCAGGGACCAGGCGTCGATACCGCCGGTGAGGTTATAGACCGATTCGAAGCCCTGCCGCTGCAGGAATGCGACGACTTGCTGACTGCGCATGCCGTGATGGCAATAACAGACGATGGGCTGCGTTGAATCAAGCTCGGAAAGCCGCTGCGGCACCTGCGCCATCGGCATCAGCAGCGTCGGCGCGCTATCAACCGCGATGCTGGCCAGGGCGGCCTCCCAAGGCTCGCGCACGTCAAGCAAGAGTGGCGGCAATGGCTGCGCACAAAATTCGCGCAACTGACCGACATCTATTCGACCCATGGCGATTCAGAAGACGAAGGCGCTGTGAGCCACGAATCCGCTCAAGCGCGGCGCCACCGTGTCGAACAGGTCGCGGGTGCTGAAATCGTTTTCGCCGACACGGCTGATCAACTGCGCGCGCATGACAGGTTCCTCTCCGACGATGGCCGCCAGACGGCCGCCAACTTTCAACTGTTTGAGCAAGGTGGCGGGAACTTCGGCAACCGAGCCGGAAAGCAGGATCACGTCGAAAGGCTCTTCTTCAGGCAGACCCTGGGCGCCATCTTGCGCCAGCACGGTCACGTTCATCACACCAGCACGTTTCAGATTTTCGGTCGCCAGACTGACCAGTTCAGGCAAAATCTCAAGCGAGAAAACGCGTTGTGCGCGATGTCCCAGCAAGGCGGCCATGAAGCCGCTGCCGGTGCCGATTTCCAACACTTTTTCATGCCGGGCGACCTTCAATTCCTGCAGCAGCCTGGCTTCGACGCGCGGCACCAGCATCTGCTGACCGCCTGGCAATGGCACTTCGGTGTCGACGAAAGCCAGCGCACGAAAGGCAGCCGGGACAAAGTCTTCGCGTTTCACCACCGCCAACAGCGACAGCACGCCCGCGTCCAGCACATCCCAGGGGCGGATCTGCTGCTTGATCATATTGAAGCGGGCTTGTTCGATATTCATCTCAATTCCTCGATACGGCTGGATTGATGCCAGCACGGATTCTATTGGCTGAGCTCAGGCTCGGCTTGATGCTTGCCAAGCAACTTGCGTTTGCACCATTCGCCGAGGTCGTCAAGATAACAATAGATCACCGGCACCACCACCAAGGTCAGCAGCGACGAGGTGATCACCCCGCCGATGACGGCCTGGCCCATCGGCGCGCGTTGCTCCGAGCCCTCACTAAGCGCAAAGGCCAGAGGCACCATGCCGAAGACCATCGCCAGCGTCGTCATCAAAATTGGCCGCAAACGCACCTTGGCCGCATGCAGCAAGGCCTCTTCGCGCGCCATTGGCTCGGAATCGATACCGTTGCCATGTTCGCCAGCGCGGGAGCGGATCGCAAAGTCGATCAGCAAGATCGCATTCTTGGTCACCAGTCCCATCAGCATCACGATGCCGATGACGCTGAACATGTTCAAGGTCGAGCGGAACATCAACAACGCCAGCACCACGCCGATCAAGGTCAAAGGCAGCGAGCTCATCAAGGCCAGCGGTTGCAGGAAGCTCTTGAACTGGCTGGCCAGAATCATGTAGATGAACACGATGGCCAGGGCCAGGGCGCCGAGCGCATAAGTGAACGAATCGGTCATGTTCTTGGTCGACCCGCCGAAGACAAAGCGGTAACCGGGCGGGAAAGCCGTGCTCTGCAAGACCTTCTGGATATCAGCCGAGACCTCACCCGCGCTGCGGCCGAGCGTATTGGCATCGATGGTGATCTCACGACTCATATCGCGACGATTGATCTGGTTGGGGCCGGTTGAAGGCCGCACATCAGCAACCTGAGATAGCCTGACGACGCGCGGCGAGCCGTCTGCTGCGGGGGCGACATTGATCGGCAGATTCTGCAGCAAGGCTGCCTGACTGCGGTTTTCTGGCGCCAGGCGCAGCAGCACGTCGTAGTTCTCGCCGTCCGGCGCGCGCCAGTTGCCGACCGTCGTGCCCGCCAGCAAGGTTCGCAACGTGGTTCCCAAGGCATTCACATTGAGCCCCACATCGGCAGCCGCTGCGCGCTTGACATCGATCGAGAGCGTTGGCTTGTCGGCCTTCAAGGTACTGTCCAGATCGACCAGTCCGGGGATTTTCTGCAAGCGGGTCAGGACTTGCTTGGAGATCCGGTTCAGCTCGCCGAGGTCAGGACCCTGAAGCGAAAACTGCAGGCTCTTGCCGCCACCGATCTCGGCCGCTCCGATATTGGTAATGGTGATGCCGGGAATGGTGGCGAGCAATTGGCGCATCGGCGTCACCAGATCAACCACACTGCGCTCGCGATCCTTGCGGTCGACCAATCGAACATAGACCGCCCCATAGATCTTGCCGGCTGCAAAGCCGCTATTGATCGTCGCCACCGTGTAGCGAACCTCGGGCATCTCGCGCAACAAGGCATCGATCTGCTTGGCACGGGCTTCGGTGACATCGAGGGAAGACCCGACCGGGGTGTAGAAATTGATCTGCGTTTCTGACATATCTGCCTTGGGCGTGAACTCTTTGCCGACGCCGGACAGCAGGAAGAAACTCAGCACCAAAGTCAACAAGGCAATGCCCAGAGTCGCCAGTTTGTGCCGCAATGACCAGCGCAGAATATGCTGGTAGGCACCCGACAGCCATTCAGTGAATCGATCGACTGCACCGGTAACCCGTCCGAGGGTCTTGTCATAGAGCGTCACCGGCGGCCCCTGCTGAACGCCATGCGATTGCGGGTCGTTCCACACACTCGAAAGCATCGGGTCGAGCGTAAAGCTGACAAACATCGAAATCAGCACCGCCGCGACGATGGTGATGCCGAATTCGTGGAAGAACTTGCCGACGATACCTCCCATGAAGCCGATCGGCAGAAAGACCGCAACGATCGACAGGGTGGTGGCCAGTACCGCCAGCCCGATTTCTGCCGTGCCATCGAGCGCAGCCTGTTTGGGCGAGACGCCCATGCGCACATGGCGGACGATGTTTTCACGCACAACGATCGCATCATCGATCAGCAGGCCGACACACAAGCTCAAGGCCATCATCGTGATCATGTTGATGGTGAAGCCGAACATATACATGAACAGGAAGGTGCCAATCAGCGAGATCGGCAGCGTCAGCCCGGTGATCACGGTCGAGCGCCAGGAATTCAGGAACAAAAAGACGATCAGCACCGTCAAGGCCGCGCCTTCGAACATAGTGCGGGTGACGTTTGAAACCGAGACTCGAATCGAGCGCGAGTTGTCGCGATTGACCTCGGTGCGCAGGCCGTCCGGCGTGACCGCAGCCGATTCCTTCAGGGCCAGCAGCAAACCGTCGACCACCGCGATGGTGTTTTCACCCTGGCTCTTCTGCACGCTCAGCAGCACCGTGCGCTGGCCGTTGTAGAGCGCCAGACTCTCGACTTCCTGCGGACCATCGACAACGTCAGCCACCTGCCAAAGCTTGATGACATTGCCGGCGCGCCGCGCCACCACGATGTCGCGAAAGTCCTCCGGGCGTTTCACTCGGGCGTTGATCTGCACCACCTGTTCCTGTTCGGCGTTGCGGATGCTGCCGAGCGGCAATTCCTGGTTCTCGCTCTTCACCGCTGCCAGCACCTGGTCGACCGTCAGGCCTTGCGCTTCCATGGAATCGGGGCGCAAACGCAACTGGATCTGGCGCTGCAAACCGCCGACCACCGACACCGAACCAACGCCGCGGACATTCTCGAGCCGCTTCTGCAGGACTTGCGTGGCCCAGGTCGTCAGTTCCTGGGTGCTGCGTTTGCCATCGGTCGAAAGCACCGCCACATTGAAAATTGGCGAGCTTTGCGGATCAAACCGCGAAATGCGCGGTTCTTTGACTTCATCACGCAACAAGGGCCGGATCAGGGCGACTTTCTCGCGAACATCATCGGCCGCCTTGCGGCCGTCGACTTCCAGGTTGAACTCGATGATGACGACCGAGGTGCCTTCATAAGAGCGGGAAGTCAGCGTGCTGATACCCGCCACCGTGTTGACCGCTGCCTCGATCTTCTTGGTGACTTCGCTCTCGATAATTTCCGGCGAGGCGCCGGGATAGTCCATTTGCACCACGACGGTGGGGAAGTCGATATTCGGAAACTGGTCGACCGACAGCCTCTGATAGCTGAACAGGCCCAGCACGACGAAGGCCAGCATGACCATCACAGCCATGACGGGGTTTTGAATCGAAACTCGGGTGAACCACATGATCGGGCCCCGACTCAGCGCTGGGCAGTCGCAGCCGCTGGGGCCGCTTGCTTGACCGGCGTCCCATCGGGTACCTGGCCTGCAGCACTGGTCAAAACCTGCGCCCCGCTTTCCAGACCTGACAGCAGTTCAACCGCAGGCTGACCTGACGCTTCACCTACCGGGCCAAGAACAACCGTCACCGCCTTGGTTCGGCCTTCGACGATCTGTAGGACATAAGGTCTGGCTTTCTCGACCCTGACTGCCGACAAGGGCAGCACCTGGGCTTGTCGTTGATCAGTCAGCAAGCGGCCACGGGCAAAGGTGCCGTGGCGCAACCCCGGTTGACCGGCCACCGACAGATAGACCAGGACGGCCCGCGATCCGGCTTGGGCGGCTGGGTTGATACGTGCAACTGTTGCTACCACTTCGTTCGGAATGCCCTCAACCTGCAGCAGCGCGCGCGCACCTGGTTTCAGACCGGCAGCAAGTTCAGGCGCCAGCGCAGCTTCCAGTTCAAGCCTGGACAAATCAACGATCTCCAGCACCTTGCCGTCGACTGCCACGCGCTCGCCGGCTTGCGCCATTCGCTGCGAAATCTGGCCGGAAATCGGTGCGATCAGGCGCGTGTCGGCCAGCCCCTTGCGTGCCAAGTCGACCGCTGCCTGCGCTGCCATCAGCGTTGCCGAGGCGCCGGCTTCGCTGGCGCTGGCAGTCTCCATCGCGGTGGCCGAGATGAAACCCTGGGTCACCAGCGAACGGTTGTTTTCCAGATTACGCCTGGCGATGTCGAGTTGCGATTTGGCTGCGGCTGCCGTTTGCTCGGCCTGGCGCAAACGCATGTCGAACTCGCTCGTGTCAAGTTGACCCAGCAACTGTCCGGCGCGTACGCTGTCGCCCTCACGAACGGTCAAGCGCGCCAATTCGGCTGCGACCTTGGCCTTGATGACGGCGTTGTCAACCGCGCGCAAGCTGCCAGAAACTTCAACACTGCTGGCAAAATTTTGCCGCTGCAAGGTCACCACATCGATGTCGGTCAAGGCCAGCGCGACCTCGACTTTGGCGGCAGCCGCAGGCGTTGCATTGCGCGGCCCCATCAAGCGCAGCGCAGTGCCGCCAGCCACACCCAGCAAGGTCATCGCCAGGGATACTTTCAACCAGGTTTTCATCAGTCAGTCGTTTTCGTAGTTTGGGGCGCGGCCAACAGACCACGCAAGATCAGGTCAAGTTGCACTGCCAGAATGACCAGCGGGTCGATCACCGGCAACTGCGTCTTGCAGACACTGAAGGAATGTTCTGAAAGCATCATGTACAGCATCGGGCCGATCAGCACATGCACGGTCTCGGCGACAGGCACCGGGCGGAATTCACCGCTTTCAATACCGCGTTCGATCAGTCGACCCAGCAATTGATGTGTGGGCAGCACCACCTCATCAACGTAAAAAAGCGCCAGATCCGGAAAATGGCGGGCTTCAGCCAGCATGATCTTGCTGATCCCGCCGGCCTTGCCCTGCCCGACCCGCCGCCACCATTCGTTCATCACCAGGGTCAGCAGATCAGCCATGCTGCCTTGATGATTGGCGAAAAGCACTTCGCCCTCGGCGATTCTGGCTATCAGGCTCTCTCGCACCACCGCCTTGAACAATTCTTCCTTGCTCGGGTAATAAAGATAGAGCGTGCCCTTGGAAACACCGGCAAGTGCGGCGACTTCCTCGGATTTTGTCGCCGCAAAGCCTTTTTCGACGAACAGGGCCAAGCCGGCTTCGAGGAGCTCTTGCGGGCGCGCTTCTTTACGCCTGTGTCGCGTTGGATTTGAATTTACTGACTTCACGGTCAGTAATATAAGCGCAAGCACATCCCGGGTCAAGCCACTTCGCCAATTGCCCAATATTCGCAAGCTATCATCAAGCCCAACTTGAACCCCCTGGAGTGAATTTGGACCTCGTACTGCTGTTGAAGGCCGCCGTGATGGGCATCGTTGAAGGCCTGACCGAATTCCTGCCGATTTCGTCGACCGGGCATCTGATCCTGACCGGCACCTTGCTGGGCATGACCGACGACAAGTCGAAGGTTTTCGACATTGCGATCCAGACCGGCGCGATCCTGGCGGTGATCATCGTCTACTGGCAGCGGATTTCCGGCGCCTTGCGCGAGTTCAGCAGCAGTGACAAAGCCAGACGCTTTGTCTTCAATGTCGCCATCGGTTTCATGCCCGCCGGCATCATCGGTTTCTTCGTTTACAAGACGATCAAGACCCATTTGTTCAACGCCCCGGTGGTCGCCGCGGCCTTCATCGTCGGCGGCCTGATCATCCTCTGGGTAGAGAGGCGCGCCAAACCGCTTGTGCGCATCCATGACATCGACGATATGACCGCCTGGGATGCGTTGAAGGTCGGCCTGGTTCAATGCATCGGGATGATTCCCGGTACCAGCCGGTCGGGCGCCACGATCATCGGCGGCATGCTGCTCGGGCTGTCGCGCAAGGCCGCGACTGATTTTTCGTTTTTCCTGGCAATTCCAACCCTGTTCGCCGCCGGCGCTTACAGCCTCTGGAAAGAGCGCGCCTTGCTCAGCCTGCACGACCTGCCTTTGTTTGCAGTCGGCTTTGTTGTGAGTTTCCTGAGCGCCTGGCTTTGCGTGCGTTGGTTGCTGCGCTATATCGCCAACCATGACTTTGTGCCCTTCGCCTGGTACCGCATCGCTTTCGGGATCGTCGTGCTGGCCACGGCCTGGAGCGGGCTGGTGGTCTGGGCCGCTTGAATTCCGCTGCGATGAGATAATCGCAGGATGACTATTTCGATCAAATCAGGCGACGACATTCCTGCGTTGCGCATCGCCGGGCGGCTGGCCTCCGAAGTGCTGGACATGCTGACGCCCCATGTCCGCGTTGGTGTCACTACCGAAGAACTGGACAAATTGGCACATGACTACATCGTCAATGTGCAACAGGCCATCCCGGCGCCGCTGAATTACACGCCGCAGGGCTATATCCCCTACCCCAAGTCGATCTGCACCTCGATCAACCATCAGGTCTGCCATGGCATTCCGAATGATCGCGGCTTGAAGAACGGCGACATCGTCAACATCGATGTCACCGTCATCAAGGATGGCTGGCATGGCGACACCAGTCGGATGTTCATCGTCGGCGACGGCTCGATCGCCGCCAAGCGGCTTTGCGCCTTCACCTATGAAGCCATGTGGAAGGGCATCGTCAAGGTCAAGCCTGGCGCCTACCTTGGCGACATCGGCCATGCGATCCAGACTTTCGCCGAAAACGCCGGCTTTTCGATCGTGCGCGAATTCTGCGGACATGGCATTGGCCGGGTCTTTCACGAAGACCCGCAGGTCCTGCATTACGGTCGCCCTGGCACCCTGACCCAGTTGGTACCGGGCATGGTGTTCACGATCGAGCCGATGATCAACGCCGGCCGACGCGAGATCAAGGAAACCGGCGATGGCTGGACCATCGTGACCAAAGACCGTTCCTTGTCAGCGCAATGGGAGCACACGATCATCGTCACCGAGGCCGGCTACGAGGTCTTCACCTTGTCGGCAGGCAGTCCGGCCATACCCGCTTTCGTCGGCGCCTGAGTTGATGGGCGCCCAGGTCGACGCGACCGGTCCGATCGGCCCGAAGGCATTGCCCGGCGCAAGCAGCAAAGTCAGCATTGCCGAGTTGCGGCATGGCTTCAAGACAGGTAAGCAGGGATTGTTGGAGACCTTCCGCAAGGCGCCCGCGAGCCAGGCGATTACTTCCGGCTTGCTGCGCAACCTTGCCCGCCAAGTCGACAACTGCCTGAAAACACTCTGGGAGCAGGGTTCGATGCCGGCGGGCGCTTGCCTGATCGCCGTCGGCGGCTATGGGCGTGGCGAATTGTTCCCTTATTCGGATGTCGACGTCCTGTTGCTGTTGCCGCAAGACATACAAGCCCATCAGGAAGGCGCTGCCAAGACCAGCATCGAGGCCTTCATCACCGCTTGCTGGGACATCGGTCTGGAGATCGGCAGTTCAGTTCGCACAGTTGACGAATGCCTGCAGGAAGCCGCGGCCGATGTGACCGTGCATACCGCCTTGCTCGAATCAAGGCTGTTGACCGGCCACCGCCCGCTCTATGCCGGGCTTGAAAAAGCCTTGGCCGAGGCAATGGATGCCAGCGCCTATCTGCGGGCCAAGACGCTCGAAATGCGCCAGCGCCACACCAAATTTGACGAAACACCCTACTCGCTCGAACCCAATTGCAAGGAAAGCCCTGGCGGACTGCGCGACCTGCAAGTCCTGATCTGGATCGCTCGCGCTGCGGGGCTCGGCAAGACCTGGAAAGAGCTGGCGGCGCGCGGCTTGATCACTGCATTCGAGAGCCGCCAGTTGCAGCACAACCAGGGTGTGCTCGCGATGATCCGTGCCCGCCTGCACCTGGCAGCAGGGCGCCGCGAGGACCGATTGGTGTTCGACCTGCAAACCGCCGTGGCCGAGAGCTTCGGCTACAGCGGCAGCGGCAACCAGCGCGCTTCGGAAGAGTTGATGAAGCGTTATTACTGGGCAGCCAAGGCAGTGACCCAGTTGAACCAGATCCTCTTGCTGAACCTGGAAGAACAAGTCAACGGATCCCAACAGGGCCTGATGCGGCCGATCAACGATCAGTTCCTCGACCGTGCGGGCATGCTCGAAGTTGCCAGCGATGACCTGTACCAACGTGATCCGCATGCGATTCTGCGGACTTTCCTGGTGCACCAGCAGACCCCCGGCATCCAGGGCCTGTCGGCTCGAACGCTGCGGGCGCTTTACAACGCCCGCAGCTTGATGAACGGCGCCTTCCGCCGTGACCCGGTAAATCGCGCGACTTTCATGCAGATCCTGTGCCAGCATGAAGGCCAGACCCATGCGTTGCGCTTGATGAACCAGACCTCGGTGCTGGGCCGCTACCTCTGGGTGTTCCGCCGCATCGTCGGCCAGATGCAGCATGACCTGTTCCATGTCTATACGGTGGACCAGCATATCCTGATGGTGCTGCGCAATATCCGGCGCTTTTTCATCCCCGAGCATGCCCATGAGTACCGCTTCTGTTCGCAGCTGGCCGCGCAATGGGAACGGCCGGAGCTGCTCTATATTTCCGCCCTCTTCCATGATGTGGCCAAGGGTCGGGGCGGCGATCATTCGGACCTGGGTGCGGTCGAAGCCAAGCGTTTCTGTCGTGACCATGGGCTGAGCCGGGCGGATGGCGAGTTGGTGGCCTTCATGGTTCAGCATCACCTGACCTTGTCGCGGGTGGCACAAAAAGAAGACCTGTCCGACCCGGAAGTGATCGAATCATTCGCCAGAATGGTTGGCGATGAGAGCCACTTGACCGGGCTGTATCTGTTGACCGTGGCTGACATCCGCGGCACCAGCCCCAAGGTCTGGAACGCCTGGAAAGGCAAGCTGCTGGAAGACCTGTTCCGGCTGACATTGCGCGCTTTGGGCGGAACAAAACCGAATCTCGATACCGACATCGAGGCCCGCAAGCAGGAAGCCAGGCAGATCCTGGCCCTGCATTCGATGCTTCCCGGAACCGAAACCGCGCTGTGGGAAACGCTCGAAATCAGCTATTTCGCACGCCATGACCCGGCTGATCTCGCCTGGCATGCCAGGTCGCTATGGCGCCATGTGAATGCCAGCCAGGCCATCGTGCGGGCAAGACCATCGCCGATCGGTGAAGGCTTGCAGGTGCTGGTCTATGCCTCTGATCGGCAGGACCTGTTCGCCCGCATCTGCGGCTATTTCGACAGCGCCGGCTTCAATATTCTCGATGCCAAGGTGCACACGACACGCAGCGATTTCGCCCTCGACACCTTCCAGATCATCAGCCCCGACCATGACCAGCAGCACCGCGACCTGGTCTCGTTGGTTGAAAACCAACTGACCCAAGCGCTGGCCTCGACCGACCCCTTGCCTGAACAGCGTCGGGGCCGCCTGTCCCGCCGGGTCAAGTCATTCCCCTTCACGCCGCGCATCACCTTGCGCCCGGACGAGCGTGCGCAGCGCTGGTTGCTCTCGATCAGCAGCAGCGACCGCACAGGTCTGCTCTATGCCATCGCGTTGGTGCTGGCGCGGCATGGCATCAACCTGCAGTTGGCGAAGATTTCAACCCTGGGCGAAAGGGTCGAAGACACTTTCCTTGTTGACGGCGAAGCGCTGCAGCAAAACAAGGCCCAGTTGCAGATCGAAAACGAATTGCTCGATGCCATCGCGCTGCCCGCATGACGCCCTCGCATTGCATCAGCAGCGCCGACGCTTTGGCCGATCTCGGCGCTTTTGACGCAATCATCGACGTACGCTCACCCGCCGAATTTGCTGAAGACCATTTGCCCGGCGCAGTCAACTGGCCGGTGCTCGACAACGAACAGCGGCGCGTTGTCGGCACGCTCTACAACGGCTCGCCGTTCGAAGCACGCAAGCTGGGTGCGGCGATCATTGCGCGCAATATCGCCAGCCACCTCGATCTTTATGCCAGCGCCCTGCCCAAGACCTGGCGACCGCTGGTCTACTGCTGGCGCGGCGGCCAGCGTTCAGGGGCAATGAACTGGTTCCTGAGCCAGATCGGCTTCAAGTCGCGCCAGCTTGAAGGCGGCTACAAGGCTTACCGGGGCCTGGTGCGCGAGCAATTGAGCCAAATGCCGGCAACTTACCAACTGCATGTGATCTGCGGACGCACCGGTTGCGGCAAGACGAGATTGCTGCAGGCGCTGGCCGAGCAAGGTGCACAGATCCTCGACCTCGAAGGCCTGGCTGCGCATCGCGGCTCGATACTCGGCGGCCTTCCCGACCAGCCACAGCCAAGCCAGAAGCATTTCGACAGCCTGCTGTGGGAGTGCATGCGCAGCCTGGACCGGACGAAACCGGTTTTTATCGAAAGCGAAAGCCGCAAGATCGGCCAGTTGCGGGTGCCCGAGGCGCTGCACGAGGCGATGCGGGCCAGCCCGAACTGCTATTGGCTGGAGATGCCCGAGGCTGCAAGAATCGAGCTGCTGCTGCAAGACTATGGTCATTTCAAGCTCAGGCCCGAGGCCTTTTGCGCCCTGCTCGAAATCCTGATCACGCTGCGCGGTCGCGAAAAGGTGCTGCGTTGGCAAGCCCAGGCGCTGGCCGGCGATTGGGCTGCAGTCTTCGGTGAATTGATGCGCGAGCATTACGACCCTGGTTATGAGCGCTCGCTGCGCGGGCATTATCCGCAGCTCGACCAGGCGCAGCGCCTGAACTTGGTCGACGGTGGCCAAGACTGCATGACCGAAATGGCGCGCCAACTGCATGCCCACAAGCTTGTCCAGGATCAAGCCTGGCCTGCGGTCCAGCTGCCAACATCCTCGCCCGATGTTCACTGATCAATCTTTACAGGAATCGCGCTGTTTTGGCGTCAAGCATGTGCCGCTGCTGCGGCCCTTGGGTTGGCTGGCGCGCGGTTGGGCCGATTTGCGTCGCTGCCCCGGACTATCGCTGCTGCAAGGCCTGATGCTGGCGCTGCCCGGCGCCTTGCTGTTGCTGCTGGCAAGGCATCAGTTCTGGTTGCTGGCCGTCCTCTTCAGTGTTTTTCTGCTGGTCGCACCGATCCTGGCCACCGGCTTCTACGCCCTCAGCCGTGACCTGGCAGAAGGCCGGCCGGTTGCGATGAAAACCCTGCTGCGCGCCTGGCAGCCGCAGGACAACCGGCTGGTCAAGTTAGGCCTGCTGCTGGCGCTGTCCGGTACTGGCTGGATACTCTGCTCGGCCGCGTTGATCACCGGGTTTGCGCCGGCTCCGATCAATGGCCCGGCAGATTTCATCCGTTTGGTCGTGCTGAGCGATGACTCCTTGCTCTTTCCCGGCTGGCTTGCTCTCGGGGCGCTGCTGGCGGCACCGATGTTCGCGTCCAGCGTGGTGACGATTCCGATCCTGCTCGACCGCAGGATCAGCGTGATGGGTGCGGTGCTGACCAGTTGGCGCGTCGTGATGGCGCACCCGGCGCCGCTGGCCCTATGGGCTTCGCTGCTGATCGGCCTGACGCTGCTGGGCATGGCCAGCTTGATGCTTGGGTTGGTGGTGATCCTGCCTTGGCTCGGTCATGCCAGCTGGCATGCCTATCGCGACCTGGTGTCGATGCGGGACTGACATGTTCGGCTACACCGAGCAGCAGATCGCCCAGTTCGGCCTGAGCTATGGGGTTGGCGCCTTCATGCTCTATATGGTCTTCATCATCCTGCAGCTGGCGCGCGAATCCAGGGCCGGGCGTTTTGGCACCTTCATCCTGTTGCTGGGCCTTGGCTTCGGCCTGGTCGGATTCCTCGCCAAAGGGCTGATCAAATGGTGGATGAATGGCATCTGACCTTCCTGTCAGCCGCAGCTTCCGCCATTCAATGCTGGAAGACGCCCAGGGGCTGCTGACCGGCACCTTGTTTGTCGCCATCGGCCTGGCCATGTTCAGACAAGCCGGCATGGTCACTGGTGGCACGGTCGGGATCGCCTTTTTGATCCATTACGCCAGCGGTCTGTCATTCGGCAGCCTGTTTTTTTGCGTCAACCTGCCCTTCTACTGGCTCGCCTATCGCCGCATGGGCCTGCCCTTCACGCTGAAAACCTTGGCCGCAGTCAGCCTGCTGGCCGTTTTGTCCGAGGTCCTGCCGCGCTGGTTGCAGTTCATGCAGTTGAACCCATGGTTTGCCGCAATGGCCGGCGGCTTGCTGACCGGCGCCGGCATGTTGATCCTGTTCAGGCATAAGGCCTCGCTGGGCGGCATCAACCTGCTGGTGCAATACCTGCAGGACAAAAAAGGCTGGCGCGCCGGCTATGTGCAAGCCGGACTCGACACCCTGATCCTGCTCAGCGCAATGCCCTTTGTGTCATTGCCGCGACTCGGCCTGTCGCTGCTGGGTATGGCAGCAATCAACGCCGCACTGGCGATCAACCACAAGCCCGGGCGGTATCTGGCGATTGGCTAAGCCCGGCATCACAGGCCGAGCAAACGGCGCATCAACTGATGGCAACGCCCATCTGGCAAAGCCAGATCGTCGAGGATGTCGAAGTGATTCCGGCCGGCAATCTCCTCGCAGACTGGCACAGCGCGCTGACCCCAGGCCTGTTGAATGATGCGGTTTTGGCGCTTGAATTCGGCGCTTTCGCTGCCGCCGGCCAAGGCATAAAACGGCGAAGCTGGCGCCGGGAACAACACCGGGCTGACTTTCTTCACCAGGGCGGCATTCAGTTGCAGGTCGGCCCGCAGGAAAGGCGTATGCAGCAGCGGCTCCAGGTCATGTACGCCCGAGATCGACATTGCCCCTTTGACCAGGTCCTGCGGCAGATCGTCGCCTACTGCCCGCCAGTTGCAGCAACTGAGCATGGCCGCCAGATGACCGCCCGCCGAATGGCCGACCAGCACGATGCGCCGGGGGTCGCCGCCATGCTCAGTGGCATGGCGCCAGACCCAGGCCAGCGACTCGGCCAGTTGCAAGGCAATCCGGTCGATGCCAACCGCCGGGCAGAGCGAGTAATTCGGAATTGCCACCAGAACGCCGGCGTCAGTAAAGCCCTTGGCCAGGAACGACATATCCGATTTGTCGAGCGAGCGCCAATAGCCGCCATGAATGATCACCAGCACAGGCGCGTCAGGGGCAGTACCAGCGGCCGGAGCGAACAGGTCGAGGCGTTCGAACGCTGCCTCGTTCGACGTCGGGCTGGCATAAGGCAGATCAAGCTGACAAACGGCTCGCTCGCGCGCAAGCTTCGAATCGACCGCCCAGCGCCTCAGTATCTGTGCCTGATCGGCGACCCGCGCGCGATTGTTGTATTGAGCGTCGTGCCAGGCGGCTGTGTGGCGGGGCATGGAATTCCTTGCGAATATGAAGAAGCTGCAACGGTAGCCAATCCTGGCCGTTATGCCCTCGATGAAAACCCCCGGTCCGGCCAGATTCAGGCCGGCCATGGCAGCCTATTCGCTATACTTTCTACGGCTCATGGGGGGGCGTAGCTCAGCTGGGAGAGCGCCGCGTTCGCAATGCGGAGGTCGGGAGTTCGATCCTCCTCCTCTCCACCAACATTAAGAGTACAAGTTAAACCATTGATTCATAATGGTTTAATTTTTATGCGCTTCTCTTCATGGCCTTCACTGCGACTGCGTAGCTTTGCCTGAACATGCCGACCGACTCGCTCATCAGAGAATATTCGAATGGCGGCCTTGGTGATCTTTGACGTCGAAATTCGAGACTTGGCCCGTTACCAAGACTTCATGAACCAGGTGAAACCAGCCTTGGCAGCCGCAGGTGCCAAGTATTTGGCCCGCGGTGGTGAGCACAGAATCTACGAAGGCGATTGGATTCCGCGCCGAATCGTGATCTTGGAGTTCCCCAGCATTGAAGCCTGGGAAGGCTTTTATAACGGTCCGGTTTACCAGGGACTGAAAATCGTCAGAGACGAATGCAGTTCTGCCCGACTGGTCGCCGTGCAAGGCATTTGAGTTTGGATCGTCCGGGACAAACTGCGGCCAAGCGAAACGGCTCGCCGGTGTTGCAAACCAGCCGCACTTTCGAAGTTCGTCAGTGCAGGTAGGTGCCGCCGTCGACCACTAACGTCTGGCCAGTCATGAAAGAAGCTTCGTTCGAAGCAAGGAACAGGACGGCACCGACAAGATCCTCAGGGAACTGGTCCCGGGCGATTGCCCGTCCTTGCAAAGAAATGCTCCGCGACCGCGACATCTGGCCCTCATTCTCGAGCACCGCCGGGCTGATGGTGAAGCCGGGCGCCACACAATTCACGAGAATGTTGTACTCAGCCAGTTCCTTGGCAAGACTGCGCGTCATGGCCAGCACCGCACCCTTGCTGGAGACATAGTGAAGCAGCAGAGGAACGCCCTTGAACGCGGCAGCAGAGCCGATGTTCACGATCCTGCCACCACCAATCGCCTTCATTGGCTTGAGCACCGCGCGACAGAAACGGAAGATACCCATGACGTTGACGTCGTAGACACGCAGCCATTCCTCGGTACCAATTTCCTCGAAGGGCCGAGGCGCAATTGACGTCGCGATACCGGCGTTGTTCACGAGGATGTCCACGGACCCGAAAATCTGTACAGCCTTGCCAACGGCTTCTTCGACCTGCGCATCCACTGTCACATCTGCTGTCACCCCCCGCACCCGAGAGCCGCTGGCATCAAGTTTTTGGGCCGCCTCCTCAGCACCACGGATGTCCACGATGACAACGCGCGCACCTTGTTCAAAAAATCCATTCGCGACTGCCAGACCGATGCCAGCAGCTCCACCGGTCACCAACGCTGTTTTCCCTTCAAAGCGTCCCGTTTGTGATGCATGCATTAAAGGTACTCCCAAATGTTTTGTCGTCCCAGGTCTGCCGGTTCACCATCGAACTCCCTGCAGACGTTTTCTTTCATGATGTACAGCCGGTCCACGACCTTCAGCATCGATGCAATGTTCTGTTCCACGATCAAGATTGAAATGCCTTCGGACTCCCGCAATTTACGGATGGCTCGCATCAACTCGTACACCACGATGGGCGCCAAGCCTGTTGTTGGCTCGTCCAGCAGCAGGGCCTGCGGCTTCAGCATCAGGCCCATTCCCAAGGCCACCATTCGTTGTTCCCCACCGCTCATCAGTCCGGCATGCTGTCTACGCCGCTCCGCGAGTCGCGGAAAGAGTGCTTCCACGAACGCCATCCGTTCGTAAATATCTATGGCAGCGGCACCTTTGCCGGCCACCCGGTAGGCGGTCTCCAGGTTCTCCCGCACGCTCAGGTTGGGGAACACATTGCGCTCCTGCGGCACATATCCAAGACCTGCCAAGCGCAGTTCAAGCGTTGAACTCGCCGTTACGTCGCGCTCAAAGACCCGTAGCTTGCCCGATCCAATCGGCATGAGGCCCGCCATGCATTTCAGGAGCGTCGTCTTGCCGACGCCATTGGGCCCGATCAGGCCGACGATTTCGCCTTGGTCCAGTCGCACCGATACACCGCGAAGGACCTCCGCGTCGCCATAGCCTGAGCAAACGTCGTGCGCTGTGATGACTTGTTGTGACAAACCTATCCTCCGAGGTAAAGGCTGACCACTTCTGGGTCGGTCAGAACTTCATCCACTGGCCCGTCGCGGAAGACTCGGCCTTGGTTCAGAAAGATGACTCGCGTCGCCAGGGAGCGGACGAGAGCGAGGTTATGTTCCACAAAAACGATCGCTTTACCCCGCTCAGCCAGCGAAAGCAGGCAATGCCTCACATCCGCCACCACGGCCAATTCCATCCCTGCACAGAGTTCGTCAAAGCATATGACCGAACCATCCAGTGCGAGGACTTGCGAAAGCATAAGCAGCTTCTTTTCACCATAAGAAAGCAGCGAGGTCGGAATGCCCGCCAACCCGGCAAGCCGTTGTTCGATCGGATACCGTGGTTCGAAAGCCGGTGCGGCAGCTTTCCCTTTCATTGCCGAAAGCAACGATGACCCGAAACGCTCCAATTCAGGTGGTGTTCTAGCCAGCGCCACACTTTCTGCCACGCTGAAGGACCCGAATACGCGGGGATGCTGAAATGTGCGCAGCAGACCTGCCCGTACCCGTTGATAAGCAGGCAGTCGGCCAAGGTCCCGCCCCGCCAAGCGAACCTCGCCCCCATCCGGCTGGATCGCACCCGTGATCACATTCACCAATGTGCTCTTGCCGGCTCCATTCGAGCCGACGAGGGCCGTAATTGAACCTGCATCGACATCGAACGACACATCTTCAAGCACCTTGATGCCTCGAAAACTCTTGCGGATGTTCCGTACCGACAGGAGTGGTTGCATGTCTTGCCTGCGCATCATTAGTGCGTACGGCGCTGCGCCGAGGCTTTACCGAGCAGCCCTTGGGGTCGCAGGAAAACGACGATGACAAGGAGCGCGCCATAGCTCAACTGCCTCAGCGCTGGGGCGGCGCCGGGAGGTAGGGGAAGAAATTTGAGCGCTTCGGGGAGGATTGTGAGGACGATCGCGCCGACCATGGGTCCGACCAAGGTTCCCGCCCCGCCCAGCATGACCATCAGGAGGACCATGATTGAAAGGCTGATGTTGAAGGAATGCGGATCGATGTATGACGTGTAGTGCGCATAGAGTGATCCAGCGTAAGCGGCAATGCATGCAGAAAGGCCAAAAGCTGCGAGTTTTGCAGCCGTTGAATGCTTGCCCAGCGATGCCGCACCGACTTCATCATCGCGAATCGCCCGCAGGACATGACCGAACGGCGAGTCGGCGATCCTTCGCATCAATAACAACAGCAAGACGCAACTGGCAATGACCAGCGCGAGAAAGGGCAAGCCACGCAGTTTCCAGTCCAGAATCGAAATCGGCGGGATGTTGGAAACGCCAGCGTCACCGCCAGTGACCGAGCGCCAGTTCTGAACGATGGTCGTGAAGATCATCTGAACAGAAATTGTCACTATCAGGAGATAGACACCACGAATTCGGATCGCAGGCAAAGCGATGACCAAACTCAGGACAGTGGAGAACCCCATGCCGAAGAGCATGGCCACCGGCATCGACCATCCCGCTTTAAGCAATAACGCGCTGGAGTAAGCACCGATACCGAAGAAGACCCCAGAAGCCAGCGACATCATCCCGCCGAAGCCGACAAGCAAGTCGAGGGCAAGCGCCAAAATGGCGAAAATACCCGCCGTGCTAAGGATGTGGACGAGGTAACCCATCAGTTGGTTTCAGCGGGAACTGGCCCCGAGCAAGCCTTCCGGCCGCACGAGTAGCAGGAGATAGAGAAGTCCGAAGGTCATGACCTCGCGCCAGCCCGCGGCGAAGAACCAGACCATGACACTCTCGGCGATGCCGATCAACAGCGCAGCGATCATCGCTCCGGCGATGGACCCGCGTCCACCAAAAATTGCTACGATCGCCCCCATGAGTACAATGTGGATGGCATCGTGCGGGGTTAGTCCACGGCTGTAAAGGTAGACGAGCGCCGCTGGCGCGCCGGCGGCAGCCGCCAAGGCACTCGCAGCGGTCGTCACCTGGAGCGTCTTGATGCCCAAAGAGTGGGCTAGCGACGGGTTCTCTGCGACGGCGCGCATGTTGATTCCAAGTTGGCTGTACCGCATCAGGAATGCGAGCCCGGCGAATACAGCTGCCGTGCCGGCAACAACCGACAGCGTATAGCCATCAAGCAAAACGCCGGAGCTCGGAAACAGCGGTATTCGCGCAGGCCCAGGATCGGCCTGCACACCTTCGGGCCCGAAGATGAGGGTTACGCCGTACTCAAGGCAAATCAACAGGCCCAAAGATACTGTCAGCATCCCCATTTCACCAGACCCACGCTTCGCAAGTCGCCGGTAAGCCAGCCTGTCAATCAGCATGCCCAGCATCACGGCAGTCAGGATCGATGCCGCCAGCGCCATCCACAGGGGGGCGCCGAACTTAGTGAGAACAAGGTAGCCGGCATAGCCTGAGGCAATAATCACCCCGCCATGGGCAAGGTGAACAATATCCGCCAACCACCACAGCAAAGAAAAACCGATGCCCGCCAGCGCATAGAGGCAGCCTGTCGCGAGTCCATCAAGGAGCAGGTTGATAAAAAGAGTGAACTGCTCCATGCGCCGTCCAAACTTCAGCTCAGATCATCGAGTTTCGTAAACTTTCCGTCGCGCACGACTTTTACGATTGACGACCGAAGCACACTGCCGTCCTTGAAGTTGAACTTGTAGGCGCCAGCTGCACCCTGGTACTGCGGCATTGTGGCGCTGAGGTAGTCTCGGAAGCTCGCACCCGTCAAAGCCTTGTTCTGCTTGGCCAGGCCGTCGGCAACGGCGCTATAAAGGAGCACGAGATCGTAGTGATTGGCCTGGTGAACATTGGGCAGTCGGCTGTACTTTTTCTGGAAGGCATCCACAAACTTGCGGCCTGTAGGTCCCGGATTTGCCGCGTCGTAGGATGGCGAGGAGTAATAGCAGCCGTCCGCCTGCGTCCCCAGTGTGAGTACCTCCGGATCCTCGAAGGCGCCATAACTCAGAAAAATGCCCTTGTAGCCGATTTCCCTGGCTTGTCTTACGATCTGCGCCAACTGCTTGCCATTGGAACTCGTGAGGTAAATCGCATCCGGCTTGGCACCCAATAGCTTGATCAAGATCGGGCGGAAGTTGGCCTCGGCGGGCTGGTGGACATCTTCCGCGACGATCTGCTCGCCGATGCGGGTCCAGTCTGCCTTGACAGCCTGAGCAAGCGCGGTGCCAAGATCGCTCACGACGGTCAGGACAGCCAGTGACTTCACCTTCAGCTTGTCCTTGGCGTACGGCAGAATCAGCTTGACCGTCTCGTCGTCGAACATCCATGTCGATTGAAAGAATGGCGAAATGCCACGCACGGCAGGCGATGCCGTGCTGGCAGACACCAGCATCACTTTCGATTCACTGGCAAGTGGTGCGATCGCCGAGACGACCGCTGTCCAACCGGTAAAAATGACATCCGTCTTGTTGACGTCGACCAGCTTTCTGAACCCTGCAATAGCCTGCTGGGCTAAGGCCTGGCTATCCTCCTGGACGAGTTCGATGAGTCGGCCACCCGCGCCTGAACCGGCATTGATCTCATCGACGCCAACTGTCGCACCTTCAAGCATCATCTGGCCCAACTTGCCCGAACCGCCGGTAAGGGGCATGAGGAATCCGATGCGGCGGGGTTCACGGCTGGCCTGGGCGCTGGCAATACCGGGGACAATACCGGTAACCGCGGCCAGTCCGGCATGTTTGGCGAAAGTTCTGCGATTGATCATGATGTCTCCTCAATACTTGCGATGAAATGAAAAAAGTTACCAAATTTTTAACGAGAACTCATACATATATGGATATAGGTATTGTATCGTCCGACATCGCAGTTTCTCTGTCAAGCTCCGATTCCTGAACTCAGTTCATGTACTCAAGAAAAATTCCGATTACTTACCAGATCGCCCAACTCTTGCGCGCGGAAATCACCCGGGGGACCTACCTGCCAGGCGCCAAACTGCCGACTGAGCTTCAACTCGTCGAGGACTATGCCGTAAGCGTGATCACGGTGCAGCGCGCGCTTCGTGAACTTGAGGATGAAGGCCTGATCGAACGGCACCGCGGGCGCGGAACGTTTGTGCGGAAGGACATCTCCGTGCTGGAGATGAATACCCAATCTGCGCTTGAATTGATGTTTTCTGACGAGTTCGACGCGGGTACGGAGATTCTCGAGAAGAAGCTTGTGGACACGCCGGCGCACCTGCGCCTGCGATTTGAATCTGACAAGGTCTACGAAATCTGCCGCATAGCCCGCATTGATGGCCGGCCATGGAGCTATTCGGTGCACCACGTCTTGCCCGAATTCGGCAAGCAAATGACGCTCGTCAAGTTGCGCCGCTACCCCATGTTCCGAATCCTCCGCGAGCAGTTCGGGCTAGACCTGAGGAACGTGGAAATCAACCTGGAATCTGTTACGCCACCACTGCAAATTTCCCGTTTACTCGAAATCGACCCGCTTACACCGGTGCTGCTTTTCAAGGGGGCGCTGTTCGCCAGCGACGGCCGGCTTGTTCACACTCCGGAAATCTGGTTTCGCGGTGATCGATTCCAGTTTCGCTTCGACATGGACCTGACACAGGACAGGACCAAGGGCAAGATTGCGAAAGTATCGCCGCGGATTCGCTGAAAAAGCCGCAGAAGTCAGGCTGGTATATCGACAAAAACGCCGCCGTCGCGAACTTCGACGGGGAAAGTGTTGAGATCCACCCGAGCAGGCGCACAGACAGCCTTTCCAGTCCGGAAATTGAATCGGCCTAAGTGCATCGGACATTCCACCTCGTCGCCCTCGACATACCCTTCGGCAAGAAACGCGTGCGCATGAGTGCAGATTCCTTCGCACGCATACAAGCTGTCTTCCACCTTGAAGATTGCGATGTGGCGGATTCCTGCGGTCGCAGCGAACCCATAACCCTCAAAGATCTCAGTCTCGTCGGCGACCCGTACCCAACTCATTCGGCTGCCTCAGCCCGGGTCGCCCGGACGGTCAATAGATTGATGATCTGGTCGACCAGGACTTGCTTCCCAGCCGGGTCGATGGTGGCCATTGAAATACTCAGATAAAAACAGTGAGGTTCTTGCCCGGCAGAACGGCGCGGTCGATGACCGCCACACGCTCGGCCAGCAGGAGTTGGCCCCCGATGCGCCGCAGGCGGTCGTCGCGCCTGCCGACATACCAGTTCTCTTCGCGCTGCAAGCGGGCTTGGTAGACCGTGAAGTTACTTGTGACGAAGACATCCTCACCTTCGGCCCTGATCATGATGGGATCGACGAAATAACGAACCCGCGACGGTGGAATTTCCGTCCACGCCATGCGGCTGCGCATGCGTGCCACCCGGATTCTGAGAGTCTCTAAAGTGTCGTCGTAATGCGCGAGCTCGCGGGTGCCAGATTCGGAGGCCGCCACATCCTCGCCCACGCTGACCACTGGAACGCGGTAAGTCACATCAGGCATCATCATGGCAAGCCAAGTATCGTAGTCAGCAGTCTGTAGCGCCACGGCCTCCCGCGCCTGAAAGCTGCGAACCTCGAAATACAGTTGTGCGTCGCCAAGGCCGCTCATTTTGCCTCCATGAGTTCCAGCCAGCGGCGGTAATACTCGCGCTGGTTGACCTCGCTCCAGTACCAGCCCGCCCGGCCAGGAAGGTCTCCGCCGAACTTTTCACTGACCGGTACGTCCTGGCCAAGGCCCATCTGGTAATTGAAATCCATGGATGAGGCGACATGCCCACGCAGACCGTCGCAGACCTCACCCCAAACCTCGCCATCTTCGACCTCGAACATCCCGCTCGGGCCAAACGCCAGGATGAAACTTCTGCGGACTTCATCGCGCAAGTGTTCAGGCAGCGCCTTGTCGACAAAACACATGGTGTGGCTCTCGGTCATTCCAGGCCCCCTGGGATGCGACATGCGGATCATCCTGAACTTCACGCCGTCCAGGAACGACATGTTCGGGAAGATCGTGCCATGGCCCAAGGGGATGAACTGGTCGACCGGATTGCGCGCGGCCGTCAGCTTTGACCGAACAGTGTTCAGGTAGGTCTCATAGGGCGTGGGTTCGGCACTGGCGCCAAAGCCGCCAAGCTCAGAGCCGAATCCATGGCCGCCGCGGATGGAAATCTGGTAGCCCTCTTTTTTCGGCCGCTTGCGAAAACCAATATCGACCACCGACCCATGCGTCGTCCCCACATGATACGAATCGCCCAGAAAATTCTCGGCGATCAGCTTCCAGTTCACCGGCATCTCCCATTTCTGGACGGCGCCGATCATTTCGACACCACCTTCCATTCGGTTGAGCATTCGGTCCAAGTAGCAACTCATATCGCCCAGGTGAGTCGCCAGTGAAGGCGCATCGGCGGACCATGTGGCAAAAATCAGACCATGAAAGGTATCCAGTTGCGCGACCTCCCTTAGTCCCCATTGCTTGGTGTCAAGCTTGTGGTTGTAGGCCTCACGCATGCCAGGGACGCCCACCAGATCTCCCGATGAGGAGAAGCACCAGCCATGGTACGGGCAGGTAAAGTCAGCCGCATTGCCGCGGTCTGTCCGGCAGACCTTCATGCCACGGTGCGTGCAGGCGTTAAGGAAGGCACGGATTTTCCCGCCTGACCGAGTCACGATGACGGTATCTGCTCCCATCAGCGTGGTGAAAAAATCGTTCTCCTGAGCCAATTGAGATTCATGGCCGAGGTACAGCCAGCAGCGCGCGAATATCTGTTGCAACTCTCTGCGATAGACATCCTCATCAGAGAAGATCGCCTTGCCGATCAGGCCCTTTTCGGGCCTGACCAGTGCGCGCAGGTCGATTCGACTGGCTTTCATATTTCTCCTTCAACTCTCCAGCGAAAACACGACCGCACCACAACCGGTTTCCCAAGCTTCAACAGGTTCGTAGGCAAGTACTTCAGCCTTGCCGCCGCCGGCTGCTCCCAAGGCCGTAACCCATTGCCGGATCTCCCAGGTCCCGAAGCCAGCTGCGTCAATTCGTTCATCGGTAAGACCGAGGACGTCCATCGGCCGCGTCTGCAACATCTCGAGGAATGCTCGATCGAACTCAATGTCAATCCGGCCAGCGTCGGGCGAGCCGGGCGCATGCGACAAGCCTCCCGTGCCGACGACGGCGACGCGCAGCCCCTGAGCTTCTGCTGCTGCCCGAAGTACCTGACCGAAGGCATAGCAGCGGTGCAGGGGTGGCAGGGGCGGCACCATGCAGTTTTGCAGGATTGGCAGGACGGGATAGTCGAATTCCGGGGTCAGGAAGGAAAGTGGCACCGCCAACCCATGTTCGAGCACCACATGGTCCGAAAAAGCCGGATCCATCCCCAGCCTGAAAGCATGCTGCATCACAGCGCGCGCAAACGACGGGGCACCCTTCACTGAAAATGGCTCAATCCGGATCCAGCGTTCGGCTGGCCCCTGATGCTCGGCAGCCATGCCTACGCAAAAGGCAGGCATTCTGTCTGTGAAGAGGTTGTGAAAATGGTCCGATGAGACCACCACCACCACGTCCGGCCGCGCAGCCCGCAGGCGCGCACCGACCTCGTTCATGGCCGCGTAGAAACGCACCTTGCTTTCCACAGGCGCGTGGTCGGGGAACCCTGTGATGTGGGGCGCGTGACTGACACCGGCGGCAAAGACAATCGCGCCTTTCATCTTCACCCTTCCCAACTGCTACGGATAGACCGAATGCCCTTGTGCGGCGCGAGCCGCTGCCGATACTCAAGTGGCGTCATTCCGAGGAAGCGAGAGAGCGGCACCAGCAGGAGAGGATGGACGCCCATCTGCCACAAGGCTCCAATGTCCTTGTTCAAAATAGCGTTCTTTGCAGTTTCATCGATGGCCTGGACAGCCAAGTGCGATTTCGGATCAGCCACCAGAGCTCGCTGCGACATCGGATCATTCTTCAATTTAAACAGATAGCTCTCGAGGTCGTAAAGCGCCATCGTTGATCCTCAATACAGGCCGCGTACATTGCCGCCGTCGACGGACAACACTGATCCCGTGATGTACGAAGCTCGCGCAGACGCCAGGAAAAGAACGGCGTCCGCAACTTCGTCGGGATGCCCCAGTCGGCCCATCGGCACCTCGGCAGCCGATCGGGCAATGCGTGCATCCGTATCGCCACCATGCGACTTTTCTACGTTCATGAACCGCTCTGTGTGGATGCGACCTGGGCACACCACGTTGAAGCGCAGTCCCTTTTTGGCATATTCCTGGGTCAGGGATTTCATCAGACCGGCGACACCGGGGCGCACACCGTTTGACAGGAACATTCCGGGTATAGGCTGCTTCACGGAGCTAGACTGAACCGCTACCACCGAGCCGCAGCCGGCTTCAAGCATCTGAGGCAATACGGCACGGACCATGCGGACCGTCGAGAGGAAGGCGCCTTCGAAGGCGCGAAGCCAAGCCTCATCCGTTGCCACATCGAAGCTGCCGGGCGGTGGTCCGACCGAGTTGGCAACAAGGATCCTCACGGGGCCAAGTCGTTCCCGGACTTGAGCAAACACGTTGGCGACGGAATCGGCCTCCAGCAGGTCGCCCTGCAGCGCCAGGCATGGCGAACCCGCAATCGCAGTAATCTCGCGAGCGCAACTAGCCAACGATGCCTGATCACGGCCGAACACGGCAACGCGCGCGCCTTCCCGGGCCAGCGCTAGGGCGCACGACAGGCCGATTCCCCGTGTTCCGGCAGCCACGACGGCTACTTGATCCCTGATACCGAGGTCCACCCAAGACTCCTTAGTTCGTGATGCCGAGCTCTCTCAATTGCACTGAGATGGCTTTGGCCTCTTCGGCCGAAACCGGCGGAATGGGCGAACGTGTGAGGTCCGAGGGGATGACGCCCATCTGCTTGAGGGCGAACTTCACGCGACTGGGCATCTTCAGCATCGGCCGTGCGAACAGCAGGCCCACTAATGCCTCATGTCGCTCGTGGATCTTGCGTGCTGTGTCGAGGTCGTTCGACAAAATCGCTGCCTCCATTGCAAGAATCGCTTCGGCCATGACCAAATGGAGGATTAGCAGCGTTCCTTGCGCCCCCGAGGCGAAGTTATGGAACAGGCAATTGTCATTGCCACTGAGTACCACGGTTCCGCGACCGAGATTGCGCAGCAACTTGATGTTCGCGTCGAATCCTTGCGGCGTCCACATCGTATCTTTGATGGCAACAATATTGTCAACGCTACAGATCTGCCTGACGGTTTCCGGCGAGTAATTGATGCCGGACATGGGACCCTGCATGAAATAGATGACTGGTATTTTTACTGCGGACGCCACATCCTGGGCGTACTTGCCGGCAACTTCCGGCGTGGCATCCACGCCCCTGGCAAAAGAGGCCGGGCCGAGCAAAAGCAGCGCGTCGGCGCCTTCATCCTGCATCGTTCGGGCTGTACGTACCGCCGCCTCGTTCGTCCCCGGGACTGGTACAACGCCGCCAACCACCAATTTGCCAGCGGCATGCGCCTCGTCCCGGGCCACGCGCAACACATGGAGACGCTCTTCCTCGGTCAGCGAATCTACCTCGCCGGCATTGGCGTTGACCACGAGTCCGTCAATGCCATCGACCTTCAGCATGAATTGGCACAACTGGCGCAGTGCTGATTCGTCGATGTCGAAGTTTTCCTTGAACGGGATGACCAGAGCCGCAAGGTGGCGGCCGATGGAGGGACGGGACATTTAAATCTCCTTGACGATTGTGCTATCTTACATATATGTTTATGCTTTTAAAATATCAGTGGGAGAAAAAATTGATCAAGCACATCATCATCTGGCGTCTCAAGCCGGAAGCTCATGGCAACACGGCGGCCCAGAACGCCGTGCTGATCAAGGAAAAGTTGGAAGCGCTACAAGGCAAGATTCCGGGCTTGCTCAAAATCGAGGTTGGCATCGACTTCGTGCACTCCGAGACCAGCGGCGACTTGGCGCTGTACGCCGAGTTCGAGGACCGGGCCGCCCTCGAGATCTACCGCGATCATCCCGAGCACAAGGCCATATTCCCATTTATAGCTGGCGCGCGGACGGAACGGATGATGGCGGACTACGAGCTGTCCTGAACAAGCTCATCTGCGGCCTCATCCGCACCATGCTCGATGACCCGCCAATGCATCTGCACGCGGGGCAACCGGTGTCTCAGGAAAAAATTCGCCCTGGCAGCCCTTGACGGCTGCTCCTGGGCCGCAGTCGTAATCAGCCATGCACCGATTGCATAGCCCCACATCATCAGATAGTGAACGCCGACCGCCTGAACAGCAGCCGGCTTTGATGCGGCATGTCCGACAATCCAATCAGTGGCCGCTGCGAGCATGGACAAGGCGTCCTTGATGTCCGCCAGATTGCCGTCCAGTCGGGCAGCGCGGGCAGCGATCGGCCAGATCGAGCCCATCTCATCAAGGAGTTCGGCCGCAGCCTTGCCGCCGTCCTTGGCCACCTTGCGCAGCGTCAGGTCCATTGCCTGGACTCCCGTCGTTCCTTCATAGATGGTGTGAACCCGCGCCTCCAGCAGACAACGCGAGGCCGGCGACTCATCCATATAGCCGGCTCCGCCAGCGACCTGGACGCCAGTCCCGGCTGTCTCGTAAGCAAATTCGGTGACCCATCCCTTGACGACCGGCGTCAAAAAGTCGAGTCGCCTACGCCATTGATCCTGCTTTTCCGGGGCATCGTCGCGCTGCGACCGCTCAAGCAAGCCGGCCGCGTAGTAGCAGACCGCCCGCATGGCGTCGACGCCGGTTTGCATCTCCAGAAGCATTCGACGTACATCAGGATGCCGCGCAATCACGCAGGGATGCCCAGCCGCGTCCAAGCCTTGTACCCGTTGATTGGCATAGGCATTTGCAATCTGCCAAGCACGCTCCGCAGATGCCAGCCCGAACACTCCAATGTTGAGTCGGGCACGATTAAGGACGACAAACATGTGGTCCAGTCCTTTGCAGGGATCGCCCAGACGCTCGCCCCAAGCGCTGCCTTTTGCCCCGAACAACAGAGTTGTCGTCGGACTTCCATGTATTCCCATCTTCCTTTCGACCGCGATGCACTGCACGTCGTTGAGTTCACCAAGGGATCCATCCGGATTCACAAGTCGCTTTGGCACAAGGTAGAGAGACAGCCCTTTCGCCCCTGCGCGACCGGCCGGATCGCGCGCCAGCACAAAGTGCAAGATGTTTTCATTCAAATCATGTGCGCCATAACTGATGAAGACCTTCTGGCCACGCAATCCAAATCCTTCGGTCAGCCGGGATGCTGACATGCGCAACGCGCCAATATCGGTGCCGGCATGGCTCTCCGTCATCGCCAGCGTCGCCGACCAGCGCCCACTGACCAAGGGCGCAAGGTAGCGGCTTTTTTGGTCGTTAGTTCCGAACCGGTCAAGCAAAGCCACCACGCCGGCAAACGGCATGAGAGCCAGAGAAAACGCGAGGTTCGCACCTTCGAACATCTCCGCGACGGCAATGGCCACGGGAGAGGGAAGGCCCTGGCCACCCACCTGTGAAGGAAAGTTGACCGTATTCCAATCTGCAGCGACGAACTGCGCGTAAGCCTCCTTCCAGCCATTCGGCGTGCGGACGCTACCATCCGGACGCAACTCGCAGCCTTCACGGTGCCCGATCACGTCCAGCGGCGCCAGCACTTCGACAGCAAATCGACCGGCTCCATTCAGCACGGCAGAGATGGTTTCGGCATCAGGAAAATCAGGGATGGCGGGCGGATTGAGCAAGGCCGGAAGCTTCGCCCAAGTGCGCAGCGCAAAGTAGATTTCGTCAAGAGGTGGCCTGTAGCTACTCATTCCGGCTCCCCCGCGCGCACCAGTTCCTCGGCCAACTTACCGAGCGCTGTTCGGTCCAGCTTGCCCACAGCGGTTCGCGGCAGCACTTGGACAAAATTGACCCGAGCTGGGAGCTTGTAACGAACAAGATTCCGGGAACAGTGCTCCATCACACGGTCCGCACTGAGCGATGCGCCGTCGCGTACCAAAAATGCATGCACCGCTTCACCCAAGCGCGGATCCTGAACGCCGACAACTGCGCAGTCCAGCACTCCATCCAGGGTGAACAGTACTTCCTCAATTTCACGCGGGTAGACATTGAAGCCACCAACGATCACCATTTCCTTCTTGCGACCACGGATGAACAAGTACCCGTCTTCATCAAGTTCACCGAGGTCGCCGGTATAGAGCCAGCCGTCGCGGATCGCATCGGCAGTCTCCTTCGGTCTGTTACGGTAGCCCTTCATCAACTGCGGACCGCGCGCCCGCACCTCACCAATGTTGCCGGCGGCCAGCGCTTGGGTACCCCCTTCCGTATCCACGACCTCCACGGTGGTTCCCTTGACGGCTGGACCCACCGACCCCGCCTTGCGGGTTCCATGCCTTGGATTGAATGTGATGATCGGCGATGCCTCGGTGAGCCCGTAACCTTCCAGGATCGGCGCGCCGGACACACGCTGCCAGCGTTCAAGTACGTCCACCGCCAAGGGCGCCGAACCCGAGAAACTGGCAGCCAGTGAGGAAAGGTCTCGGCGTTCGAATTCCGGATGGGTCACCATGACGTTGTAGATTGAAGGCGCACCCGCGAAGAGGGTGATTCGTTCGCATTCGATCGCATCGAAAACCGCCTCTGGCTTGAACCGCGTCAGGATGACCAGCGCCCCTCCGCTCGAGAGCGCGGGGAAGAGTGCCATTGCGGTAGCGTAGGCATGGTAGAGCGGCGTGACGCAGAGAATTCGCTCCTTGCCTGGTTGCATAGGAATCGCCTCATCGCGCTGCATGACGTTGACAGCGACCGTTCGATGAGTCAGCGCTACCCCCTTGGACCGACCGGTGGTTCCGCCGGTGTACTGAAGGATTGCCAACGAATCTGGATGGGGCAGTTGGCCCAAGATCTCGCCAGTTCCTGTGACTAGGTCGGCCAGGTCGATAGAGTCGAGCACGAGTACAAGGGAGCGACTGCGGCGACTGAGCAGTTCACCAATCCTGTCATGCTGGGATGCACCGCAGATGGTGATCCACACATCCGCGTCTTCAAGGATCTCTTCAAACTCGCGATCCGTGTAGTCGGGGTTCAACGGCACAGCTTGTGCGCCTGCTTCCCAGATTGCATGGAGCGCGACCACAATCGCTGCGCCATTGCCCATGACCAGTGCCACCCGACGGTCCTTCGCACCCAGCGAAGAAAGCTTTGTAGCGAAAGAGGCGACGGCACTCCCCATATCGTGATAGCTCAGGCGCACATCCTCTGCAACGACCGCTTCGTTGCCTGGGAAACGTGATACCGATTCCCGGAAGAACGAACTGACCGTCGCTCCGCTTTCAATGGTCTTCACTTCGGTGCCCGTCCTTTGCTCAGTATCGATGACTGCACTGCTGCGTCACAGGATGTCGCGGTGGAATCAACCGGTGACCTCAATGCGCATAGATATAGCATACACATATGTATAGGCGTTTAATCTGCCCATTGCTTTGGCCTCGTTCTGAAGTTGCGGTGACATTCGATGCCCGAAAGACATTGCTGGCGTCCGGTGTCGCGTGTTTGTCGAAAACCAGTTTTTCACGCCGGCGTCGCCGCACGTTGGGGGCAAGGCACTAGCGGTACTGAATCGGCTGTGCAGACACAAGGACCGACCGGGTCAGGTCAAATACCCACCCGAAGCCCGGCTGACTTGCCGGATTGACGGGGCGGTGCTGCTGCACCACCCCTGGCCTTGAAGGCCGTTCTCCCTCACGGGATAGATGTTGTTTACAGACGTTCGAACACTACCGCGATGCCCTGCCCGCCGCCGATGCACATTGTCACCAGCGCATAGCGGCCGCCAGTGCGGTGCAACTCGTAGATCGCCTTGGTGGCCAGGAAGGCGCCGGAACAACCGACCGGATGGCCGAGGGCGATCGCGCCGCCGTTCGGATTGACCTTGCTGAGATCGAAACCGAGGCCGCGCGACACTGCAATCGCTTGCGCTGCAAAGGCTTCGTTGCTTTCGATCACGTCGATCTGGTCAAGTGTCAGGCCGCCCTTTTTCAGCGCCAGCTTGGTCGCCGGGATCGGGCCTTCACCCATGATCTCGTTGGGCACACCAGCGACTGCATAGGACACGATCCGCGCCATCGGCTTGTGGCCGGCAGCCGCAGCAACCGCCGCGTCGGCGAGCACGAAGAAGGCCGCGCCATCATTGATGCCCGAAGCATTGCCCGCGGTCACTGAACCGTCTTTCTTGAACGCCGGCTTCATCTTCGCCAGCGTTTCCATCGTCGTGCCGACCTTGACATGTTCGTCGGTGTCGAAGGTCACTTCGCCCTTGCGGGTCTGCTTCACGATAGGCACGATCTGCGATTTGAAACGGCCTTCAGCGATGGCAGCTGCAGCACGGCGATGCGACTCGACGGCCAACGCATCCTGCTCTTCGCGGGTGATGCCCCATTTGGCCACCAGGTTCTCGGCGGTGATGCCCATATGGCCAACGCCGAATGGATCGGTCAGCGTCGCAACCATCATGTCGACCAGCTTGGTGTCGCCCATGCGTGCGCCGCTGCGCATTGCCGTCGACAGGTAGCCGCCGCGGCTCATCACTTCGACGCCACCACCTACGCCGTAGTCGCAATCGCCGAGAAGAATGTTCTGGCCGGTGGTGACGATCGCCTGCAGGCCCGAAGAGCACAAGCGGTTGACCGACATCGCGACCGAATCCATCGGCAAGCCGGCCTGAATGGCAGCAACGCGGGCCACGTAAGGGAAACGGCTTTCGGTGGGGATGGTGTTGCCGACCGTCACATAGTTGATCAAGGCGGGGTCAACGCCCGAACGCTTGACGGCTTCCTTCATCACGGTCCCGGCCAATTCAGCCGGCTCGATGTCGGCCAATCCGCCACCGAAAGTGCCAATTGCAGAGCGGGCTGCACCCAATACCACCACATCACGTTGACTCATCGCCTGTATCCCCTTGCTGATTGAAATAAATAAAGGTGCGAGTTCACCGCACCGAACTGGCATCTGCCTTACAGGATACCAAATTAGCCGAAAAAATCCGCCTGAGCCCGCTGATCAGTTGCTCAGCTTTGTGTCGGCGACCCGGTTGGCAATCCGGGTAAAAAGCCGGCGGAACTCCGCGCTTGGCAGATCGCCAAAACGCGGGTCATCGTTGGCCGCGAAAGCTGTGGCGATCTCGGTCCAATCCGGATCCTGCAGGTGGAGTCGCGCCAGCGGCAGAACCGAACGCTCTTCGAGACCGATATGCCTGAGAACATGGGCCGCCAGACTATTGACCGCATCGGCGAGCGCTTCGTCGCCATCCTCGGCCGCGATGTCTTGCAGCGCCAGACAGAAGGATACGCGGTCAATCAAGCGGTGTTCGGTCAGATGCTGGGATTCGACATCAATCAGCAGCGCGTCGCTGCCCGGATCGCGCAAACGCAGCAAGCGGTGCAAGTGCATTTCTTCCTTGGGATGGTGCAACTGGGACGGAAATTCGCGCAGGTATGAAAGCATGCGGGTCAGGCTATTGAAATCGGGTTCGCGCTTGGCCAACTGTGCCTCGTTGACCAGATCGCGCATCGATTGGACGACCACCGCGATCGAGCGATGCTCGTCCTGGATGATGGCAAGCGCACGCTCGGCATCGGTGATCGGTCGCGCTGCCGCTACCCGGGTCACCAACAAGGCCACCGGCGACTGGCGCAACACCAGTTCGGTCTGGGTGCTGTGGAGCCAGCCCGCCAATGCGCCACGCCCCTTGCCGCGTGAGGCCATCACGATTAGGTCGCAGCCATGGCCCAGCGCAGCTTCGATGATGGCTTCGGCCGGCTTGTCGCTGGTCACTGCGGCCGAAGTGCAAGGCACTTTGGCTGCATTGGCGCAAGCCATGGCCTTGCTCAGCAAGACATGGGTGTCGCCGAGTGCGGCTTCGACGAACATCGTCGGCTCCAGCGTCATGATCAGCGCGCCCTCGCCGGTGGCGCTGTAATCGGGCGTGGCGTGAAAGAAAGTGATGCGTGCGCCGAGCCTCGACGCC
>CAMDHE010000050.1 GCA_945898095.1 Roseateles toxinivorans | reverse complement strand
TTGTCTGCGCTGGCGCTCAAACGCCAACTCGGTGTGAGCTACCCGACCGCTTGGCTGCTGCACCACAAGATCAACCGCGCCATGGCCGCGAGCGACGCCGGCCATCGGCTCGAGGGCGCCGTCCAAGTCGACGACGCCTACCTTGGTGGCGAGCGCACGGGCGGCAAGGCGGGTCGTGGATCGGAGAACAAGGTGCCGTTCGTAGCGGCCGTTTCTCTGGATGACAGAGGTCGACCCCGATTTCTGAAGCTCAGCATGGTGAGTGGCTTCACCGCCGACGCCATTGGCAAGTGGGCGAAAGCATCCTTGTCTCCCGACTGCGCGGTCATCAGCGATGGATTGGGTTGCTTTGCCGCCGTGACCGCCGCTGGCTGCATCCACTATCCAGTGGTCGTTGGTGCGCGCAAGCCGCGAGACCTGCCGCAATTTCACTGGGTCAATACGGTTCTTGGAAATCTGAAAACCACATTGGCCGGGGCTTATCACGCATTGAAGTACCGCAAATACGCCGCCCATTATTTGGCTGCATTCGCCTACCGCTTCAACCGACGGTTCGATTTGCGTAAATTGGTAACGGAACTGATCGTTGACGTCGCAAAGTGCGCTCCATTCAACCAACACAAAGTCAGACACCATGCTGAGGCACCTTTCTAATCAGGAAGTGTTTTCACTAGTTTTACAAAGACTCAGGCGTTTTTTTGACCGGTAGCAACCCCCAAGTTGGCCCCGTGGTTGACCGACTGACTGTGGGTGCCGTGTGGCGAACTCTCGCGACGTGAACGCTCTGGACCCTCAGCAAGCGCCTGCAAAGAATGCGAACTGCACGATCGCCCGGGCGGCGGAGGCAAGCGACCGAACCCAGCCACGTTCGCCGCGGTCGATACGACGTTCCTGTCGGTTTGTGCTTGCTAGAAGCGCTGGGCGCGGCGCCGTTAGGGGGCGGGCGAAGGCAAACTGCTGCACAGCAAGCCGCCCAAGAAAAAAGCACCTAATGCTTGTGGCGCTAGGTGCTTCATTCCATTGCTTTTTTGGTGGCCCGGGGCGGAATCGAACCACCGACACGCGGATTTTCAATCCGCTGCTCTACCGACTGAGCTACCAGGCCTTTTCTCGGCTTTTTCGGGGCTGGCTGAGCCAGTCCAAAATCAGCGAAGAGGCGAATTCTAGCATCAGTTTCCGTTGTTTTTCTTGTTGCGGCTGTGATCAACGCCGAGTTGCTTGAGCTTGCGATAGAGATGGGTGCGCTCAAGGCCGGTCTTCTCGGCAACGCGGGTCATCGAGCCGTTTTCCTTGGCGAGATGGAATTCAAAATAGGACTTTTCGAAGGCGTCGCGCGACTCGCGCAAGGGCCGATCAAGGTCGAAGGGCTGGATCGACGCCAGGCCGGGAGGCGCCTGCACCGAATGCTGCGCCAGGCTGTGCATGACCGGCTGCGGGCTGACGCCGCTGCGTGTGAAGCCTGCCATGCCGGCGATGGCAACCGGCCGCGGGGCGGCCTTGACCAGCGCTTGCTCGACGGCGCGCAACAGCTTTTGCAGGGTAATCGGCTTTTCCAGAAAGGCGATCGCGCCCAGCTTGGTGGCTTCCACCGCGGTGTCGATGGTGCCGTGGCCGCTCATCATGATGACGGGCATGGTCAACATGCCGATGGCGCCCCATTCCTTCAGCAAGGTGATGCCGTCGACATCGGGCATCCAGATGTCGAGCAGGACCAGATCGGGGCGGAGTCGCTCGCGCACTGCGCGCGCTTGCGCAGCGTTCTCGGCGATTTCGATCGTATGACCCTCATCGCTGAGGATTTCTGACAACAGGGCACGGATGCCAAGTTCGTCGTCGACTACAAGAATTGTTGCCATGGATACCTACTATGCGGGATATTGCACTGCGCCAACTTCGGCCATTGCTGTCGCGAGTTTTGAAAAGGACAAGGAAACTTGTGCGCCGATCACGGGCAGGGCCTCATCTGCCTGCAGATGCAGGTTCGACAAACGGATGCGGGCGCCATGCTCATCAGCTATTTTCTTCACAACGGCCAAGCCCAGGCCGGTGCCTTTGGTCTTGGTCGTGACATAGGGTTCAAATGCACGCTTCAGCACTTTCTCGGCAAAACCATGACCGTTGTCGATGATTTGCAGGCGTAGCGCGAGCGGTGCACCGGCTTCAGTGTAAGCCTGCCGCGTGCGCACCAGCACTTGGCCGTCGCTGCGGTCCTGCACCGCGTCGAGCGAATTCTGCACCAGGTTGTGGATCACCTGGCGCAACTGGGTCGCGTCGCCGCTGATCAGCGGAGGTGCCGGATCGAGCTCGGCTCGCAGGCGGCCACGCTCTTGGTCCTCGGCGTAAAGCGACAGCACGTCGGTCACCAAATCGTTCAGGTCCAGGGCTTTCAAGGTTGCTGAAGGCAGGCGGGCATAGTCGCGGAACTCGTTGACCAACTGCTTCATCGACTGCACCTGGTTGACGATGGTGGCGACGGAACGAATCAGCATCGCCTGATCGGCACCTTCCAGCTTCGATTCGAGCTTGTGCTGCAGCCTCTCGGCTGAGAGCTGGATCGGCGTCAACGGGTTCTTGATTTCATGCGCCAGGCGCCGGGCGACTTCGCTCCAGGCTGCCGAACGCTGGGCCGAAACCACCTCGGAGATGTCATCGAAGACCATCAGCCGCGCGTCATCCGGCAACTGGGCGCCGCGCACCAGCAGGGTCAGCAGATCCTGGCCCGCCTCAAGCTGCAATTCGAGCGCATCCTGCCAATGGTCGCGCTCGCCGGCCTCGGGGCTGTATTGATCAAAACGCTGGCCCACGGCATCGGCGAAGGCGTGCAACTGCGGCACTTCATCAAGCCTGCGGCCCCGGTAGTCGGCCAGCGGCAGGCGCAGGATGCGGGTGGCGCCCGGATTGACGGTGACGATCTGCGCCTGGGCATTGAAGACGATCACGCCGGCGGTCAGGTTGTCCAGAATCGTCTGCAAATTCGTGCGTGCCCCTTCCAGATCAGCCACGCTGCGCTCGACCATCGCCCGCGCTTCGGCCAGCTGTTGGGTCATGTCGGCAAATGACCTTGTCAGGCCGCCGAGCTCGTCGCGCGAGCTCAACACCGGTTTGGCGGAAAGATCGCCTTGCGCCACTTGCCGCACGCCATCGGCCAGCAACAGCAGCGGCCTTGCCAGTTGGTTGCCCAGTGTCACGGCCAGTAGCAGCGCACCGAACACGGCCAGAATCAGCACCAGCGTCAGCGTGCCAAGGTACATGCGCCGCAGGCCATCGCGCTCAAGCGCGCGCTGCTGGTATTCCACGCTGGCCGTCTGCACAGCCAGGGCATTGATCAGCATGCCGGTCGGTACCCGCTGTGCCACCATCAGGTAGCGCTCACCCAGGCCACTGGTGCCTAGCCGCATCTCGGCATTCGGCAGCAAGGCCAGCGCACGGATCATTGCCTTGCCTTGCAATGCCTGGGCTTCGTCCTCCAGCCCTTCCAGGTGGCTGATGACGCCGGCGCTGCGGGCCTGGCGCAGCTTGTCGGCGGCAGGCCTGTCGGGCGTCAGCGAGCTGGTGTCGCCGCCCACCGAAAGCAGAATCTGACCATTGCCGCCGACCAGGGCGACGGTGCGTGCGCCGAGTTGATTGCGCAGGCGCTCAAGTGCCAGTGGTTGCGGCACGGCAGAGGATTCGGACATGCGCTCGGCGGCATCGCGGGTCTTGTTTGCCAGGTCAGCGACCATGCCGTCAAGCGTGCCGCGGCCGAGATTGAGGCCGGCGTCCAGCGCACTGGCCAGACGCACGTCGAACCAGCTCTCGATGCTGCGGTTGACGAACTGGTATGAGACCGTGTAAATCATCACCCCCGGCATCACCCCGACCAGCGCAAAAATGCCCGCCAGCTTGAGCAGCAAGCGGCTGCCGAACTTGCCGCGCCTGACGCGCAGGAACAGGCGCAGCCCGGCCATGCCGATCACCAGCACCAGGGCCAGGGCGACGGCAATATTGACCCAGAACAGCCAGACATAGTGGCGGTCGAAGAACCCGCGTTGGCCGGCGCTGATCGACAGCAGGAAGGCCAGCACACCGCCGATACCCGTTATCGCCACCAGCGAGATGACCCAGGCCCAACGAGCCTGCTTGCTCATGGCGCGATGGGACGCGAGCTGAAATCGCTGTTCAGCGACAAGCTGCGCTCGATGTTCAAGCCCCAGCCATCGGGTGAACCCAGGCCGATCTGCATCGGTCGCGGCAACTGGCTGGTGTCGAGCTTGAAGCTGAACTCGATGTAATGGCGGCCGTCTTCGAGTTCGCGGTTTTCAGCGATCCGCCATGCCGAGACGCCGCGCAGCGCGGCCAAAGCCTCGTTCAAGCTGGCGTAGCTCTGGTTCAGACCGCCGGTGCTGATCTTGTACTGGCGGGTCAACGGTTGCCATGCCAGCCGCCAAGTGCGGGTGGCGCGGGCTACCCTGGCATCGCGCCAGTACCAGCGGCCGCGCAGCAGCACCGCCTCGGCGGTGAAGTAGATCGGCACGCCTTTGAGCAATGCATCTTCTGCCGCAGGGGGCAACTCGAATCTTGTGCTGAAGCTCAGCTCCAGGCCTTCTTCGCTGCGGCTGCTGCTCAACTGGACCAGCTCGACCCCTTCGGCATGCGATGCCGGGGCAATCAGCGTCAATAGCAAAGCGGTCGCCAGCAGCCAGCGCAGCATGGCTGATTGCAGGGCATTGGCGGCGGTGGCGGCAGGCTTGTTCAAGGCTTGGATTGAAATCAGGTTTTTTTGACCAGCAGCGCATAGTAGAAGCCATCGACCATCGAAGGCGCTGCCGGCAGGTGATTGTCTGCGACAGGCAGCAGATGACCGGTCAGGCCGGTTACTTCAACCGCAAAGGCGTCCGCATGGCGTTGTAAAAATGCGTCGATCTGGCTTGAACCTTCGGTTTTGAAAATCGAGCAGGTCGCGTAAACCAGGCGCCCGCCTGGTTTCAAGGTCGGCCACAAGGCTTCAAGCAGGTCGGCCTGGATCTGCGCCAGATTGCCGATGTCGCCGGGCCGGCGCAGCCAGCGCACATCCGGGTGTCGGCGCACGATGCCCGAGGCGCTGCAGGGCGCGTCGAGCAGGATCGCGTCGAACTGCCGGCCGTCCCACCAGGCCGCAGGGTCGCGCGCATCGCCCGCTTGCAAGCGGGCCTGCTGCTGCAATCGGGTCAGGTTTTCCTGTACCCGCAGCAGGCGTTTGGCATCGCTGTCGAGCGCCAGCAGGTCGAGATCGGCGAGTTCGAGCAGATGCGCGGTTTTGCCGCCAGGCGCCGAGCAGGCGTCGAGCACCAGCGCACCCGCGGCGATGGCCGGCAGGCCAGGCTGGGCACCGACCAGCAAGGGCGCGGCCAACTGCGCCGCAGCGTCCTGCACCGACACCTGCCCTTGCTCAAAGCCCGGCAAGGCCGTCACCGGCATGGCGCGCTCCAGCATGACCGCCTGCGGCGCCAGCGGCCCGACAAGGCGCGCGGCTATCCCGGCTGCGGCGAGCCGCTCGACATAGGCGCTTGCTGTGCCATGCCTGGCATTGACGCGCAAGGTCATCGGCGGGTGTTCGTTGTTGGCCATCAGCATGGCCTGCCATGGCCCGGGCCAATCGGCTTTTGTGCGGTCGATCCACCAGGGCGGATGGTTGAACCGGCCCTGTGGATCGCGCAGTACGGCCTGCACGATGGCATCTCGTTCGCGCACGAAACGCCGCAAGACCGCATTGACGAAGCCGGCACTGGCCGGCGCGCGTTTGCGCGCAGCGCTGACCGCCTGGTCCACTACCGTATGTTCAGCATAGATCGGCACGGCGCTCGGCCAGAGCAAGGCCAGCGCGCTGATCAGCAAGCTGTCGACTTTGGGCGGCGGGGCCTTCGGTGCCAGCAGCACTCTTGCCGCGCTTGCGCTGCCCAAGCCGCGCAGCACATGAAAGCTCAGGCTCTGGGTGGCCGGCCGCATTTCGGCCGGAACGCGCGCCAGCAACTCGGTCAGCGATTTGCCGTCGCGCACGCCCTGGACGGCATCGGCCACTTCGAGCAGCAAACGTTGCAGCGGTGGGGATTGGGTGGGCAGATGGGTAGTCAAGGGCGCAGTGTAGGCCCGCGGCGGCACGGTCTTTGCAATCCGGCCACAATGGCAGCAGTTCAAGAACAGTGAGTCCCATCATGACCGGCGCCAAGCCCGACCACAAAACCAGCACAACAACCGCCACGGCAATCTTGCCCGCATCCGAAAGGATCCGCTACCGCCTCGTCAATGCCGGTTGTCGCCACCACGCCAATGACAATATTTCGGCCTTTGTCGAAGACGGCGAGCTCGACGAGTTGCAGGCCGAAGTCCAGATCAAGATGCAGGACGTGCTGCGCGCGCTGGTGATCGATACCGACAGCGATCACAACACCCAGGAAACTGCCAAGCGCGTGGCCAAGATGTTCGTGCGCGAGGTCTTCAAGGGCCGCTATGTGCCGATGCCTGCGGTGACCGAATTCCCCAACGTGACAAGGCTCAACGAGCTGATGATCGTCGGGCCGATCACCGTGCGCAGCGCCTGCTCGCATCATCTCTGCCCGATCATGGGCCGGGTCTGGATCGGGCTGCTGCCCAACGAGCATTCGAACCTGATCGGCTTGTCCAAATACGCGCGGATCTGCGACTGGATCATGAGCCGGCCGCAGATCCAGGAGGAGGCGGTGACGATGCTGGCCAATGAGTTGCAAGAGCGCGTCCAGCCCGATGGCTTGGCCATCGTCATGGAGGCAGATCATTTCTGCATGCATTGGCGCGGTGTCAAGGACACCGAAACCAAGATGATCAACAGCGTGATGCGCGGGGCCTTCTTGAAGAACTCCAATCTGCGCCGTGAATTTCTATCGCTGATCAAGTCCAGCTGAACCCTACCGTCTCACCAGGAGTCACAACCATGCTCGTCCGCCTGATGTATGCCAGCCGCTCCAACAGCCCGATCGGCGAAACCGAGCTTGCCGTAATTCTCAAGCAGTCGCGTGAGCACAACCCCGCCGAGGGGCTCACCGGCCTGCTTTGCTACACCGATGGCATCTTCATGCAGGTGCTCGAAGGCGGGCGCGATGCGGTCAATGCGCGCTACAACCAGATCGTTGGCGACCCGCGCCACATCCATGTGATCCTGCTCTGCTACGAAGAAATCGCCGAGCGTCAGTTTTCCGGTTGGGCGATGGGGCAGGTCAACCTGCACCGGCTCAACCCGGCCCTGGTGCTGAAATATTCGGAAACCGGGCGGCTCGATCCCTACACCATGGGGGGCACTGCGCTGTCGGCCTTGTTCCGTGAACTCGATAGCTCGGGCGCGATCGTCTGCACCTGAGCTGCCGCTTCAGAGTGAGCGGGCTTCGGTGAAGCCGTAAATACCGGCCAGGATGCGCGTCGGGAACTGTTGCGTGGCCTGGTTGTAATGCGCCACCGCTTGATTGAAAACCTGGCGCGCAAAGGCGCGCTGGCGTTCGATCAATTTCAGCTCGTCGACCAGCGCATCGATGTCGGCCTGCTCGCGCAATTCGGCCTGATGTTCAAGCAGCGACATCAAGCGGGCCAGTGCCGCAGCATGGACCGCGCTGGCCACGGCGAGGTTGGCCACCGGGTCGCCGGCATGGGGCTTGGCCCGCGCTGCCTGGGCCGCAGCTTGTGCATCGTTCTGCGCGCTCTCCAAAGCATCGAAGGTCGCCTGCTCGCTGGGTAGCAAGGGCCGCAACCGGGTCAGCAACTGGCTGCAGACGACGGCGCGCTCGCCCAGATGCTGATCGAGGTGGCCAAAGGCCTCACCGATGCCGTTGCGCAGTCGCATCAGGCGGTTGTAAGCGCCGATGCCCCAGAACAGCAGCATCGCTGCGATCAGCAAGACGGTCCACGACAGGCGGCTCATCTCAGGCCCATGAATTCGGCATGGCCGCGTGCTCGCAACTCGCAGGCCGGGCAGTTGCCGCAGCCATAGCCCCAGGCATGGCGCTGATCGCGCTGGCCCAGATAGCAGGTATGGGTGCGTTCGATGATCAAGTCAGTCAACGCCGTGCCGCCAAGCTGCTCGCTCAGGCGCCAGGTCTGCGCCTTGGTCAGGAACATCAGCGGCGTCTCGATCGTCATCGGCTGGTCCAGGCCGAGGCTCAACGCCACTTGCAAGGCCTTCAACGTGTTGTCGCGGCAATCGGGGTAGCCCGAGTAATCGGTTTCGCACATGCCGCCAACCAGCACCGACGCGCCGCGCCGGTAAGCCAGCGTCGCTGCGAAGCTGAGGAACAGCAGATTGCGGCCCGGCACGAAGGTATTGGGCAGTCCATTGGCCTGCATCTCGATCGCCCGCGCTTCGGTCAGTGCGGTGTCGGACAGCTGGCCCAGCAGGCTCAGGTCGAGCAGATGATCTTCACCAAGCTTTGGCGACCAGGCCGGGAACTGCGCGTGCAATTCACGCAGCACATCGAGCCTGCAATCGAGTTCGATCCGGTGCCGCTGGCCATAGTCGAAACCGATGGTCTCGACCTGCGCATAGCGCTCGAGCGCCCAGGCCAGGCAGGCGGTCGAATCCTGGCCGCCCGAAAACAGCACCAGCGCCTTGCGCTGGCTGGCAGCGTTCACTGCCGCACCTCGCCCTGACCGAACACGACCCATTTCATCGAGGTCAGGCCTTCCAGGCCCACCGGCCCGCGGGCATGCAGCTTGTCGGTCGAGATGCCGATCTCGGCGCCCAGACCATATTCGAAGCCATCGGCAAAACGCGTGCTGGCATTGATCATCACCGAGGCTGAATCGACCTCACGCAGGAAGCGCATCGCGTTGCCATGGTTCGTCGTCAGGATTGCGTCGGTATGGTGCGAGCCGTAGCGGTTGATATGGCTGATCGCCTCGTCGAGGCTGTCGACCACCTTGATGCTGATGATCGGCGCCAGGTATTCCTCGCTCCAGTCGGCTTCGGTCGCTGCCGCCAGCTTGGCGCCAGGCAGCGGCCCGAGCAGCGCAAGCGCACGTGGACAGCCACGCATCTCGACCTCCCTGGCTGCCAGCAGCGCGCCGATATGCGGCAGGAAATCCCCCGCTTGCTCGGCATGCACCAGCAGCGACTCGGTCGCGTTGCAGGGGCTGTACTTCTGCGTCTTGGCGTTCAGCACCACGGTCAAGGCCATCTGGAAATCGACTTCGGCGTCGATATAGCTGTGGCAATTGCCGTCCAGATGCTTGATCACGGGCACTTTGGCCTCGGCCATGATGCGGGCGATCAGGCTTTTGCCGCCGCGCGGAATGATCACATCGACATAGTCGGGCATCGTGATCAAGCGGCCCACTGCGGCGCGGTCGGTGGTGTTGATCAACTGCACGGCCGTCGCCGGCAGGCCGGCCTCGGTGAGCGCCTGTCCGACCAGGGCCGCCAGCGCCAGATTCGAATGCAAGGCTTCGGAGCCGCCGCGCAGGATGCAGGCATTGCCGCTCTTGATCGCTAGCGCGGCCGCTTCGATCGTCACATTCGGCCGGCTCTCGTAAATCATGCCGAAAACGCCCAAGGGCACGCGCATCTGGCCGACGCTGATGCCGCTGGGGCGGCGCTTGACGCCAGTGATTTCGCCGACCGGATCAGGCATCGCGGCGATCTGCTCGCAGCCCAGCGCCACCGTGGCGAGCTCCTTGGCACCGAGCTTGAGTCGGTCGATCAGCGGTGCGTCAAGGCCGGCAGCTGCGGCAGCTTTCAAGTCCAGTCCATTGGCCTTGGCCAATGCCGGGCCGGATTCGCGCAAACGCCTCGCCAGCGCCAGCAAAGCCATGTCCTTGGCCGCAGTCGGCGCGGCGGCCATCGCTGCAGCGGCCTGCCTTGCTGCAGCGCCAAGGCCGTCGACATAGGCAAACAACTCTTTGTGGGATGCATTCATGCGGCTATTTTCACCGTTCCGCGTCGCCGTTCGAGTCGCGCAGCTCCAAGGGCTTGCGCCCCCAGGCCTGCAACTGCGGCAGCACCTGTTTTTTATCGCCCGCCGCAACCACGATCAAGCGGGCCGGATCGAGGTGATTTCTGGCTGCCTTGAAGGCGCTGGCAGCGGTCACTGCGGCGAGTTTTTGCGGCAGCTTGACGATGCTGTCTGCGGGCAGGCCCAGGGCCCAGTCGTTGCCATATTTGCCCACGACTGCCAGGTTGGTGTCGAACAGCCCCGGCAGTGACAGCAACTGGGAGTTGCGCACGCGGGTCAGTTCGGCGGCGCCGATCGGCTGCCTGCGCATCGTCTCGATTTCCTTGAACATGTCGAGCAACGCTGCGCCGGTGACATCGGTGCGCACCGATCCGCGTATGCCGAACTGGCCGCTGTCACGTCCCATCGCGTAGCCGGAGTAGATGCCGTAGGTATAGCCTTTGACTTCGCGCAGCTGGGTGTTGATGCGCGAGGTGAACAGCCCACCGAGGGCCGCATTCATCACCTGGATCGAGGCGGCCTCCGGATCATCTGCGCGCGGCCCGGCCGCAACGACCGCCAGCGCAGTCTGCGGCGCGCCGGGTTTGTCGACCAGTAACAGTCGGGCGCTGCTGCTGCGCACCGGCGGCACCGGCTTTGCTGCAACTGCCTGGGCCGGTTGTGGCCAGGCGCCGAACAAGGTGTTTGCCAGCTCGCGCAACTCGGCCTCAGTGATGTCGCCGGCGACCACCAGCGCGGCCTGGTCAGGCCGGTAATTCGCCCGCCAGAAAGCTGCCAGCGCAGCGCTGTTGGTGGCCTGGATGGCGGCGGCATCGCCAAGCGCATTCAGGCCCAGCGGATGCGCCGCACCGTAGACCGCCTGGTTGGCCATCACGGCCGCCAGCGCTGCCGGGTTTTCGCGCTGCTGTGCCAGCGCTGCCAGCCTGGCGCTCTTCTGGCGTTCGACCTCGGCCGGACTGAAGGCCGGGTGCAGTACGACATCGGCGAGCAGGCCCAGGCTTTGGGCGAAATTCGATTTCAGGCTGCTCAAGGAAACACGTGCTTCATCGCGCCCGGCACCGGTCGCCAACGAGGTACCGAGGTTGGCGAGTTGATCGGCCAGTTGCTGCGAGCTGCGCGTCACCGTGCCTTCTTGCAGCATCGCCGCGGTGAAGCTAGCCAGCCCGGCCTGGTCGGGTGCGTTGGCTGATTGCCCCGCGCGCAAGACCATGGCTGCACTGACCAGTGGCAGGCCAGGCTTGGCGATGTGGATGATGGTCAGTCCATTGGCCAGGGTGAAACGCTTTCCGGCGGGCAGGATCAAGGGAGCGGCCTTGCCGGGTTTGGGTGGCTTGTTGCGCCAGGCTTCGTCGGCGTTCATGGCTTCACGCTCTCCGGGGCCTGATGCCGCAGGGACAGGTGGCGTCGGCAATTCGGCGGCCAGCAATTTATCTCCTGGCAGCGCATGCACGACGACGCGGCCATCCTTGCGCAGTTGCCTGGCCACCGCAGCGCTGACCGAGGCCGGCGTCACGGCCTGATAGCGGGCCAGATCCTTGTCGATGAAGCCGGGGTCGCCAGCCATCTGGTTGTAGTGGTTCAGCAGATCGGCCAGCGTGGTGAGCTTTTCCATGCGCTTCATCATCTCGGTCTCGATGGCGGTGCGGGCACGTTGCAGCTCTTCCAGCGTCGGCGGGGTCCTGGCCAGTTCGGCCAGTTCGGCATCGACCAGCGCCTCGATTTCGTCCAGCGATTTACCCGGGCGGGCAATCACCTCGATACCGAATACCGAACCCAGCGACAAGGAATCCTGCGCGATTTGCAGGTTTTGCGCCAGTTCGCGTTCGTAGACCAGCTTCTTGTAGAGCCGACTGGCCTTGCCACCGCCGAGGATGTTGGCAGCCACATCGAGATCGGCGTCCCCAGGCTGGAACATGGCGGGTGTGTGCCAGGCCAGATTCAGTCTCGCCAGCTCGACCTTGTCGCTGACTTTCACGCGCTGCTCAGCGCTGATCTGTGGCTGCGCCACCAGCACCGGCGGCACTGACGCGCCCGCCTTCAGCGGACCAAAATATTTTTCGACCATTTGCCTGGCCTCGGCCGGCTTGAAATCGCCGGCCAGCACCCGCGTGGCGTTGTTCGGGCGGTAGTAGGTGCGAGCAAAGGCCTTCACGTCAGCCAGCTTGATCGACTGGATGTCGGCATGCGAGCCGATCACCGTTGCGCGGTAGGGATGACCCGGCGGGAACAGCGCCTGATAAAGCGCTTCTTCGACGATGCCATAGGGCCGGTTCTCGACCGACTGACGGCGTTCATTGCGCACCACATCCTGCTGATTGGCCAGTGCGACGGAATCGACCCCGTCGATCATGTAACCGAGCATGTCGGACTTGATCCACAGCCCCAGTTCGAGCTGATTCGAGGGCAGGGTGAAGAAGTAGTTGGTGCGGTCGAAATTGGTCGAGCCGTTTGAGTCAGTGCCGCCAGCAGCATCGATGATCTTGTCAGCCTCGCCGCGCGCGATATGTTTGCTGCCGGCAAACATCAAGTGCTCGAACAGATGGGCAAACCCGGTCTGGCCCGGCGCCTCATTGCGCGGCCCTGCATGTACCCAGAGGTTGAAGGCCACCAACGGCAGGCGATGGTCCTCGACCAGGATCACCTCGAAACCGTTGGCCAGCCGCAGCTTTTCATGTTTGACCGTCAGGCGTCCGCTGTCGGCAATGACCGCCCCGGCCGGGTTTGCTTTTGATAGATCCGGCGTGGCCGCCATGGCGCCAACAGCGCATTGGGCCAGCAGGACAAGGACGGCGAGTGATTTGCAGCGCATGAAGTTCTCTTTCAGGTTCGAGTCAGCGAACGGGCCGGATCGGCCGAGTTTCAGGGAAATGCTTCGATCTTGCTCAACAGCCACAACCATAGCGGTGCGCTCAGCATGAACAGGATTGTGGACAGGACGGTGGCCGCAGTTGTCTCGGCCTCCAGCGAACGGTAGCGCTGGGCAAAAATCAGGGCGTTGGTGCCGGTCGGCAAGGCGGCCATCATCACCACCACGTTCAGCGGCATGCCCGACAGACCCAGGCCCCAATGGGCCAGCACCAGCACCATGGCTGGAAACAGCAAGAGCTTCAGCGCGACAGTCCCGACGATGCCTTGCCAGACTTTGGGCCAGCCGTAATAAGCGATCGACATCCCGGTCAGCGTCAGGCATAGAGGCACCACGGCCCTGGCCAGCAATTGCAGCAATTCGTCGATGAAAGCCGGCGGACGCAGCCCCAGGGCATTGCAGAGCAGACCCGCGATGATCGGCAGCACGACCGGATGGATGACGGTATTGCGGACCGTCAGCATGAGGGTCTGCAGCAAACTGACACCACTTTGGGTGCGTGCGCGCTCTCTGGCCAGATCGAGCTCGATCAGCGCGGTCAGCAGGGTCAGGATGGTCAAGGCATGCAAGCTCATCACGGTGACATGGACGGCCAAGCCGGCTTCACCGTACAGGCTGGCGGCCAGCGGAATGCCGACTTGCACCGTGTTGCCGAAGCTCGCCGTGATCGCCCGCACGCTCGGCACAGCGACGTCGATACGGCCCTTGCCGCGCCAGCGCTGCAGCGTATAGGCGCCGAGGATCAGCAGCAGTAGCGGCCCGAAGAAGGCGTACAGCATGGCCCAGGGAAGACCGGCAAAGTCGACCCTGGAGGTGGTCCGGAACATCAGCGCCGGCACAAAGATATAAAAGGCCGCGCGGGACAAGACCCTCGCCGGATCGGCGCCGCTTGCGTCTGCATGGCCGAGCCAGCGCATCCGGCCGACGAACCAGCCGATGGCGCCGACCAGGAAGATGTTCAGCAGTTTGGAAAAAATCAACCAGGACATGGCGCGTACGCCTTCAGACTCAGGCGGCTTTCCTCACGACTTTCTTGGCTGCCGGTTTGGCGGCGGTCTTGGCCGCAGGCCTGGCCGCAGCGGGCTTGGCGCCTGGTTTCAAGGCGCGCGGCTCGAACTCGAACATCACCTTGCCCTCCTTCTTGTCGTAGGCGAGGTAGGCCTTGAACTTGCGCTTGGTCTTGTTGGAGATGAAGTTTTCCAGCAGATCGGTCTTGCCGCCGGCCAGCAGTTTTTGCATCTGCGCGGCCGCAACCGGCTGCTGCAGGATGATCTTGCCGCTCTTGAAATCGCAGGTAATGGTGGCGCCGACCGCATGTTCGCAGACATAGTTGCCGCCATGCTCGTAGACATGGCCCTGGCATTTCGGGCAGGTGCCGAGCGAAGTCTGGGCGCTGAAGTCAACCGGCTCGCCGTCTTCGGCGGCCTTTCTGGCATCGTCACCGAAGTCGAATTCGAGCTTCCAGTTGGCAAGCTCCTCGTCATAGACCAAAGCCAGTTCGGCACTGAATGGCCAGCCCGCTTTCGAGCGAAAACCTTCGAGCGGGCCGATCTTCTTGTCGCGCAGGAATTGCTCGACCTCATGCAATTCGAAGCTGCGGCTGCCGGGGATCTTGCCGATCGAAAAGCCGCAGCCCTCGGGCGCAGCATCGTCAGCGGCTGCTGCGCCGGCCTTGCCGACGCAGGTGAAGCGCCGGTAGTTCTCCCTCACCACGCCGCCGCATTTGGGGCAGGGCGATTTCAATGTTGCATAGTCGCCCGGGATCGTGTCCCTGTCATAGCCCTTGGCTTTTTGCACCAGCGAGGCGGTCATCGCAGCGATTTCAGCCATGAAGTCGTCGCGTTTCAAACGACCTTTTTCCATCTCGGAAAGCTTGAATTCCCAGTCGCCGGTCAGTTCGGGTTTGGTCAGATCCTTCACGTCCAGGCCGCGCAGCAGCGTCATCAGCTGGAAGGCCTTGGCCGTCGGGATCAGCTCACGGCCTTCACGCAGCATGTATTTCTCTGTCAGCAAGCCTTCGATCGTGGCCGCGCGAGTGGCTGGCGTGCCCAGACCTTTCTCGTTCATCGCGGCACGCAGTTCTTCGTCGTCGATCAGCTTGCCGGCACCTTCCATTGCCGACAGCAGCGTGGCTTCGGTATAGCGGGCCGGCGGCTTGGTCTGCAGTGACTTGACATCGGTTTCGGCGGTGATTACCACTTCGCCCTTGGCCACCGCCACCAGATTGGCATCGTCTTCCTGGATTTCCTTGCCGTAGACGGCCAGCCAGCCCGGTTTCACCAGCACCTTGCCGTTGGTCTGGAAGTTCAGTTCCTCGCCGACGCCGGGAACAGCCACCTTGACGGTCGAGATCCGCGTCGTCACCGAAAACTCGGCCGGCGGGAAGAACACTGCCAGGAAGCGCTTGACCACCAGGTCATAGAGCTTGGCTTCGATCTCGCTGAGGCTTCTCGGCGCCTGCAAGGTCGGGATGATGGCGAAGTGATCCGAGACCTTGGTGTTGTCGAAGATCTTTTTCGTCGGCTTGATATAGCCGTTCTTCAAGGCCGTGCGGGCATGCTGGCTGAGCGCCTGCAAGGGCCCCGGCAGGTTTTCCTCGGCGATCATCGCTGCGGTCTGCTTGGCCACCTCGACATAGTCCTCGGGCAGGAAGCGCGAGTCGGTCCGCGGGTAGGTCAGCACCTTGTGTTTTTCGTACAGGGCCTGCGCCAGCGAGAGCGTGGTCTTGGCCGAAAAACCGAAGCGCGAATTGGCCTCGCGCTGCAAGGTGGTCAGGTCGTACAGCCCGCCGCAGCTCTGCGTGGTCGGTTTCGTTTCTTCACTGACGCTGGCTGGTTTGCCGACAGCGGCCGCCGCGATCGCATCGGCGTCAGCGCGATTCCAGAGCCGGTCAGCGCGGCGTTCGAGGTCATCGTCCTTCTTCCATTTCGGGTCGAACCATTTGCCTTCGTACTCGCCGGCCTGGGCAGCGAAAGCACCGCGCACTTCCCAGTAGTCGCGCGAGACATGCTTGCGGATTTTTTCTTCGCGCTCGACCACGATCGACAAAGTCGGCGTCTGCACCCGGCCAACCGTCGTCAGGAAGAAACCGCCATCGCGCGAGTTGAATGCGGTCAGCGCACGCGTGCCGTTGATGCCGACCAGCCAGTCGGCTTCCGAGCGGCAGCGCGCCGCGTCGGCCAGGGGCAGCATCTGCGCATCGGGCTTGAGCTTGGCGAAGCCATCGCGGATCGCCTGCGGCGTCATCGACTGCAGCCAGAGCCGGTCGATCGGTTTGCTGATCGCTGCCTTGGCCGTGCCTGCATATTGAACGATCAGGCGGAAGATCAGCTCACCCTCGCGGCCCGCGTCACAGGCATTGATCAGGTTCGTCACGTCCTTGCGGCGGATCAGCTTGACCAATGAATTCAGGCGGCCCTTGACCTTGTCGATCGGGTTCAGATCGAAATGCGGCGGTATCACCGGCAGGTTGGCAAAACTCCATTTGCCGCGCTTGACATCGAATTCATCCGGCGCCTTGATCTCGACCAGATGGCCGACCGCCGAGCTGACCACATAGCGGTCGCTCTCGAAATATTCGTCCATCTTTTCGAACTTGCCGGCGCTGGCGGTCAGCGCGCGCACGATGTCCTGAGCCACTGAAGGCTTCTCGGCAATGATCAGAGTCTTGCTCATGTTGATGATTTCTTCTTTGCTGTTTGCTTGTGGGTCGGACTGTAAATCAAGCCCTGCCTACAATCCGGCCTCGCGCACGCTCACGCGCGCACCCATAGATTCAATGTAACCACAAACTCGATGACGCCAGCCGACCGCAAGAATTCGAGGGAGACGCCAGCCAGCAAGGCGGCGGGCGGGCGCCGTATCCAGGTGCGCAATTCGGGTGTCCATGGCCGGGGCGTTTATACGCTGACCGGCATCGTCGCTGGCGAGGTGTTGATCGAATACACCGGTGAGCTGATCAGCTGGGATCTGGCGATGTTGCGCCACCCGCATGACCTTGAGCAGCCCAACCATACCTTCTACTTCCACATCGAAGATGGCCGCGTCATCGACGCGTTGGTCGGCGGCAACAGTTCGCGCTGGATCAACCATGGCTGCGACCCCAACTGCGAGGCCGACGAGGTCGACAACCGCGTCTACATCAAGGCGCTGCGCGATCTGCTGCCCGGCGAGGAGTTGTTCTACGACTATGGCCTGACCATCGACGAGCGCTACACGGCCAAGCTGAAAAAGGAATTCGCCTGCCATTGCGGCAGCGAAGTCTGCCGCGGCACGATGCTGGCGCCAAAACGGCGATGAGCCCTTCACCCACCCTCGACTGGCAAGCCGCAGCGCTGCAGCAGCAGTTGGCACGGCTTTGCCCGGCCATCGACGTCGAGGTGGCTGCCAGCCTTGGGTCAACCAACAGCACCTTGCTTGATCGCCTGCGCGAACAGGGCCCCGACAGCCTGCCCTGCTTGCTGGTGGCCGAGCAACAAACCGCGGGTCGTGGCCGCATGGGCCGGGAGTGGCTGGCCAGCCCGGGCCGCTCGCTGACTTTTTCAATCGGGCTGAGCCTGGCCCTGCAGGATTGGTCGGGGCTGAGTTTGGCGCTGGGTTGCGCGATTGCCGATGCGCTCGAACCCGCCGGCAGCCAGCCGCGCTTGCAGTTGAAATGGCCCAATGACATCTGGCTCGACGGACGCAAGCTCGGCGGCATCCTGATCGAAACCCAGGCCTGCGGTGCCGAGCGCGCCGTGGTGGTCGGCGTCGGTCTGAATATCAGCAAGCTTGATGACAAGCCACAGGATCAATTCAGTACCGGCTTCGCTTCATTGAGCGAAATCCAGCCCGGCGTGATCGCTCCCGAGGTGCTCGCACAGTTGGCGCCGGCCCTGCTGCAGGCCTTGCTGGACTTTCCTCGAAGCGGCTTCGCAGCTTGGCAGCAAACTTTCGCGCGGCGCGACCTGACCCAAGGCTGCCAGGTCAGCGCCGGCAGGCTGCAAGGCATTGCGCGCGGCGTCACAGCCAGCGGTGAGTTGCTGCTGGAGACGGCGGCAGGGGTGATGCACAAGGTCAGCGGCGGCGAAGTCAGCCTGCGCCTGGTTGCTGACAGGGAGGCTTGAGATGCTGCTGCGCTGGCTGGTTCTGATTCTTTTGCTCGTCAATGCCTTGTTCTTTGGCTGGACTCAGGGCTGGCTTGACGACATCGTTGGCCTGAAAGCGCGCGGCGATCGCGAGCCCGAACGGATGGCCAGGCAGGTGCACCCCGAAATGATCACGCTGCTCAAGCCGCAGGACTTGCAGGCACTGCAGGCGAAGACCTGCGTCGAGTTCGGGCCGGTCGATAGCGAAGCTGCGCTGCTGGCCGCCCAGGCGGCGCTGCTTCATGCCGGCATTGCCGCGAGCGACATGCAGGCCCAGCAGCAGAATCTGCCCGGTGTCTGGGCGGTGGTGACTGCGCCGCTGGCGCCCGAGATGCTGGCCCGCAAGGAAGAAACCATCCGGCGACTGAATCTCGGCTTTGAAGCCCTGCCTGCGGGTGAGCTGAAGTTTTTGCTCTTGAGTCGCCATGACAGCGAAAAAGCGGCGGCTGCAGCGCTCGATACCCTTGAGAAACGCGCGCTGAAGGGTTTGCTGGTGTCGAGATTGCAGTCGCCGACGAAACGCCACAGCCTGGTGCTGGCTCAGGTCGAAGCCGGGCAGGCGCAAGGCTTGCGCGGCTTGAAGGACGAAGCGCTGCGCGCCGGCTTCAAGAGTTGCGCGACCCCGCCAACGGCAGCATCGGCAGCTTCAGCGGCTCGCTGAAGCCCGATTCGGCCGGCGCTGCAGGGTGAAGCTGGCCAAGGCCAGCAAAGCGAGCCAGAAGCCGCTGAAAGCCCCGCCGCCACCGCCGCCGCTCCCGCTGCTGGGCGCTGCAGTCACCGCGAAAGTGCGCGACACCGGCGTAGCCGCGGCGATGCTGGCGTTGCCATCCTGTGAAGCGGTGATTGTGCAGTTGCCCACCGCCAGCAGCGTCAAGGCCGCGCCGTTGACGCTGCAGACCGCGGTTGTGCTCGAGGCGAAGCTGATCGCCAGACTCGCGCTTGAGGTGGCGCTCAAACTCAAGGCGGCCGATCCCAGTTGTCGGTCGGCGATTGCGGCGAAAGTGATCGTCTGTGGCGTCGGTGCCACCGCGAAACTTCGTGTGACGCTGATAGCCGAGCTGTAATTCGCATTCCCTGCCTGGTTGGCCGTCAGCGTGCAGGTGCCTGCGGCGAGCAGGCTCAAATTGCTGCCGCTGAGCGCGCAGACCGTCGGCGTGGTCGAAGCCATCGAGACGGCCAAGCCCGCGCTTGAACGTGCGCTGACGGCGATCACGCCGCCGCCCAGCACCTGATCGCTCAAGGCAGCGAAGCTGATCGTCTGCGTGCCTTGCAGCACGCTGAAGCTGCGCGTGACTGAGGGCGCGGCGGCGTAGCTCGAGTTGCCGCTCTGGCTGGCCGTGACCGAGCAGTTGCCTGCTGCCAGCAATGTCAGGCTGTTGCCGCTGACCGTGCAGACCGAGCTTGTCGTTGAAGCAAGAGTGACAGCCAGTCCGGATGAAGCGCTGGCGCTCAAATTGACTGGCGTGATGCCGAAGGTTTGCGCTGCGATCAGCTCGAAGGTGATCGTCTGCGCTGTCAAGGCTGCCGCAGCCAGGACAGTGAAACTGTAAGACACCGCTGTTGCGGGCAGATAGATGGCGTTGCCGGCCTGGTTGGCGGTCACTGTGCAATTGCCTGTAGTGACCAGCGTCACCAGGCTGCCGCTGACCGTGCAGACCGTCGGCGTGCTCGAGCTGAAGCTGACGGCCAGCCCTGAGCTTGAACTGGCGAACAAGGTCAGCGTGCCGGCGCTGAGAAATTGGCTCGCAGGTTGGGTAAAGTTGATCAACTGAGGCGTCGTCGCATTGGCGACCAGCACGGCAGCGCTGGCGTCGAGCATGCCGGCGCCGCAGGTGCTGGTGGTGCAATAGCATTCAAGCTGGTCGACATTGTTGACCGGCGCGACGCATTGTTTGGTGTCGGCCGTGGCCCCGGTCGTCACGAACGGACGGGCGGTTTTCTTCAGCAGGGACATTACCTCGGCCGGGGTCAGCGTGGGCCGCATCGACAGCATCAAGGCCACCGTGCCGCTGACCACCGGCGCAGAGAAGCTGGTACCTACTGAGGCAGAATTGTTCGTGTAGGCATCTTCAGCAGCTACTGGGCCATTCAGGCCGCTGTTGGTCGTGCTGAGCATCGGGTAAAGGCAGGGCTCACCGGCTCCAATATTGATGCAATTGCCGCCGGGTGCCGAGATCGCTACCTCGGGGCCCACGCTCGAAAAACCAACCTTGCTACCGACATGGCGCAGGCCGGTTACAGCGATGACACCGGGGCAGTTGCCCGGCAGACCCACCGCCTGTCCGGTGGTGTTGCCGGCCGCAGCGACGATGACTGCGCCCTTCGCCAGCACTTGGTTGATGGTGTCGCGATAGACCGCGCCGCTTCCAGTAGTTCCACAAGTGCCGCCGCTGCCAAGGCTCATATTCAACACCCTGGCCGGGTTCGGATTTGCCGGAAGGCCTGGTACCGCGATGCCAGCGGCCCACAACATGCCCGCCTGGATGTCAGAGTCCCAGCCTCCGCACTTACCCAGCACCCTCACCGGCAGGACTTTTGTGCCGAAGGCAATGCCGGCAATGCCACGGGCGTTGTTGCTGGCTGCAGCGATCAGACCCGAGACGCGGGTGCCATGCCAGCTGCTGTTGCCGATGTCGTTAGAAGTGCAACCACTCAATGTCCCGCTGTCGATGTCAGCCTGGCTGACCCAGTCGCCGGTGTCAGTTGCATCGCTGTCACGACCGCTGCTGAGATCGCCGGATGTCGCATCGTCGGCAATCATGTCGTAACCGCCGACGAATTGACCAAGCAGATCCGGGTGATCCTTGCGCACCCCGGTGTCGAGAACAGCCACGACGATCGAGGAAACGCCCGTTGTAATATCCCAGGCCGCTGGCGCATTGATGCTTGAAACGACTTGACCGGGAACGCTGCTTGGTGTTTTCAAATACCACTGACCGTTGGCTGAACCCGCACCCGAGGTCGGTGCTATGCCGTTATTGCCAACATAGAGCGGATCATTAGGCAGCAAGGTGTGCCGCCGCCGCTGGTCAATCACTGCCAGTTCGACCTCGCTATCCTGCGCTAGGCGATTGACCAGCGCTGCCGAACTTATTCCTTGGGCGGTAAATACATGGGTGCGGTTGTCAAGGCTTCTGCGGGCGCTCAAGGCACGCCCCGTGCGGAGACCCAGACCAGTGGCTCTGAGTTGGGCCATATCGCGTGCCTCAAGGCGGGTCGCGTTAGGTCGCATCGGATTGGCGCGCAAGCTAGGCGCCATGGGCTTGAAGCGGACGATGACGCGCGCAGATTCCTCGACTGCAGCCTGCAGCGGTTGTGCGGCCAACAGCAATGTTGACAGAAACATAAGCAAAAAGTATTTCATGCACCCGGTCTCCAATTTGGGGCACAGTTTATTGCAGCTCCAGCAACTCATTGCAAAGAAACTCAAACTCGGTTGCCATAAGTGAAAAAACCCCGCTGTTAAGGATGCTCTGCATAACTCAACGCGACTGTGTGTAGTGCGGATCGGGATGGGATGCAAGGCGCAGTTTGCGGCCAATAGCGCGTGCTATTGGCAAGAAATGCAACGCCGCAGACCGCCCGAGGCCGCGCTAGCACCAGCCGTGAGGGGTCATGCAGAGCATCCTAAAGAGCGGGGTTTGAGGGTTGGAACGGTTCGCCTTACTTTGAAATCACCCGCACCATTTCCAGTACCTTGTTCGAGTAGCCCCATTCGTTGTCGTACCAGGCGACCAGTTTGACGAAGGTCGAGTCGAGCGCGATGCCGGCATCGGCGTCAAAGATCGAGGTGCGCGCGTCGCCGCGGAAGTCAGTGGCCACCACCTTCTCTTCGGTGTAGCCCAGCACACCCTTCAGAGCGCCTTCGGATTGGGCCTTGAACTCGGCGCAAATTTCCTGGTACGAGGCTTCCTTCAGCAACTCGACGGTCAGGTCGACCACCGAGACATCGCTGGTGGGCACACGGAAGGACATGCCGGTCAGTTTCTTGTTCAACTCCGGGATCACCACGCCGACTGCCTTGGCAGCGCCGGTACTCGAAGGGATGATGTTTTCCAGAATACCGCGGCCGCCGCGCCAGTCCTTGTTCGACGGGCCGTCGACGGTCTTCTGGGTGGCAGTGGCGGCATGCACGGTCGTCATCAGGCCGCGCTTGATACCCCATTTGTCGTTCAGCACCTTGGCCAAAGGCGCCAGGCAGTTGGTCGTGCAGGAGGCGTTCGAGATGATGGTCTGTCCGGCATAAGTCTTGTCGTTGACGCCGAAAACGAACATCGGTGTGTCGTCCTTCGACGGCGCTGAAAACACCACCTTCTTGGCGCCGGCAGCCAGATGCTTTTCGCCGCTGGCTTTGTCGAGGAACAGGCCGGTGGCCTCGATGACGATGTCGGCGCCGACTTCGTTCCATTTCAGTTCGGCTGGATCGCGCAAGGCGGTCAGGCGGATCTTCTTGCCGTTGACGACCAGGGTGTTGCCTTCGACCGAGACTTCGCCGTCGAACTTGCCGTGGACCGAGTCGAACTTCAGCATATAGGCCAGGTAGTCCGGCTCGAGCAGGTCGTTGATGCCGACAACTTCAATTTCCTTGAAGTTGGCGATGGCAGCGCGGAACACCATGCGGCCGATGCGGCCGAAGCCATTGATACCAATCTTGATCGTCATTCCAGGTTCTCCTCAATCAACAAAATAATGGGTGACCAGCACCCGATTTGAAATCAACGTTTTTTCTTGCCCAGCACTTGCTTGACGGTTGCGACCAGGTTCTCGGTGGTGAAGCCGAAATGCTTGAACAGCACCGGCGCCGGTGCCGATTCGCCATAGGTATCGATGCCGATGACCGCCGCGCAGCCATATTTCCACCAGCCATCGGTGACGCCCATTTCCACTGCAATGCGCGGCAGGCCTTCGGGCAGCACGGCCTTCTTGTACTTGCGATCCTGGCGGTCGAATACATTCGTTGAGGGCATTGACACGACCCGCACCGGCATGCCTTCCTTGGCCAGTGCGACCTGCGCCAGCAGCGCTAACTGCACTTCGGAGCCGGTGGCGATGATGACGGCCTTGGGCTTTTTCTTCAGTCCGACCTCTGCGGGTTCGCTCAGCACATAAGCGCCGCGGCTGATTTCGTCGAGCCCGGCTTTGGGCGCATAAGGCAGGTTCTGGCGTGACAAGGCCAACGCGCTCGGGCGACTGGCATTGCCGAGCGCGAAGGTCCAGGCGACCGCAGTTTCGGCGGTGTCGGCCGGACGCCACACATCGAGGCCGGGGATCAGGCGCAACGAGGCGACATGTTCGATCGACTGGTGCGTCGGGCCGTCCTCGCCCAAGCCGATCGAGTCATGGGTGAAGACATGGATCACGCGCAGCTTCATCAGCGCGGCCATGCGGATCGCATTGCGGTTGTAGTCGCTGAAAGTCAGGAAGGTGCCGCCATAGGGGATGAAGCCGCCATGCAGCGCCAGTCCGTTCATGATGCCGGCCATGCCGAATTCACGCACGCCGTAGTTGATGTGGCGCCCGCCGTTCGAGCCCCCGTCAGCTTCGATACGGAAAGCGGTCGCGGCCTTGGTGTTGGTCAGGTTCGAGCCGGTCAGGTCGGCCGAGCCGCCCAGCATCTCGGGCACGGCGGCAGTGAATGCCTCGAGCGCGATCTGGCTGGCCTTGCGGCTGGCGACTGTTTCGCCCTTGGTATGAGCCGCGATCACCGCATCGACGGCGGTCTGGGTGAAGTCGGTCGGCAAGATGCCGGCCATGCGGCGCTGGAATTCAGCGGCCAACTCCGGGTGCGCTTCGGCGTAGGCGTCAAAACCCTGGTCCCAGGCGGCTTCGAGCTTGGCGCCGGCGGCTTTTCTGTCCCAGCCGGAATAAACCTCGGGCGGAATCACGAACGGTGCATGGGTCCAGCCGAGCGCTGCGCGAGTCAATGCGATCTCTTCGGCACCGAGCGGCTCGCCATGGGCCTTGGAGGTGTTCGCGCGGTTCGGGCTGCCATGGCCGATATGGGTCTTGGCGATCACCAGCGTTGGTTTGTCCTGACTCAGCTTGGCCTGGGCGATTGCAGCATCGACGGCGTCGATGTCATGGCCGTTGACCGGGCCGACCACGTTCCAGCCATAGGCTTTGAATCGCTCAGCGGTGTTGTCGGCGAACCAGGGCCCAACCTGTCCGTCGATCGAGATGCCGTTGTCGTCATAGATCGCGATCAGCTTGTTCAGCTTCCAGGCACCGGCCAGAGAAGCCGCTTCATGGCTGATACCTTCCATCATGCAGCCGTCGCCCATGAAGACATAGGTGCGGTGGTCGACGATGGTGCCGGCCTCGCGGTTGAATTCACGCGCCAGCAGCTTCTCGGCCAGGGCCATCCCGACTGCGTTGGCAAAACCCTGTCCGAGCGGCCCGGTGGTGGTCTCGACGCCTGGCGTGACACCGAGTTCGGGGTGGCCGGGCGTTTTGCTGTGCATCTGGCGGAAGTTCTTCAACTCGGCCATCGGCAGGTCGTAGCCGCTCAAATGCAGGGCGGCATAGAGAAGCATCGAGCCATGTCCGTTCGAAAGCACGAAGCGGTCGCGTCCGGCCCAATGCGGATTGGTCGGATTGAAGCGCAGATGGCGGGTCCACAAGGCCACGGCGATGTCGGCCATGCCCATCGGCGCGCCCGGGTGTCCTGAGTTGGCTTGTTGCACGGCATCGATCGCCAAGGCGCGAATGGCGTTGGCCATCGTGGTGGGGTTGCTAGCAGCGATTGAAGCCATGTTGTATAGGTCCGGAAAATGCAAAAACGCTAAGTTTACTTGGCCGCAGAAAGACGTAGGCTTGATCAATGACAAGACCGAGCAGGCGGCCGGAGTTCAGGCTAACGCATTTGTGCAGGAGCAAGCCGATGAAGCCTTTGACATTGACCATCATTCGTGAAGAACATAGCGCCCTGGCGGCAATGCTCAGGTCGATACCGTTGCTGTTGGCCGAGCACCGGCGTCATGGCAGCCTGCCGGACTTTTCGGTGCTGCGAGCGATGCTCTTTTATGTCGACGAATTTCCCGAGCGCCTGCACCACCCGAAGGAAAGCCAGTTGCTGTTTCCGAAATTGCGTGCCCGTGCACCCACGCACCGTGAGACCCTGGACATGCTCGACCATGACCATGCGCGCGGCGAATATGCGATCCGCGATCTCGAGCATGCATTGCTGGCCTTCGAGGTGATGGGCGAAGCGCGCCGCGACGCCTTCGAGCTTGCAGCGCAGGAATATGTCTCTGCTTACCTGCGGCATATGGAAGTTGAAGAACAACAAATCCTGCCTTTGGCCCTGAGGGTGCTGCAACCCGATGACTGGGAAGAACTCGACGCGGCTTTTGCCGCCAACCGTGATCCTTTGACCGGGCACCCGCCTGAAGAGCAATACCGCAGCCTGTTCCAGAAAGTGCTGGCCGCCGTGCCGGCGCCGATCGGCCTGGGGCCGGCACTCTGAGCAGGCGCTCACTTACGCCATGGGCCCAGGGTTTGCAAGACTTCTGGCGCAGGTTCAGTCCAACAGCGGCAAGGTCAAGGCGTCGATGCGGGCCATCACTTCGGGCGTCAATTTCGGTGTCAAGGCGAGGGCGCCGAGGTTGTCCTGCAACTGCGCGAGTTTGCTGGCGCCCAGGATCACAGTTGATACATGCGGGTTCTTGTTGACCCAGGCAATCGCCAGTTGGGCCACATTGCCGCCGAGTTCGGCAGCGATCTGGGCCAGCCCGGCAACGGCCTTGTTCTTGGCCGGATCGGTCAGGGTGTCGTGCAGATAAGCCATCGAAGCGAGCGCGCCCCGGCTGTCTTCAGGAATGCCCTGCTGGTATTTGCCGGTCAACAACCCCGACGCGAGCGGGCTCCAGGTGGTCAAGCCCAGACCGATTTCCGCGTACAGCTGCGCGTATTCCTGCTCGACCTTGCCGCGGTGCAAAAGGTTGTATTGCGGCTGTTCCATCACCGGTTTGTGCAGATGGTGGCGGTCGGCGATCTCGTAAGCGCTGCGGATGGCGTCTGCCGACCATTCGCTGGTGCCCCAGTAAAGCGCCTTGCCCTGGCTGATCATGTCGCTCATCGCCCGCACGGTTTCCTCGATCGGCGTTTGCGGGTCAGGGCGATGGCAATAGACCAGATCGACGAAGTCGAGCTGCAACCGGGCCAGTGAACCGTCGATCGCCTGCATCAGGTATTTGCGGTTCAGGGTGTCGCGGCGATTGACGGTGTTGCCCTCGCGATCGATGCCCCAGAAAAACTTGGTCGAGACGATGTAGTTCAGTCGCGGCCATTTCAGCGCCTTGAAAGCCTGACCCATCAAGATTTCGCTGCGGCCCATTGCATAGACTTCGGCGTTGTCGAAGAAGTTGATGCCGGCGTCATAGGCGGCAGCCAGCATCTCGGTAGCGCCCTGGCTATCGACCTGGTTGTGATAAGTCACCCAAGAGCCCAGTGACAGCTCGGAAACCTGCAGGCCGCTGCGGCCCAGACGACGATATTGCATGACTGATCCTTCAAAAATTTGCGCAAGGGTAACGCAGACCGGGGTCAGCGCGGCTTGCAAGGTCATGCGGTAAGCTGCCCATCCATGCAGACCCGAAACCTTGACCCCGATGCCGATTCGCCACTTCCCGCAGGCTCCAAGCCGGCGCTGCATCTGGCGATCATCGGTGCCGGTCCGGTCGGCCTGAGCCTGGCGCTGTTGGCGGCGCAATTGCTGCCGCAGCTTCGCATCAGCCTGTTCGATGCCCGATTGATCGACAAGGATGTCACGGGCGATCCCCGCACCCTGGCCCTGTCGCTCGGCAGCGTGCAATTGCTGCAGCGCTTGTCGGTTTGGGATCCAGGTCTGGCCCAGGCGATTCTGCAGGTGAATGTCAGTCAGGCGCCGCCGACCTTGCGACATCCGCTGTTCGGCGCATCGGGAGAACCCGAGGTGCGTTTAAGTGCGGCCGAGCAGGGTGTGGCGCAGCTTGGTGCCGTGATCAGCTACGGCCAATTGGTCGCGCCGCTGCAGGCTGCCTGGAATGGACTTGTGGCGTTTGAGCCGGGCCGACTGAGCAGTCGATTCGGCTCCCCGGTAAAAAACTTGAAGCCGCTGGAGGCGCCGGAGACTGGCGTTGAAGTCGATGCCGGCATTGCCGAGCGTTTCGACCTGGCTGTCGTCGCCGAAGGCGGTGTATTCGCCGACCAGGCGCGCAAGGCCGTCAGCCGGGACTATTTACAAAACGCCTGGGTCGGTACGCTGGTTCTGGCTGATGACAGTCCGGTCGGCGTGGCTTATGAGCGGTTCACCCGCAACGGGCCACTGGCCTTGCTGCCCTTGCGTCCGGTGGCTGGCCAACCGCGCCGTGCAGCTTTGGTCTGGTGCATGCCACAAGCCGATGACGAGGTGGCCAGCTTGAGCGACAACCAGCGTCTGGCGGTGCTGCAAAGTCAGTTGCCCGCAGCTGTTGGTAAATTGCAAGGCATCAGTGGATTGAAATGCTTTGCGCTTGGATTGAATGCCGAGCGCAGCCTGGTCGAGCGCCGCATCGTCCGCATCGGCAACGCCGCCCAGACGCTCCATCCGGTGGCGGGCCAGGGGCTCAATCTGGGGCTGCGCGATGTCTATGCCCTGGTCGATGCCTTGCGCAGCAGCGGCGACATCGACGCAGCGCTCCAGCGGGTCGAATGGCAGCGCGCACCGGACCGCTGGGTGATGATTGCGGCCACCGATTTCCTCGCCAGAAGCTTTGCCTGGCGCTGGCCCGGCCTGCCGGCTGCGCGCGGCTTGGCGCTGGCCGTTCTGCAGGCCTTGCCGCCACTGAAAAAGGCCCTGGCCAGGCAGATGATGTTCGGGCGGCGCTGAGCGCTCCCCGGGGCAGACTGACTTCGGTTCTGGGCTGCTTGTCAGCAGAACCAGTTGCGCCCTCATCACTTCAAGGGGCACCATGTGTGCGATCCAGACTAGGCCACTGTTCAGTCGGACAGTAAATTGAATAATATCTCGAAAACCCTATAAGTAAAAACGCTTGCCCGCCTATATTTTTTGGTAATAAATACCTTGCTGGGCGTAGACTGCCGCGCAGGAAGTATTTAAATCGGGAACAGGCAGCATGGATGCTGCAACCTAAGTCAAATCGACTGGCAAGCCAGCAATGAGTTGTCGCTGCGGAATGCAGCGCCAATCATCTGAAAAAGGTCGATCCGTGCAAGCGATAGTCTTTTCTAACGGCGTTAAAAACTCTTCACAAAGTAACAATAAATTACAATAATAATTGTATATTTGTTGTAAATATTTATTGTGTTTAAACATGCATTCCGGGAGCTAGCCTGGCAGGCCTTCAGTGCTCACGATCGCGTGCAGAATACAAGCCCAGGGATTTTCGAAAATTAAAAATATATTTACAGCAAAGCCTCTCAGTATTTATTCAGGTATAAAAATCCTCATCAATTGAATTCAAAAAAGTCAAAGGAGACGATCATGAAAACGTTCCGGAAGATAGTTCTAGGAGTCGCGGCAATATCCTGCGTCGGAGTGGAATCCTTTGCGCAACAAGTCGCAAAAATAGCAATCATGGAAGACATGTCGGGACCTCTGTCGGCCTCCACAGGCCCCGGTGCCGTGATCGCGGCAAAATTCGCGATCCAGGATTTTGGTGGACAAGCCCTCGGTAACCCGATCGGGCTGGTGACGGGTGACCACCAGAACAAGGCTGACATTGCTTCCTCGATGGCGAGGAGTTGGTACGACGTTGATGGCGTGACCGCTGTGGTCGGACTCGGAAACTCAAGTGCTGCTCTGGCGGTCAGATCAGTTTCAAGTACAAAGAAAAAAATCGATATTGTGGTGAGCGGTGGTTCATCCGACCTGACTGGAAAAGCCTGTTCACCGACAGGATTCCATTGGATTTATGACACCTACGCCCTCGCCAAAAGTACAGGCGGCGCTGCAGTCCGAGCTGGCAATGACACCTGGTATTTCATTACCGCTGACTACGCTTTCGGGCACGCTTTGGAACGCGACACCCGCGATGTCGTGATTGCCAACAACGGCAAGGTTCTCGGCGGCGTGCGAACGCCACTCGGCAATAATGACTTCTCTTCATTCCTGCTGCAAGCCCAGGCTTCAAAAGCAAAGATAATCGCTTTGGCAAATGCCGGCGCCGATACGAGCAACGCCATCAAACAGGCGGGAGAATTCCAGATAACCAAATCCGGCCAAAAAATGGCTGGCTTGCTGGTCTTTATCACTGATATTCACGCGATTGGATTGCAGCGCGCTCAAGGACTGCTCTTGACTGAAGCTTTCTATTGGGATACCGATGCACAGACGCGTGAATGGTCCGAGCGCTTCTTGAAGGAGCACCGCTCCATGCCAACAATGCTGCAGGCTGGTATTTATAGTGCGGTGACCCATTACCTCAAGGCTGTGACCGCAGCGGGAACGACCGACCCCGACAAGGTGGCCAACCAGATGCGTGAGATGAAAATAAATGACTTTTTCACGAAGAATGCATTCATACGCAAGGATGGACGCGTCATTCGTGATCTGTACTTGTATTCCGTGAAGAAGCCCGAGGAATCGAAGCGGCCTTGGGATTATTATAATTTGATCGCGAAAGTTCCAGGAAACGATGCCTTTAGACCGATGCAGGACGGGGACTGCGAGTACGCAAAGAAATAGTCAACCCCCGTTCACCTGAGATTGGGTAATTGATAATGCTACAAATTGGACTCGAAGTAGCTGACGCCTGCGCTCGAGCCCTGCCGGTTGTTGCAATCGAGTCAGTGATAATCTCGCCGGCAGGAAAGTACCCGGATAATCTGACTCTGTTTGAGGAAGTCAGCCAGACGATCCGTTCGCAAGGTGCGATTCCTGCTCTCGTGGCCGTTATTGACGGGCAGATTGTCATCGGACCTGACGCGGCACAACTCGAGAAGATCGGACGGGCCAAATCGGTATCAAAGGCCGGCAAGCGTGAGCTGGCAATGGCGCTCGTCAAAGGCAACTGCGCGTTGACAACAGTCTCGGCAACAATCTTTTGCGCACGTCTCGCCGGCATACATGTCGCCATGACGGGTGCCATTGGTGGCATTCACCGGGGCTACGAGGAGACGCTTGATGCTTCGTCCGACCTGGAGGAGATTGCAGAAAATCCGGTGGCAATTGTCTGTACGGGTGCCAAGATCATTCTGGACCTGCCGCGCACCCTTGAATTCCTTGAGACGAAGTCAGTACCGGTTATCGGCTATCGTACCGGCAACTTTCCGGCCTACTTTGGATCGACCCAGCTCTCAATCGATCGACTGGATGAGCCGGAACAGGTTGCAGCACTTCTTGATGTTCACTGGCAACTAGGTTCTGAAACGGGCGTGGTGGTAGCGATTGCGCCACCCAGCGAGATGGCGCCCGAGTTGCTGGAGGAACTGGTCGAGAAATCCATGACTGCAGCCAAACAGGCCGGAATAACGGGAAAGGCGCTGACGCCTTTCCTGCTCGCACAACTGGACCAGATGACTTCCGGTCAAGCTGACAAGATACGCCAGACGGCAATATTGGCAGTTGCAAAGGCTGCCGGCCAGATCGCCGCTGCCTTTGCAGGGCGGCGGCTTGATGCCCACGCAAGGTGAACCTTGCAAATGACGCGGCTGGGAAAAATACAATGCGAGCAATGAACATTGACCCGACGTATTTGCCTTATCTCGAGAAAGCAATTGCTGACCGGTCTGAGTCGCTGGACCTTGTGGATGTCGTGAGTCGCCGTGAAAAGGTAGCCAAGGTACGGGCTGAAAATCTGCAGATTATCCCGGACGGTGTAACAGTCGAGTGGATAAATATATCCAGCGATGGCCTGCCGCTGCGCTTGCTTGTGTTCCGCCCGACGGCTGCAGTCGGTCTGTTGCCAGTGATACTTTATTGCCATGGCGGCGGTTGGATGTACGGTAGTCCTGAGCAGTCTTCTGAGCTAGCCTATCTATACGTGAAGGAAGTCGGAGCTATCGTTGTTAGTCCTGAATATCGACTGTCGCCGGAGCATCCATTTCCTGCCGGCTTCAATGATTGCTATGCCGCTTTGACATGGCTGGCAGAACAGGGTTCGGCTAATGGTATTGATACATCGAGAATCGCAGTTGCCGGCGAGAGTTCCGGTGGCAATCTAGCTGCCGCATGTGCAATCGCTGCGCGCGATAGGCGAGGCCCGGAGATCTTGTTACAGCTACTTAATTATCCCGCCATGGGCTCGAACTTTGAAACCTTGTCATATATGGAAAATTCGGATGCGCCGATACTATCCGGCCGCGAAATGAGGTATTTCTGGAAAAACTATCTGGCAGAAATAGATGTGCCCCCAGTAGCCTATGCTGTTCCGTTGGTTGCAGACGGGCTTGGTGGGTTACCGGCAGCCCATATTATTACCGCCGAATATGATCCGCTACGCGATGATGGGCGCAACTACGCAGCGCGACTGCAACTCGCCGGTACTAGCGTTGTGATTCGCAATGCCGAACGATTGACGCATGGATTTTTCCGGGCGCTGTCCAGCAGCGAGGATGTGAAGAAGATGGCGAATTTCTCATGTGAGGCGCTACGCCTTGCTCTTTTTGGTGTGGTAGATAAGCAAAGGAAAAGCAAATGGATTTGATACCAAGCATAATTCGCCCAATCATCGAATGGGGAATTCGCGAGGAGTTGATGCACGGCGATCATACGTCACAATTCCTGGATGGTCATAAGCAGATAATGACCGCCAATATATATATGAAGAAGCCGGGAATTCTGTGTGGAATTCCAGTTGCGAAAATGACATTTGAAATTCTGGCTCCCGAAAGTGATATTTTAATTCTCAAACAGGATGGCGAATTTTGCAGGCCCGGTGATGTCGTCATGACGATCAAGGCGCCCGCCTGGATCTTTGCAGCCGGCGAACGTCTGGCTTTGGATTATCTGCAGCACCTTTCTGGTATCGCGACCGAAGCGCGAAAATATGTTGATCTGGTCAAGCCATATGGCACGAAAATTTCCGATGCAAGGAAGGGCATACCACCGATCCGGGTGCTGCAAAAATATGCCGTGCGAAAAGGCGGAGCAATTCCGCACATGTACAGCCTGCACAATGCAGTTTTGCTCAAGGATAACCATATCAAGATGGCCGGTGGTATTAGCCCTGCAGTCGCCCAGTTACGCGAACGTGGCCAACATACGCTGAAGATAGAGTGCGAGTGCGAAACGCTTGAAGATACCAGGGAGGCGCTCGCCTGTGGTGTCGAATGCATTATGTTCGATAATATGGATATAGATGTATTGGCTGAGGCGGTAAAGATAGTCGGGGACAAAGCCTGGACGGTTGGCACTGGGGGAGTCAATGAAGAAACGGTGGTGCCAATCGCCAAGACCGGTGTCAAGCAGATCGCAATCGGCGGCATAGTGCACAGTGCCAAGGTTGTCGACATTAGTATCGACATCGGGCAATTGAAGGCGAGTGCGTTGCGCGACATTGCTCTTGCCCAGAAGGGACAGTGAAAATGGTGGAATTGGACCCCAAGGTTACAGCAGAAAAGGCGCTTGG
>CAMDHE010000049.1 GCA_945898095.1 Roseateles toxinivorans | reverse complement strand
GTGCCAGCGAGGTCTTCATCCGCTCGCCCTGGCTGAAGCCCTCGGCGCGGCGGTCGAGGATCGCGTTCATGTCGAGCAGGCGCGCCAGTTGCTCGGCACGGTCGTTCGCATGCTGCTTGTCCATGCCCTGTAGCTGACCGAAATAAACGATGTTCTCGCGCGCCGAAAGCCGCGGATACAAGCCATGGGCGTCGCCCAGAATGCCCATTCGCGCCAAGGCCAGCCGCGGCTGTTCGGCCACAACGATGCCGTCGACCATGATGCTGCCGGCATCAGGCTTGAACAGGCCGCCCAGCATGCGCAAGGTGGTCGTCTTGCCCGCGCCATTGGCGCCGAGCAGGCCGGTGATGCGGCCGTCGGCGGCCTGCAGGCTGACGCCCTGCACGGCATGGACGATCTGCTGGGTCGCACGCTTGTACCAGGCGCCGCCGCTGCGCGAAACAAACTGTTTGGCCACGTGGTCGATCGCAATCATCGGCTCGCTCCGCCCTGAACCGGCGTGAAAACTCCAGGACGCGGAATCCCGGTCGCGCAACTGGCATCCTGGGCCAACGCTTCGCTGTCCTGTTTGGCGTCGATGAAACGGAACAGCAACTCGCGCATGCAAGGCAAGCCGAGCACGCCATGACCCGCTGCCGGCACGACGATATGGCGAGCCTGCGGGCCCAGCGCCTTGGCCACGCGTTCCCCATGGCGCGGCGGTGTCACCGGGTCGGCGCCGCCGCTGAGCAGCAAGACGGGCGACTTGGCCGCCGCCATGCTGTAGAAATCTGCCGTTACCTCGCCGCGCGGCCATTCCTTGCAGACCTGGCTGTAAAGCTGAGCATCGCCATTGCCAAAATCACCACCCGGCGGGTCGCTGGCGCCCTTCAAGCGTGGTATGTCTTCAGCACAGATCACCGAGAAATGCATGCCCATCGCCAGCTTCATTGCCTTGCCCGATCCGATCGCGCTGGACAGCCCGATCAGGCCTTCGAAGCGCCCGGCAGAAGCGGAGGCAATCGCCGCCGGCAGCGCCGCTGCAAATGCCGGGGCATAGAGCGGTGAGCGCACCATTCGCAAGAGCAGATCACGGCTCAGCGTCAAGCGCTCCGGCACGCCGGTCAGCGGATTGTTGACCTCGATGTTTCGCGGCAGGCTTTGCAGCAATGCCGCCCATTGCCGGCGCAAGCGCGGGTACAGCTCGGCGCAGCGGGCTTCAGCCTCGCAAGACTTGAAAACTGTTTCGAGTGCCGCCTGGCCATCAGTCGAAAAGCTCGCTGGCAAAACCATATCGGGCGGCGCTAAGCCGTCGAGCGCCGCGCGCCGCACCTGGTCCGGGAACAGGCGCAGGTATTCGAGCCCTGCGCGGGTGCCGTAAGAAGCACCAAGCAGATTCCATCTTGCCGCGCCGAGTTGCTGGCGCAATGCATCGAAATCCTGCATCGCCAGCGTCGTCGTGTAAAAACGCAAATCGCCATGCGGCAGAAGGCTCAAGTCCTCGCGGCATTGGCGCAAGCGCTGCAGCTGGGCCGCCGGGTCCAGGGCCTGAGCGATCGGCAGCTGGCTTTCATCGGCACATTGCAGCGGCGCCGATCGGCCGGTGCCGCGCTGGTCAATGAAGACCAGATCACGTCGGTTGTTCAAGCGCTGCAGCCTGGGCAAGAGCAAAGGCGCCACCGCGATGGCGCTTTGGCCAGGGCCACCGGCCAGTATCAGCAGTGGGTCCGGCTGCTTGTTGCGCGCCAAAGCCGGCACCACGAGGTAATGGATGTCGATCTTCGGGCCAGCGGGCCGCGCCGGGTCAAGCGGGCGCAGGATCGAGCCGCATTGCAACTCGTTCGGAATGCCCTCGACCCGGCAAGCTGTGCCGGCAAAAGCCGCTTGCGTCAGCCAAGCGGCAACTGCAACGATCAGGCAGGCGCCATGACGGCGCTTTGGCTTCACCAGTCGCCGCCCGAGTCACCGCCACCGTCGAAGGAGCCACCACTGTCGCCAGAATCCCAGCCGCTGCCCGTGCCCATGTCGATCGGCCGCTGCTCGAGCTCGCTCGCAGCGCTGTTTGACGCTTCGTCGAACAGACCCGGCGAGTAATTGCTCTGGCCCTGCGAGCCCTGCTGGTTCGCCGCCTGGCCATGCCCGCCGTCAAGCATTTTCTCCAGCATCATGCCGGCGGCCACGCCGCCAGCCACGGCCAGGCCGGTGCCGAGCAGGCCGCTGCCCATGCCACCTTGCGGCTGGCCATAGCCCGGCCCATAACCGCCGCCACCGCCACCGCCACCGCCAAAGCCCTGGGGCATGCCAGCTGGAGCCATCGTGTTCTGCATCCCAGGCGCAGGGGGCAGGAACTGCACCGGTGGCTTCTGCCGGGCGGTAAACATCTTCCAGAGGATCAAGGCCAGAACCCCGCCGCCGAGGGCCCAGATCCAGCTCGGCAAGCCGCTGCTGGCAGGTGGCGCTTCGCGCTTTACCGGAGCGGGCTCGAAGTTCGAGACGGCACGCTTTTCAGCCGCCTGCTCGCGCTCGAGCAACTGCACGAAGGCTTTGAATTTTTCTGGCTGGGCGAACTTCAGCGCCGGGTCGATCCGCTTGGCGCTGGCGACTTCTTCGACCGCCTGGCCGAAACGCTTGTTGTGCGCCAGCAGCTCGGCATAAACATAACGCGCCTTGGCACTGTCGGGTTTGGCCGCGACGACTTCGCGCATCATCTCCTCGGCCTTCAGATAGTTGCCCTGGCTGATCTGGGCTTGAACCGCATCGGCGCTGGGCAAGGCGAACACCGAACAAGTGAGGACTGCAAATGATGCAGCGATCAGAAAACGTTTCATTTAGATCCCTTGAGCATTGAACCTGCTCTGTTGCGATGAAGCGCTATTCTGACCGAGAACTCGGAGCCGCGTATGCCGATACTGCAGCAGGGGCATCAGCTGCCCTTGCATCAGCCCTCGCGAGGCCCGAACATGCCCCAGCCTTCCATGCTCATCACCAGCTCGTCATGCTGGTTGAAGACATCCCAGGCGCTGCGCAACAAGCCGATCTGCGGGCGGCTCTTGCTCTGGCGGGCTTCAAGGACGGTCATACGCACGCGCAAGGTATCGCCGGCCCGCACCGGACGCAGCCAACGCAGCTTGTCGATACCCGGCGAGCCCTGACTGGTCGAGTCGAGCAGATAGCCATCACACATCATTCGCATCACCATCGCGCAGGTATGCCAGCCGCTGGCAGACAGGCCACCGATCAGCGATGAGGTTTCTTCGTCGAGGTGAAAGGGTTGGGGGTCAAAGGCTGCAGCAAAGGCCAGAAGCTCTTCCTTGCTGACCTGGCGCGAACCGAATTCGCGTACCTGCCCGACCGGGAAATCTTCAAATGCATATTTTTTCATCGACGCTCAGGCATTGACATTGACGACGACGCGGCCGCGGATATGGCCGGCGAGGATGTCGACACCTGCCTGCAGCGCCGCGGCGAGCGGGATCTCTGTGGTGATCGCAGCCAGCTTGGCCAAGTCGATATCCTGCGCCAGACGCTGCCATGCGGCGAGCCGCTTGGCCTGCGGCGCCATCACGCTGTCGATACCGTAGAGGGTGATGCCGCGCAGGATGAAAGGCATCACCGAGGCAGGGAAGTCCAGCCCTTGCGCCAGACCGCAGGCCGCGACTGCGCCGCCATAGCGGGTCGCAGCGCAGGCGTTGGCCAGCGTGTGGCTGCCGACCGAATCGACCACGCCGGCCCAGCGCTCTTTGCCGAGCGGACGCCCCGGGGCCGACAGTTCATCGCGACGGATGACATCGGCAGCACCGAGGCTGCGCAGATATTCTGCTTCTTCAGGCCGGCCGGTCGAAGCGACGACGCGATAGCCGAGTTTGGTCAGGACCGCGATCGCCACGCTGCCGACGCCCCCATTGGCGCCCGTCACCAGAATGTCACCAGACTCGGGCTTGATGCCATGGCGCTCGATCGCCAGCACGCAAAGCATCGCCGTATAGCCTGCCGTGCCGATGGCCATGGCCTGCCGGGTGGTCAGTCCGGCCGGCAAGGGCACCAGCCAATCGGCCTTGACGCGCGCCTTCTGCGCCAGCCCACCCGAATGGGTTTCACCGACGCCCCAGCCATTCAGCACCACTTGATCACCGGGCTTGAAGCGAGCGTCATCGCTGGTCTCGACCGTGCCGGCGAAGTCGATGCCCGCATTCAGGGGGAACTTGCGCACCACCGGCGATTTGCCGGTGATCGCCAGCCCGTCTTTGTAATTGACGGTCGAATATTCGACCCGCACTGTGACCTCGCCTTCCGGCAATGAAGCCTCATCGACGGCCTTCAATGAAGCGCGATAGCCAGCTTCGTCTTTCTCGATCACGATTGCATTGAACATTTTCGTACCTTTCAGAAGACCGGCATTTTGCCGCCAGTTCAGCTGCCCCGGGTGATCGGCATCTGCACCTTGGCGCCGGGGAGTTTCAGATAGCGCGCCAGTTCGAGCTTGGCGAGCGAATTGCGGTGCACCTCGTCCGGGCCGTCGGCAAAGCGCAAGGTGCGCTGATGCGCCCACATCAGGGCCAGCGGGGTGTCATCGCTGACGCCCATGCCGCCATAGACCTGCACGGCCCAATCGATGACCTTCAGCGCCATATTGGGCGCCACGATCTTGATCATCGCGATCTCGGCCTTGGCGCCCTTGTTGCCCACGGTGTCCATCATGTAGGCGGCCTTGAGCGTCAGCAGGCGGGCCTGCTCGATGCTGCAGCGCGACTCGGCGATGCGTTCCTGCGTCACCGTCTGCTGGGCCAAAGTCTTGCCGAAAGCAACGCGTGAAACCGCCCGTTCGCACATCAGCTCGAGCGCGCGCTCGGCCGCGCCGATCGAGCGCATGCAATGGTGGATGCGACCAGGGCCGAGCCGTCCCTGGGCGATCTCGAAGCCACGGCCTTCGCCCAGGAGCAGATTGCTGACCGGCACGCGCACATTTTTCAGGGCGATTTCCATATGACCATGGGGCGCATCGTCATAGCCGTACACCGACAGCGGCCGCAGGATCGTCACGCCCGGCGTATTCGCAGGCACGATCACCATCGACTGCTGCACATGGCGGCCGGCCTCGGGGTCGGTCTTGCCCATCACGATATAGACAGCGCAGCGTGGATCGCCGGCGCCCGAAGACCACCATTTGACGCCGTTGATCACATAGTCATCGCCGTCGCGCTCGATCCGGCATTGGATATTGGTCGCGTCGCTGGAGGCCACCTCGGGTTCGGTCATCAGGAAGGCCGAGCGCATTTCGCCACGCAGCAGCGGCTCGAGCCAGCGGGTCTTCAATGCCTCGCTGCCATAGCGTTCGATGGTTTCCATATTGCCGGTGTCAGGCGCCGAGCAATTGAAGACCTCGGCGGCCCAGCTGACCCGGCCCATGATCTCGCACAGCGGCGCATATTCGAGGTTCGACAGCCCTTCGGGCGCCCGGCTCGACATTGGCAGGAACAGATTCCACAGACCGGCTTCGCGCGCCAGAGGCTTCAGCGACTCGATCAAACGGGACGGAATCCAGGCATTGCCGGCACGCCGATTGGTTTCGACCTCCTCGAAGAAACGGCGCTCATTCGGATAGATATGCGCGTCAAAAAATGCCAGCAGGCGCTCGCGCATTTCCTGGACCTTGGGGCTGTAGTCGAAGTTCATAGCTTTCCTTTGGCGATGACGAAGAACCAGTGTGGCGCAGGCGCGGCTCGCAGTCTGTCCCGCATGCGGCAACCGGCCCCAAAGGCCTCAGGATTGCAACAGCCGCTCTTCAGCCAGGGCCAGCGCCTCGGGCAGACCCGACAACACCAGGGTGTCCCCGGCGCCGAGCAAAAGCTGCTCGGCGGCCTGCAGCACCGCACCATTGGCGCGTCGCACCGACACCACCGTCACGCCGATTGACTGCAGGGCCAGCAGGCCGAGCGCCAAGCCGGCATGGTGGCTGGCTGTCGGCAAGGTCACCGACATCAGCCTGGCCTGGTTGATCTCTTCGACCGTGTCGTCGTCGGCGCCGTGAAAGAAACCACGCAACAGGCCATAGCGCGCATCGCGCGCATCGCGGGTCAGCCTGATGACGCGCCGCATCGGCACGCCGACCAGCACCAAGGCATGGCTGGCCAGCATCAGCGAACCCTCGATCGCTTCAGGAACGACTTCGGTCGCGCCGGCCGCGCGCAGGCGCTCGAGGTCGCTGTCATCGATCGTTCGCACGACCACCGGCACCTGCGGCGAATGACTTTGCACCAGATGCAGGATCTTCAGCGCCGAGGGCGTGTCGGTATAGCTGATGACGACCGCGCTGGCGCGCGCCAGCCCCGCAGCCATCAGGCTCTGCAGCCGCGCGGCATCGCCGAAAACAACGCTTTGCCCAGCCGCCGCCGCCTGCCGCACCCGGTCCGGGTCGAGGTCGAGCGCGATATAGGGGATCTGTTCACCATCGAGCAAGCGCGCCAGGTTCTGGCCGCTGCGGCCATAGCCGCAGATGATCACATGGGCGTTGACCTTGATCGACTTCCTGGCGATCTTGGTCAGTTGCAGCGACTGCAGCATCCAGTCGCTGCTCGACAGCTTCATCACCAGCTGATTGCTGAACATGATCATGAACGGCGTGGCCAGCATCGACAACACCATGCTGGCCAGCACCGGGCTGCCCCATTGCGGTGCGAGCAACTGATTCTGCATCCCCAGCGAGAGCAACACGAAACCGAATTCGCCCGCCTGCGCCAAGTAAAGGCCGGTGCGCAAGGCCACACCGGTCGGGGCCTTGAACAGCTTGGCCAGCCCGGCGATCAAGACGAACTTGGCCAGTACCGGCAGCAGGCTCAGCAGGACCACCAGATGCCATTGCTCGATCACCAGCCGCCAGTCGAGTTTCATGCCGATGCTGATGAAGAACAGCCCAAGCAGCACATCGTGGAAGGGTCGGATGTCGGTCTCCACCTGATGCCTGTATTCCGTCTCGGCAATCAGGATGCCGGCGACAAAGGCGCCCAGCGCCAACGACAGCCCGGCATGCTCGGTCAGCCAGGCCAGGCCCAGCGTCACCAGCAGCAGGTTCAGCATGAACAACTCGGCGCTCTTGCGCCGCGCCACCAGAGTCAACCACCAGCGCATCAAACGCTGCCCGCCTACCAGCAACAGCGCCAGCAGCAGCATGGCTTTCAGGCCGGCCCAGGCCAGCGACTGCGCCATCTCCGCAGGGCTGCTGTTCAAGGCCGGGATCATCACCAGCAGCGGCACCACCGCCAAGTCCTGGAACAGCAGCACGCCGATCACGCGCCGGCCATGTTCACTGTCGAGTTCTAGCCGCTCGGCCATCAGCTTGACGACGATCGCGGTGCTGCTCATTGCCATGGCCGCGCCGAGCACCAGCGCGCCCTTCCAGTCCATCTGCCAGCTCTGGCCCAGCAGTGGCAGCAGCCAGCTCAGCAGATATTGGCCGGCGATCGTGCCGGCAATGGTGATCAGCACCTGCAGCGTCCCCAGGCCGAAGACGATCAGGCGCAAGCTGCGCAGCTTGGGCAGGTTGAATTCGAGCCCGATCGCGAACATCAGGAAGACCACGCCGAACTCGGCCAGGTAGCCGATGCTGGCGGTATCGCCGGCCAGGGCCAGCGCATGCGGCCCGATCAGCACCCCGACGACCAGATAACCGAGGATCGGCGGCAGCTTCAGATAACGGCACAGCACGACGCCCAGCACCGCGGCGATCAGGTACAGCAGAGTCAGATCTAGCGCATTGAACATGGCTTGATCGTAACGGTCACTGCAAATTGCGCTGACCTTGCTGACCCAAGCTTCAACTATTGGTCAGGTCGCCCCCGGTCAGGGGGCTTCTACGTCAGTGCATTGGATGTTTGTTTGAACACGAATAGTGTTGCCCGCCTAACTGCAGGTTTTTGACCCGGTTGCGCTTTTGTGCATAGCTCAATACATCCGGCAACTTGGCCCGCAACACCGCTTCCAACTCCTCACGTTTGCACGCCGTAAAGTTGCGTCAAACGTCAGAACTACGATCCACCCAGTAATCCGGGGCGCGATGTTGATGCGACACGGCTACGACGAGAACCAAGTCTCCCCGCACGGCATAGCGCAGTGTGTAGGGGCACTGTTTGAGCACACAGCGCCGAATGTCACCCATTTCCAGCGGGTACATCAGGGGCATGTGGGTGATGCGCTTGGTGGCGGTGCGCACCTCTTGCGAGAACGAACTGCCCAGCTCTGGGCGAATCGCTCGATACCAAGCATGCGCCTCATCAAATTCGAGCTTGGCGAACTCTGCAAAGCGAACCTGCATCAATCTTGCCCAAAAACTTCCTCGGGGGAATAGGTTTTGCTGCGCCCAGCGTCAAAACTGGCCAGTCGCCGCACGGCCTCTTCACCCCAGATGCGGTCAATTTCAGGGTCAGGCTTGTCCAGACTTTGCATGAGCTGGTCAATGATCTGAAACCGCGCTGTGGCGGGCAGGCGCAGGGCCTCTTGAATGATTTCATTGATTTGCATGGCGACCTATCCAATGGGTAAACGACAAACGGAATTTACACCGTCAGCGCACTGGGCGGTTGTTTACACAAATTGCGTCAGCCCGCCCAACTGCCGCACCGCGCGGGCCAAATAGCGATGTAATTGAAAATGGCCCGACTAGCCCCGCCCTTCATACGCCGCGTTGATGAACGGCTTGACCGCAGCCAAATCAGCCTGGGATGTGATCGGTACTTCCAGGTTACCGGTGCCCCAGTGACCAATGCTGGTGACATCGCGTGCGTTGGGCAACACCGGGAGTGTGGTGGCGGGGTCTACGTGCAGATAAAGCAGCAGGCAATTCTTGCGGTGCAGTACGACGGTGGCAAAGTTTTTCAAGCGTTTGAAGGCGGCATACAGCCGCAGCTCTTTGCGTTGCACGTCATCGCCCAAGGAGAAGGTGTAATCCTCCAGGGAGGCCAATAGCAACTGCATGGGTTCTGGCAGGTTGGCCAAAACTTCCGCAAACGACTTGTCGGACCCCGTGCCCTTGGCGCCCTTTGGGTCTGTTGGCGTTGCAGCGGCGCTACCCACTGCCTCTGATTTGCTGGCGCTGGCCTTTGCCAACTTGGCCGCTGTGGCCTTGCCGTTTGAGTCACTGCCCGCGTTTGCCGACTCTAAAAGCAGCAAATCATCCCCAAAGCGCCGGTAGCGGATCAACTCAATGTTGCGGCCAATTTGCTGCACCGCGTGACCGTCGTACTTGGTGAAGTCCGCCGCGATGCACACCACGCGCGGCGCGCTCCAGTCAATGGCGTCAGCCGCTGCAGCGCCCAGCTTGTCCAGCACCAGCAACTTGAATTCAGCCTTGTGGCCCATCAGCCAATCCAGATAAAACAAGCCCTGGTTGATGACGTTTTCACCCACCGAGCGCTTGTACTCAAGGATGACTGGGCAATGGTTTTCGTCCAATCCCAGCGAGTCAATGCGACCACCGTGCGTTTTGCCAGTGGAGTACCCGCCACTTGCGGATGCTTCAGCGTCAGTGGTGCGCCAGATCTTCGAAGCTGGCCTCTGAGTTGACAAGGAAACGTTCCGCCGTATGCAGCCCGGCCACTTCAGCGAGATAAACGAATTGCTCGACCAAGTCGCGCCGCGCCGCCTCGCTCTTTGAGATCATCGGCATCAGCCCTTTTGTTTTCTTGTTTCAATCCTGGCCAAGGCTTCCTTGCGAATGGACGTCCAGTCTTCCGGCGTCAGGGCAGTTTCGGCACCGGTCAGACCTTCCAACAACTTGGCCTCGAGTTGCTCTTCGGCCTTGCGCTTCTCGTCCGCGCGGATCAGCTCGCGCACATACTCGCTGACACTGCTGAAGCGCCCCGTCGAAATCTGGTCGTCAACGAACTGCTTCAGCAGGTCGGGAAGGGAAATGTTCATACTTTGCATCGATGGTCCCCTGTTTGCCCTAGCCTAGCAAACATGGCATGAAATGACAATAACTGTCATTTTCAAGGAAAACCGAGCCATGCATTTGCTGGATGCACCCAGACGACAAGATCAACTGTGAATCAAGCGGGCAAGGCTGAAGCGGGTTGCCGATCAGGTATCGACTCTGCTCGCCGCCGGCCGGGCCGGTTGATAATCGGCCGCATCCGATACCACGATAGATCAGAGGCAAGACGATGAAGCTACGCAAGATTGCCCTGCTTGGCTTGGCATTGGCCGTCCTTGGCGGAGGTGGCTGGTGGGCCTGGAGTCGGCATAACGCTGGCAAGAACGAAGTGCCGCGTTTTCGCACGGTGGCCATCGATGAAGGCGCGATCACGCAGGTCGTGATGGCCAATGGCAATCTGCAGCCGGTCACGACGGTGACGGTTGGCGCGGCGGTCAGCGGCACGGTGGCCGAGCGCATGGTCGACTTCAACGACCGGGTCAAGAAAGGCCAGATCCTGTTGCGTCTGGATCCGGCCAATTTCCAGGCCCGCGTGCGTCAGGCCAAGGCCCAGCTGGCATCGGCGGAAGCGCAACTGGCTTTTGCGCGCGGCAATCTCGAGCGCAGCCAATCGCTGTTGGCGCAGGGCTTCATCGCCGCGCCGCAGCGCGACCAGAGCCGGCGCGAGGCCGAGGTCGCCCTTGCCAGCCTTGACGTGGCCCGCGCCCAGCTCGACGCGGTCGAGACCGACCTGAACAACTCGGTGATCCGCGCGCCGGTCGACGGTGTCGTGATCAAGCGCAGCGTCGACGTCGGGCAGACAGTTGCGGCGAGTTTCCAGACACCCGAGCTGTTCCTGATCGCCAAGGATCTGCGTGAAATGGTGATCCAGACCAATGTCAGCGAGGCTGATGTGGGGCTGCTGCGCGAGGGCCAGCAGGTGCGCTTTGTGGTCGATGCCTTCCCAGCGCGCGAGTTCGAGGGCAAGGTGCAGCAGTTCCGCCTGAATGCCTTGAATACGCAGGGCGTGGTGACTTACACGGTGATCGTCGACGTGGCCAATCCGGACGGCCTGCTCAAGCCCGGCATGACCGCGCAGACCCGCATCGTCGTCGCGAGCAAAACGCAAGCCATGCGCCTGCCGACTGCGGCGCTGCGCTTCAAGCCCGACGAAGAGGAGCTCAAGGTCAAGGGCGCCAGCGCCGCGGCTGCAGCGTCTGCGGCAGCTTCAGCCGCCGCCGTCGAGACTGCGCGCGCCGATGACGACGGCGTGCTGTCGAGCTTGCGCAACGGCGCGCGGGTTTTCCGCGTTTACACGCTGGGCCAGGGCCAGCAGTTGAAAGCGCATGAAGTGACGGTCGGGATTTCGAACACGCGCTTCACCGAACTGGTGTCGGGTGATCTGAAGCGTGGCGACGCGGTGGTGACGCGCCGCGTCCAGCCGGAAAAGAAGGACGGACCGTGACCGCAGTCCTGGGCTTGCACGCTGTCACCAAGGGCTACTACAGCGGCGATCTGCTGACGCCGGTGCTGCATGGCATCAACCTCGAAGTCCAGCCGGGCGAATACCTGGCCTTGATGGGCGTCAGTGGCTCGGGCAAGAGCACCTTGATGAATTTGATGGGCCTGCTCGACCGGGCCGATAGCGGCGAGTTGCTGCTGCAGGGCCGCGATGTCAGCACCCTGAGCGCGGCCGAACATGCGCAGCTGCGCAACCGCGAAATCGGCTTCGTGTTCCAGAGCTTCAACCTGCTCAAGCGCATGAGCGTGCTGGAAAACGTGGCCCTGCCCTTGATCTATGGCGGGCTGGGCCGGGTCGGTGCCAAACAGCGCGCGCAGGGCTTGCTCGACCAGATGGGACTGGGCGAATTCGGTGAGCGCATGCCCAATCAGCTCAGTGGCGGCCAGCAGCAGCGGGTGGCGATCGCACGCGCGCTGGCGAACCGGGCGCCCTTGCTGCTGGCGGATGAGCCGACCGGCAATCTCGACAGCCAGACCACCGCCGAGGTGCTGGCGATCCTGGCGCAGCTGAACCGTTCAGAAGGGCTGACGATCGTGCTGGTCACCCATGAGCCTGAAGTGGCGATGAAGGCCAGCCGGCTGGTGCGGCTGAAGGACGGGCGGGTCGCCTACGACGGCCGTCCCGGCGCCGAGGATCAAACATGAACGCCACCCAGGTTTTCATCGAAGCCTTGCGGTCGCTGAATGCCAACCGGCTGCGCAGCGCGCTGACGATGCTGGGCGTGGTGATCGGCATCGCTTCGGTGCTGATGATGTTGAGCGTCGGCGACGCGGTGCGCGCCTTCATCAACAAGGAGCTGGCGGTGCTCGGCAGCAACCAGTTGATCGTGCAGAACGGTACACCGGTCGACGGCGGCGGCGTGCGCAGGCGCAGCGGCGAGTTGCCCAGCCTGACTCTAGACGACGCGCGTGCTCTGGCAAAGTTGCCAAGCCTGCGCGGTGCTGCGCCGGCGCTGCAAGGGTTTTTCCAGGTTCATTATGGCGAGGACAACAGCAACCAGACCGTCCTGGGAACGACACCGGCGATGCTCGAGCTGCGCAACTGGCAGATTGCCCAAGGCGTGGCGCTGGATGAACGCGATGTGCAGGCGGCCAACCGCGTGGCCGTGATCGGTTCCAAGCTGGCCACCGACCATTACCCGAACCGGGCGCCGCTGGGCCAGACCTTGCGGCTCGACGGCCAGCCTTACACCATCATCGGCGTGCTCGGCGGCTCCGGGCGCACGCTCGACGGCACCGAGCTCGGCGAGCTGATCCTGGTACCGTTCAGCGCTATGCCCTTGCGCATGTCACGTCCCGGCAGCGTGCATTACATCAGCGTGCAGGCGCAGGAAGCGGCAGGCCTCGAGCAGGCCGAGCAGGACGTGGCCGAATTGCTGCGCGACCGCCACCGCATCACCGGCGACAAGCTCGATGACTTCGCCATCACCAATCTGGCCAGCATCGCCAAGACCGGTGCGGCCATCGGCACCGGCCTGTCCTTGGGCCTGGGCGTGATCGGCGCGATCTCGCTGCTGGTCGGCGGCATCGGCATCATGAACATCATGCTGGTCAGCGTCTCCGAGCGGGTACGCGAAATCGGCATCCGCATGGCCATCGGCGCCAAGCCGCGCGACATCCTCTGGCAGTTCCTTGGCGAAGCGGTGCTGCTGTGTCTGGTCGGCGGCATGGTCGGGCTGGCTCTGGCCGCCTTGGGCGCCTGGGGCGTCAACTCCACCGGCAAGTTCGAAATGACCCTGGCCTTCAAACATATTCTGGTCGCGACCGGATTTGCCTGCGCAGTCGGTCTGTTCTTCGGCTATTACCCCGCCCGCCGCGCCTCCAAACTCCTCCCCATCGAATGCCTCCGACAGGACTGAGCGTGGACATGAACAGTCCCTGCGGACTGTTCATGCCTGGCGAAGGCCGATCCGCCTGCAAGCGGAGTGGCTGAGCCCGAGAACAGTCCCTGCGGACTGTTCATGACACGCGAAGGCCAGACTGCCTGCAAGCAGGATGGCTGAGCGCTGTCAGTCCCTGCGGACTGTTCATGAGTCGCGAAAGCGAGGTTGACGCCTCAAATTGATGCCAATACAATAAATGCATTGATGCGATTCACATTCGACCCAGGCAAGGACGGCGCCAACATCGAAAAGCATGGAATTTCACTGGTCGATGCGCCGCTGGTTTTCAATGCTCCCAACAAATTGACGCTGGAATCCGCCAAGACCAGCGAGGCCCGGATGATTGACATTGCCTTGGTGGAAGCGGTGGGCGTGGTGCTGGTGCTGGTTTATGTGCTGCGCGACCCCGACGAGATACGAGCTATCTCAATGCGCCGGGCATCCAAACAGGAAAGAACGCTGTATGTCAAAAACATCCGCTAAGCCGAAGGCCACCGATTGGGCGCGTGTCAAGCATGAGGCCGCTACTGATGCGCCCATAACCCACAACGCCGCCGATGGCCCCTACGACCCCAATGATGCCGCCGCCACGTCGGCCTACTGGCAACAGACAAGCGTCAAGCGAGGACGAGGCAGGCCTGCCGTGGCGGTAAAGCGCCCGACGCTGAATATGCGTATTGACCCGGATGTTTTGGACGCATTCAAGGCAACCGGGCCGGGTTGGCAAACCCGCATCAACGATGCATTGAAAAGCTGGGTGCAGACCCAAAAGCAAGCACAAACCCAGCCCGACCGCTGAGCGCAATCGGTCCCTGCGGACTGTTTATGCCCAGCGAAGGATCGATCCGCCTGCAAGCGAAGCGGCTGAGCCTTGTCCAATTTGCGAAATTAAACCAACTAGGTTAATATTCGCCGATGGAGAAGGCGCGTCCCCATTGCAAGTTGTCGGTGGTTAAAAGGCTGACCGGTGAAGGCAAAGTTCGCGCAACAAAGTCAGCGTTGGTAGGCGCTGCGGCCATCGGGTTTGACATGCTCGCCATCGTCGACGTCGTCAAGGCTTTGGTCCCTTCGGATTTTTACAAGAGCATGACCACGCATGGCGATCATCGGGTTTGGCAAGACCTGTATCGACCCCGCACCTCAGCCGGCGAGATCTATCTGAAGCTCACGGTTGTTGATGATGTGCTGATCGTGTCGTTCAAGGAGCTATGAAGATGAAATGCCCGGCCTGCGGTGGCGCAAAACTGGTGCCTGACACCCGAGACATGCCTTACAGCTACAAGGGAGAGTCGACCATCCTCCCGGCCGTGGTGGGCAACTATTGCCCTGCCTGTGATGAGGCCGTACTTGATCTGGCCGAGTCGGTTCGCACCAGCGCTTTGATGATGGCTTTCAACAAGCAAACCAACGCTGCGATCGTCGACCCGGAATTCATCTCGGGAATACGCAAGAAGCTCGCCCTCGACCAGCGCGAGGCGGCTGAAATTTTTGGCGGCGGCGTCAATGCGTTTTCGCGCTACGAGAATGGCAAGACCAAGCCTTCATTGGCCTTGGTAAAACTGCTCAGGCTGCTGGATCGCCACCCGGAGCTCTTGGATGAGGTTCGCGCCGCTTGAGGAATCCGTAGGCAAGCCGGACCTCAAGTCGGGCCGGTAAGGCTCGAACCGGCAACAGGTCTATGCATGCCAAGGTCAGGCCAGCCCCGAAAGCTTGCTGGCCTTGCGTGGCGAGTTCGAACTGACCTTGCACAAACGCCAGGGCGAAGCGCCGGCGCTGGCCTATCCGCGCGGCGAGACGCCGACCCACTGGATCACCATGGGCATGGACCCCGACCTCGATCAATGCCTGGCGATCGCCTTGCGCGACATGATCGCGCTGCTCGGCGAGCGCGGAGGGTTGTCACGCGAGGATGCTTATATGCTGTGCAGCCTGGCGGTCGACTTCCGCGTTACCCAGACCGTCAACACCCATCGCGGCGTGCATGCGATGCTGGCCAAGTCGCTGCTGGTTTGACCTGGGCCAGGAACAAGGCCAAGTTGAACCATTGACAGGGTGGCCAGGTCTGCTGAATAAAGTGTTGGCTTCAGGGCGGCGACATCCGCACGCCGGCTTTTTCAGCAATCTTGACGTAGATCCCCAGTTGCTCGTTCCAGAACTTGTCGAGTTCTTCCGGTGTCGAGCCAATCGGATTGGCGCCAAGGTTCTTCAACTTGGCCATGGTGTCCGGATCCCGCATCGCCTTCGCGGCAGCGGCGGCAATCTTGTCGACGATTGCCCTGGGGGTTCCCGGCGGCGCAAAGATGCCATTCCAGAACGGGACGTTGTAACCGGCCAGGCCGCTTTCGTTCATCGTCGGCACGCCGGGCAGCGCTGGTGACCGGGTCAAAGTCGTCACCGCCAGAGCGCGCAAGCTGCCCGCATTGATCTTGCCTGCGAAAGAAGGAACCGCTGCAAACATCATTTGGGTCCGCCCGGCCAGCAGGTCAAGCTCGGCCGGACCTGTGCCCTTGTACGGCACATGCTGGATCTCGACACCCGCGTTCATCTTGTAAAGCTCGGCGGCCAGATGCAGGCCGGTTCCAACGCCGGACGATGCATAGCTGTAAAACTCGGGCTTGGCTTTGAGCAAGGCCGAGAATTCCGCCACCGTTTTTGCCGGTACGTCAGGGTGAACTGCCATCACCAGCGCGTAATCCGAAATCAGCGAGATCGGTACGAAGGACATCGGCTCGTACTTCAGATTGGTATAGGTCGCGGCCAACACCACGGCAGTCGACACCGAATGAAAAATCAGCGTGTAGCCATCGGAAGGGGCTTTGGCCACAGCCATCGAAGCGATCAGGCCGCCCGCGCCGCCCTGGTTGTCGACAATGATGCGCTGGCCAAGTTCCTCGCTCATCTTCTGGCAGGTGATGCGAACGATCGCGTCGAACCCTGACCCGGCGGCAAAGGGCATGACCATCCGGATCGGGCGGTTGGGATAGGCCGATCCGCCCGCAGTCTGCGCCTGCGCAGCCAGACTGCATACCGACAGGGCCAGCCCTGCCAGGCAACTCTTGATGAATTTCGTCATGCTTCCCCCGTCTTCAGACTATTTCCAGACTGCTGTCACCACGCGCAAAAAGTTTTCGCCCAGGACCTTCTTGACCGTTGACTCGCTATGGCCATGGCGCAGCAAACCGGCGGTGAAGTTGACCAGATCCGACTTGTGCGAGAAGCCTTCGACGCGCCGGTTGCCGTACTGCGCGCCGCGCGTGATCTCAGGGTAAGACCAGGGCGTCGCCCAGTTGGCCTTGGTCTTGCCATCGAACATATCGGTTGCCACGGTCACATGATCGTCACCGAGCAGATCGATCGCGTAGTCGAAATGCTCGAGGTAATCGTCAAGCGTCGGATGCCTGTCAGTGCGGATGAAGGGCGCATAAGGCGTGATGCCGATTGTGCCGCCCTTGTCCGCGACAGCGCGCATCTGCTCATCGGTCACGCAGCGCGGGTTGTCAGCCAGCGCGCGCACCGCCGAGTGGGAAACCACGATCGGCTGGGAAGAATGCCGGGCTGCATCGAGCGTGGTCTGGATGCCGACATGCGAGCAGTCAATCAGCACGCCGAGTCGGTTGCAATCGCGCACCACCTGGATGCCGAAATGGCTGAGGCCCTGGTTGGCAGGCTCCAGGCAACCATCGCCAATGGCGTTGCGCTCCATATAGGTCAGTTGCAAGACCCGCAGGCCCAGCTTGTGCAGGAGGCGCAGTCGGGTGCTGTCCTGCTGCAGGCAACTGCCGCTTTGCACGCCGAAGAACACGCCGAGTTGTCCTGCGGCCTTGGCCGCGAGCAGATCGGCGGCTGATTCGACATGGCGCACCTGCGGGCTCATCTCGAAGTAAAGGAAGTTCTCGTACATCGCCCTAAGAACTTCATCGAAGGTGCCGTTATAGGTGGGCTCGGACACCAGGCAGGCGTTCATGGCGCTCCAGCCATAGCCAAGCACCTTCTCCTCGTAAGTACCCTCGGCAACATAAGGCGTGGGATGAACCACCGCCCCGCCCAGGCTGTCAATGACCATGGAATCCTGGATGATCCGTTGCGCATCTGCGAAAAAATCGCTCATGTCCGGGTTTCCTTCAAATTATCAGTTTTGGCGGTTTGAAACAATTCTATGGCTCGCAATTCCATGCAGTCAAATACCAAGCGAGGGTGGCTCGATACTCAATCGGTATGGGTTCGCTGCCTGTCTTGAGGTCTGTTCTGCCCGAAACAGTTCAGCTTGACGCGAGCAAGGGCTGCAAAAAATCAGCATGACTTTCGGCGCGCTGTTCATAGCCCACCAAGCTCGCCGAGCGAGATCGGCTTGATCGGCGGACGCACCCTTTGGTAGCCCGCTTCACTGGCCGCCATACCACGTTCGGCGGCGATGATCTCGGTCGCTGTGAGCCCGCATTGCCGTCCCTGGCAGGGGCCCATTCCGCATCTTGTGAATGACTTCAACTGATTCGGCCCGAGGCAGCCAGACCGGACATGCTTGCGTATTTCCCCGGCCGTGACTTCTTCGCAGCGGCAAACGATGACCTCATCTGCCGGAATCCGGAATTCGGCTCTGGGCCGATACAGCGCGTCAAGAAAGGGCCGCGCTGCCGTCGCGCGGCGCAGGTCGCGCAACAAGGCTGCGGCTTCACTCTCGAATTGCGCATCGCCATGGCTGCCCTGCAGCGCTCGCAGCGCGGCCAACGCGGCCAACCGGCCGCTCAGCATTGAGGCCTCGGCACCGATGATGCCGGCACCGTCTCCGGCAATGAAGATGCCTGGCAAACCGATCAGTTCGCCAGCAACTGAAGCCTGCGGCGTCCAGCAAAGCTGCGCCTGATCCCAGACATGGCTGGCGCGCAATGACCAGGTGATCTGGGTATTCGGCACCACCCCTTGGTGCAACAAGAAGACCCGCGCTTCGACCCGGTGTTGCCGGTTGCCTGCGCGGAATTCGATCGCCTCAGCTGATTTGCCGCCCGCGATCCTCAGCTTCCGGGCGCCACTGAAAATCGGCACGCCGCTTCTATGCAACGCCGCTTTCAGGCTGAGGCCCTTGGCCAGCAAGCGCCACTGAATCAACGCAGCAGGCAACTTCGCCAGCGCCCGCAGATAGTCGGCCGCACTCGTCGTCTCGATGAAGGCCTTGATGGGAACACCGGCGCGCAGATATTGCCAGGCGAGCAGGTACAGCAGGGGTCCACAACCTGCAAGCACCACCGGATCGGCAGGCACGACATCGCCAGTCTTGAGCAGGATCTGTGCAGCACCGGCCGTCAGCACCCCAGGCAAGGTCCAACCGGGAATGGGGAAGGGCCGCTCCATGGCGCCGGTGCAAAGGATGACCTTGCCGGGTTCAATCATCCGGGACTGGCCCGCCTGCAGGTAATGGATCCGACCCTCTGGCGTGACCTGCCAGACCGCAGCGCCGTATTCATGGCGCGCGCCGCTGGCCTCGAAGTCACGCGCCAACTCGCGGCCGGCAGCATAGTCAGGGCCCAGGACATCGCAGCGCCCGGCCGTTGCCGATGTCACCGAGCGATAGATCTGCCCGCCCGGTGCGGCCTGTTCGTCGAGAACCACGACCGACCGACCCGCCGAGCGCGCGGTCAAGGCAGCAGCCATGCCGGCCGGCCCGGCACCGACGATGGCGAGGTCGATCGGCTCATCCAGCATCAACAACTCCCCCGGCTGCGAGCATGCGCGCACCCATTTGCGTGCGGATTTTCATGCCTTCGCGCACCGTAGTCAGGCAGGCCTGGCGGTTCTGCAGGCCATCGATTTCCAGCAGGCATTCAAAGCAGACACCCATCATGCAATAGGGGCCGCGCGGCGCTGCGGAGACCGGCGTCTCCCGGAAGATCTGCACCCCCCCGACCAGCAAGGCCGCCGCAACCGATTGGCCGGCTGGTACCTGCAGCGGCCGGCCATCGAAGAAAATTTCGACCCGGCTTGCTGCGGTTCCCGACAAGGTTCTGAAGGCTGGGGTTTCACTCATAAGGGCTCAATTGACGTACATCGGACGGGCCAGGCCCTGACTGAAGCGCGCGGAAGTGAACTCGCTGATCTCGGCTGGAACCGAGCCGCCAGCAATCCAGGGCGCGACCCGCAGCGCATGCGCGGCTGCAAGCGTCACGCCGCTGTGGCAGGTAACTACATAGGCGCCGGGGTGAAGAATTGATTCCTCATAAAGGGGAAACCCGTCGGGCGTCATCACTCTCAATGCGCCCCAGGCACGCACCAAGTTGACATCCCGCAGCAAAGGAAATGACTTGACCGCGCGGCGTGCCATGAACTGCAGCACATCGGTGGTGGTGCGGTCGTCAAAGCCGACATCCTCGACCGAGTCGCCGATATGCACGGCGCCCTCATCCGTCTGGCGCAGCTTGTTGGTCGGGTAATCGAGAAATTTTCGCAGCCGCTCGGTCACCAGCACCTGGCCTCGGGTCGGCACCACCGGCGCGTAGAGGCCGACCTGCTCGGCCAAGGCCCGGTTACCCAGCCCGGCAGCCAGCACGATCTTGCCGGCCCGGTAGCTGACCGGGCCGCAACTCAGGCGGAAACCCTTGTCATCCGAGGTTTCGATCTTTCCGGCATGGGCGGCATGACAGATCCGCACACCCATTTGCCGGCAGGCCTGCAGCAAAGCAAGGTAGAGCTTGAGCGGGTTCACATGTCCATCCATCGGTGTAAAGCTCGCGCCGACAACCTCAGGGCCGATCGCCGGGAGCCGTTGGCGCAGCGCCTGCTGGTCGAGCATTTCGAAGGGGTAGTCGCCGCTCACGGCTTTCTGGATGGCAAGCAGGCTTTGCTCGCGTTCGAGCAGTTCGGCCTCGGAAAGGCACAGGCAAAAGCCCCCCGGTTGCTGCAGATTGACGTCGACCCCGGTCTCGGACAACAACTGTCCGGCAAAGCCTGGCCAGAGCCTGGCCGCATCCCGGCTCCAGGCCGAATACCTCGGCATGCTGATGCCCTTGTTCTGCACCCAGATCAGGCCGAAGTTCCCGCGGGTGGCACGCAAGGCCTTGTCATCTTCGTCAAGAACGATCACGCTGGCGCCCGAGCGCGCCAGGCCATAGGCGATCGAGGCGCCCACCAGGCCACCTCCAACCACGATGCAATCAGAGCTCAAGCCGGCATCGGCCATCAGTCCACCTTGATGCCGACTGAACGCACCACCGCGCCCCAGCGGGCCATGTCGCTGTTGACGACCCGACTGAATTCTTCCGGACTGGAGGGTGCGGCCTCCATGCCCATCTTGCTGATCGCCTCGCGCACTGGAGCTTGGGCCAGCACCAGACCGATTTCCGCAGCCAAACGGTTCACGACCGCCGTCGGCGTACCGCCGGTGGTGAAGACGCCGTACCAGGTCAGCACCTCATAACCTGGCAGCCCGGATTCGATCACCGTCGGGGTGCTGGCCAGCATCGGCACGCGATTGGCGCTGGTCACCGCAATGATCCTGGCGCGATTGGTCTGTGCGCCGGCAATCGCGGAAGGCAGACTGGCAAAAGTCAGCTGGGCCTGACCGCCCATCACATCCTGCATCGCAGGCGCATCGCCACGGTAGGGAATATGGGTCATGGCAACACCGGCCATGCTCTTGAAAAGCTCAGCCGCCAGGTGCGAGCCGGTGCCATTGCCTGGCGAAGCCACGTTCAGTTTCCCGGGATTAGCCTTCGCATAGGCAATCAGTTCATTCACATTTTTGACCGGCAACGCATCGTTGACGACGATGGCGATGGCCGACTTGGCGACCATCGTGACCGGCTGGACGTTCTTGACCGGGTCGTAGGGAAGTTTGTCGTAGATCGCTGGCGCGATTGCTTGACCGCCTGTAGAGCCGAGCAACAGCATTTGCCCGGTCGCCGGCGCCTTCGCGAGTTCGGCAGTTGCGACGGTGCTGCCGCCGCCAGGCTTGTTTTCGACGATCACCGTCGACTTGATCTGTGCCTGCAGCGGCGTCGCAATGAGTCTTGCGATGACGTCATTGGCCCCGCCGGGCGCGAACCCGACCACCATCCTGATAGGCGCTGGCGGCAGGTCCTGGGCGAATGCCAGGCTCCCTGCGGCGCAGAGCAGGACGGACGAAACAGCTTTGCAAAAAGTCATGGTGTTCATGCGGAACTCCTGTGATCAGTGGCGGGATGGGCGAGGGTCAAGCTGGGGCAGGGATGATCAGCGCGCGCAGCGATCGCTTCAGCTCAAATCGCGCCTGAGCGAAGGCATTGCTGCGTTCAAGGTTGGCCTGCTGTTCGAGCGCGCATTCCTTGAGCAAAAGGGCAGCTCGCTCCAGCACGATGGCCGGCGCAGGTCCGCCGCCAAATATTCTGCTGCTGACGCTGCGGGCGGGGTCCAGACAATCGCGCACCGCCTGATCGCCCAGCTCCAGACGTCGGCCGATCTGGGCCAAAGCGGCCTCGTCGACCATCTCCGAGCTGATCTGATGCGCAGCCAGCGAACGGGTCATGGCAGACCTGACCACGGCACCCACCACATGGTGGGCCTCGCGGAACGACAAGCCCGAAGTTCGCACCAGCGCATCGGCCAAATCCGTGGCCGCACAAAAATCCTCACGGGCGCGACGCAGCATCGCTTCTTCATTGGGTATGGCCGTGCGCAGGATCAGATCGAGCATCTTGAGGACATGCAGCGATTCGTCGCCCGCCTCCCATAAACTGCGCATGGTTTCTCGGCTGCCATCGCCGGTATGGGTGAAATTCACGCCCTTCATCGTCGCCATCGCGGCCATCAACAGGCCCACCAGATGGCCGGCCTTGCCCTTCAGATATTCAAGCACCACCGGGTTTTTCTTCTGCGGCATCATGCTCGAGGTACCGGCCACGCTGTCCGGGAAATCCACCAGACTGAACTCATGCGTGCACCAGACATAGAAGTCCTGGGCGATCCGGCTCGAACCAATGCCGGCGATGGCCATTGCCGACATCAATTCGAGTGCGAAATCACGTGAAGCTACGGCGTCGAGCGAATGGGTGGCAGCCTTGCTGAAGCCGAGCAGGCTGGCACTTTCTTGCTGCAGGATCGGAAACGAGGTGCCGGCAATTGCTCCGGCGCCCAGCGGGCAAAGGTCGAGACCGGCTTGCAATTGCCGGATGCGCGTGATGTCCCGGCCGAGCGCTTCGGCCAGGCCCAGCAGATAAAAACCAAAGGTGATCGGCTGAGCCGGCTGTAGATGGGTATAGCCCGGCATGACCAGATGCGCATGCCGGATCGCACCCTCAAGTGCGGTGCAACGGGCCGCACACAAACCATCAATCAGGCTGACGGCGAGTTGGCGCGCCCGCATCCTGTCCAGCGTTGCCAGAATGTCATTGCGGCTGCGGGCCACGTGCAGGCAGCCGCCCAGATGAGCCCCGGCCAAGCGCATCAGCTGGGCTTCGAAGTTGAAGTAAGCATCCTCGAGCGCCGGATCAAGCGGCACCGCGCTGGCGCCCTCGGCTTCCATCTGCAGCAGGGCCTGGGCAAGCCCGGATGCGTCTTCATCAGAAAGCAGACCCGCCCGGTGCAGCATCAGCAGATGCGCCTGGTTGATGTCGCCGAGGTAATCAAAGCCCGAGGGAAAGTCCCTCGCCAGGCGGGGCGCGTAGATATGTTCACACACCTCGGGGGCCGTGGACTCGGTCAGCCTGCGGCTTACTTTTGACTTGTTCACCAAACCAGTATCGCAAGCGAGGAAAATGCAGTCAAATACCGACTTTCTCAAGCTTCATGCAATTTTGATATGGAGCATCAGACCGGGGTGATCTCTTGGACTTCAAGCAAATCGAGGCCTTTCGCTCTGTCATGCTGACCCGGTCGATGACCTTGTCGGCGGCACAACTGCATACATCTCAGCCCAATATCAGCCGACTGATCACAAGGTTGCAGCGCGAACTGGACCTCAAGCTGTTCGCAAGGGTCGGGCTCAGGTTGGTGCCAACGCCCGAGGCAGAAGCCCTGCATTTGGAAGTAGAGCGGACCTTTGTCGGCTTGCACAATATCCGCGATGCTGCGACCACGATCAAGGCTTTGGGGACGGGCGGTCTCAGGATCGGTGCCTCGCCGGCTTTGGCAATCGGTGTCCTGCCGCATGCGATCCAGTCGTTTCGCATCGCACACCCGGATGTGCTGATCCGCGTTCACACCAGCGACTCGGCCACAGTCTGCAAATGGGTTGCCTCCGGTTTTTGTGATTTCGGTCTGGCTTCCTATGTGCCCGATTTGCAAGAGGTCAAGGAGCGGCTGCTGTACCGCGAAAACGGACTCTGCATCGTTCCTGAAAAGCACCGTCTGGCATCGAAGCCACTGATCAGGGCCAAGGATCTGGACGGCGAATCATTCATTTCGCTGGCCAGCGGCGACGAAAGCCGCAGCAAGGTCGACGCTGCATTCAAGCCTGGCAGCCGCCGCATGAACCTCGAAACGCCTTATGCGGCCACCATCTGCACGATGGTAGGCATGGGCCTGGGCGTCAGCGTCGTCAACCCGCTGGTGGTCAGGACCTTGCAGATGCCCCGGGTGAAAGCAATCCGCTTCGAACCGGCGGTGGAATTCAGGGTCTATTCGGTCCATGCCCGCCAGCGCATCGAGCAGGCTTTGTGCGCCGAATTCCTGAGTTGCCTCGCCCAGGTCTTCGAACGCCCGGACAGCGCCATTGCGCCGATGGCCTGAAGCCATCCATCGCGGGCATTGATGCATCAACCTAGTGCATTCCCCCTGGCTGTGGCGATGCTTTCTTGCCGTAACTGTCGCCCGGCAAGGGAACGCGAGTTGTTGGCGCAGAACTTGCAACGCCAGAATTGGTCTGACCCAACCGGGTTGGAAGGCCCCACAATCGCCATCGCCACTGTTGTTTATCAATTTCCCTTTCACCGAGAATTTCTTGATGCCTTACGCCAATCAATTCCGTGGCAGCCTCGCGGCGGCCCGCCGATGGTAATCCTCGGGCGCAGTCAAGCCGAGATGGCGCACCAGACCGACGAATATTGCCGCGTCGACCGGATCGCTGAAGCCACCACCTTGTTCAAGGACCTGATCAAGGACGGGAACGGGACCGCTTGATGAAAAACCTGCACCAGTTGCAAGCTTGGCAAGCCGCAGCGCTGCTGGCGAGGCGCGAAATCAGCGCGGTCGATCTGATGCGCGCCTGCCTAGCCCAGATCGAGCTGCGCGAAGCCGAGGTCCACGCCTTTGCCCATCTCGACGCCGACGCGGCGCTGGCGCACGCCAGAGCGCTCGACGCCGGTCCGCTGCGCGGCCTGCTGCATGGCCTGCCGCTGGGGGTGAAAGACCTGATCGATACGACTGGGATGCCAACCGGCTATGGCTCGGCGCTTTATGCCGGGCACCAACCGCTGGCCGATGCTGCCGTCGTGGCGTTATGCCGCGAGGCCGGCGCCTTGCTGCCGGGCAAGACCGTCAGCACCGAATTCGCCTATTTCCAGCCCGGGCCCACGGTCAACCCGCACAGCCAGGCCGGCAGCCCGCATACACCCGGCGGGTCGTCGAGCGGATCGGCCGCCGCGGTTGCTGCTTGCATGCTGCCGCTGGCGCTGGGCACGCAGACCGCCGGGTCAATCATCCGGCCGGCCGCCTATTGCGGTGTGGTCGGCTACAAACCAAGCCTCGGCCTGGTGCCGCGCGCCGGGGTGAAAAGCCTGTCTGAAGCCCTCGACGTCATCGGCGGATTCGGCCGCAGCGTGCGCGATGTCACCCTGCTCGGCGCGGTGCTGAGCGGCGATATGCGTATGCCCGAGGCCCTGCCAGCCGACTTCAGACCGAACATCGGCCTATGCCGCGGGCCTGAATGGCAGCTCGCCGATGCTGATATGGGACAGGCTTGGGAGCTGGCGGTGAAGCGCCTGGCGCCTCATGCCAGCCTGGCCGACCTCGAGTTGCCACCAGCGCTCAATGGCCTGGTCGCTTTGCAAAAATCGGTGATGGCTTTCGAGATGGCGCGGGCCTTGAGCCATGAGCGGGTGCAGCACCGGGACCGACTCAGCGCCAGGCTGCTGGCCCTGTTCGATGAAGGCATGGCCATCGGCGGCGACCAGCATCTGCGCGATCTTGTCGCCACGACTGCGGCGCAGCGCGTGGCCGATGAGCTGTTCGACCGCTTCGATGTGATCCTGGCGCCGAGCGCCACCGGCGAGGCGCCTGCGGGCATCAGCGCCACCGGCGACCCGGTGTTCTGCCGCGGCTGGACCTTGCTCGGCCTGCCCTGCGTGCATCTGCCCTTCACCCAAGGCCGCCAAGGCCTGCCGATCGGGCTGCAACTGGTCGGCCGCTGGGGCCAGGACAAATCACTGCTGGCGCTTGCCCATCAACTGCATGAATGGTTGAAAAACGAATGACGCTCTTCAAGCGGCGCCAGGCAAGCTGCCAGCGTCCGGTCTCGTAGGTGGCTTGGCGATCTTCGCGCTGCTGTTGTCATTCAAGCTGATCGGCGATGGCCTGCGCGACGCGCTCGATCCGCGTCAGCAATAAATCCGACTTTTTGATAGAAAAATATCGAAAAGTCGCGACTTTTATTCAATATTCTGTAAGATAGTCGGATGAAACGCTATCTGGATGATCGCATCAGCCTCGACCTGGGCAAGAAAATGGTCTTCCTCGTCGGCCCCCGGCAGGTCGGAAAAACCACGCTGAGCCAACAGTTGATCGAGGCATCAGGCAAAGGACAGTACCTCAACTATGACGTGGCCGAAGACCGCCGCTTGATAGAAAACCAGGCCTGGGACCGGCGGGTTCCGCTGCTGGTGTTGGACGAAATCCACAAGATGCCGCTATGGAAAAGCTGGTTGAAGGGTGTTTACGACGGCCGCACAGCCGGGCAGCAATTGCTGGTGACCGGCAGCGCCAGGCTCGATACCTTCAGGCAAAGCGGTGATTCACTGGCCGGCCGATTTTTTGCATTGCGCTTGCATCCCCTGTCGGTGCGGGAATGGTGCGAATTCACCGGCGCTGCGCCTGAACAGGCCATGACTCATTTGCTCGAGCGCGGCGGTTTCCCCGAACCTTGTCTGGCTGTATCCAACCAGGACGCCGAGCGCTGGCGCCGCCAGTATTTCGACGGCCTGGTCCGCAACGATGTACTGGAATTCTCACGCTTGCACGAGGTCAGCAGCATGCGCTTGTTTGCCGAGATGCTGCGCAGCCGGGTCGGCTCGCCCTTGTCGCTGGCGTCGATTGCGCGCGATCTTCACCTGTCTCCGGTGACGCTGAAAAAGTACCTCGACATTCTGGAGGCCTTGTTCATTGTCTTTACCGTTCGTCCCTGGCATCACAACATCGCCCGCGCCACGCTGCAGGCACCCAAGGTCTATTTCTTTGACACCGGATTGGTGCTGGGCGACTCGGGCCTGCGCTACGAAAACCTGGTCGCCTGTGCCTTGCTCAAGCATGTCGAATGGCAGCAGGACGTTCAAGGCAAGTCATGCGGCCTGCATTACATCCGTACCAAGGACGACGCCGAAGTTGACTTCTGCCTGAGCGAAGGCGACACCTTGACCGACCTGATCGAATGCAAAGTCAGCGACACCAAAGCCCATCGGGCATTGGTCAGGTTTGCCGATCAATGGCCAGCCGCCCGCGCCACCCAGTTGCTGCGCGATTTGCGCCATGCCCAAGACCTCGGCCGGATCGAATTGCGGCCGGCTGCAGCCTGGTTGAACGGTCTGGCGGCCTGAGTCGACCGGTGATGAATTGCTGATCACGCCATCTTGATGACCAGCCCTTGGCCCGTTGGCAGTTCCATCACATGTTGGCCGCGCTCGTTCATGAAAGCCAGTTCAGCCGACATCTGGTTCCTGTTGCTCATCCAGCCGAAATCATCAAGAACGATGAAGCCTCCGGGAGTCACTTTATCGAACAGATGTTCAAGGGCCAGCATCTCGGCTTGTTCCGAGTTCATGTCGATATGCAAGAAGGCAATTTCATCGGGGACGGCCAGATTGAAACTGTCCGGCACGGTGCCGCGTACGACATGAACATTGTCGAATTTCGAGAATTTTTCACAAACTGCCAGATAGACCGCGTCCTTGTCATCCTGCTTGTAATTCCATGCCACCCGCTCGGCCTCGGTTGAGGTTTCCTCGGGCAAGCCATCGAAAGTGTCGTAGAGATAGGCTTGGCGCGGAAGATCTTGAAATTCAAGGTAATCAAAAAGAACTCCTGAACAAAAGCCTTTGTAAACTCCGCATTCAACAAAGTCGCCTTTGATTTTCAATGCATTCTTGGCTGCCCATGCCAACGTGTGCAAGCGCCACAACAGACTCTGCTCCTGCTCGCTGCTCGCCCCAGCCGAAAAGCTGGACATGAACTTCTTGTCTCGCTTGAATGACATATTGCGCCCGATCGTGATCAGCATGTCATTCGAGTAAAACTGACCCTTGAAGATGTCGGCAAGGCTTGTCATCGCCTGCTGCATCTCGTTCAACCTGCTGGTTGGAATGCCGTAAAACATCTATTTATCTCCTTTGAATATCAGGCCAATCGCTTGGGATGCTCTGCATAACTCAACGCGAGTGTGTGTAGTGCGGATCGGGATGGGATGCAAGGCGCATTTTGCGGCCAATAGCGCGTGCTATTGGCAATAAATGCAACGCCGCAGACCGCCCGAGGCCGCGCCATCACAAACCGTGAGGGGTTATGCAGAGCATCCCAAGCCCATTTCGGTCAAATAGTCCTTGGAAATAATAATTTCCAATCGATCACACCAAAAATAAAAATTTATTTGATTGGGATGACTAGTCAGATAAATTTTTCTCGATTTCCATGTTCACCGGAAATTGCGCATAATAATCCATATAATCTTCCACCGCTATATTATCACCGCCATATCTATCGCCAGTATAAGTTTTTATTATATTTGTGAACGGAAGAATTGTTTCAATTGCCTGCGCGTCCTTGTTCATTTTTTTATAATCTTCATATATATCCAAAACAGAATCAAACTGATCCTCGCAGATAACCTGCACTGCAGTCTCAGGCATATTATATTTGGCGGACCAAATAACATTCCATCCTGAATTTATTTCGCACAATTCTTCAAACATTTTACTCTTCAGTATAATTAAATCTGATTCCACATGAATGATACGCTTGAAGTTAAATTTTCGGGCTATTTCTACGGAGTGCACAAAACTTCGAAACCAGCCAGGAAAATTATGTATATTGATGCGCCCCAGATGCGTATTGAATGTATGGAAATTGGCCAACGAGTGATCGACTTTCGATGCGTCGAAGTTCATCCACGCCGCATTCTCCAATGAAAATGGCGATTTATCATCGATAATAAAAATCGGATAACTTGTCATCCTCCTATAATGCTTATACCATTTTTTATATCTATTTTTCAATGACTTGTTATTTCCGATATACGATGTGCAGAACAAAAAAGTTTCACTGTCCAACTTCCCCGCGCCATCGGTCAGATGGACCGGCGCATCATCGACAGTCTCGGCCATTTTCAAAGGCTGCAGGTCAGCAAATTCATTGGGCCTTCGCCCTTCCTGCCGCCCATGCAGTTGGTAATGCTGCCAAGCCGAACTCAATCGTCCGGCAGCGATAGCTCGATCCACGTCCGGGTAGGCCTTGCGATAGCCAATCTCATCAAAATCCGCTCTTGGACGCTGCCAAGACTTGATTGCCTCCATCAGTGCACTCAGGTTTTTCGGTTCTACCTGTTCAAGTTCCTCGGGATAAGATGAAAAATCGCTGTCAAACAACGGTTCAGCACGGTGAGGCATCGCCAGACTGCGCACAAGTTCATTGCCCACGGCGAATTTTTCCAAGAACTCAACTGCCTCGCGTCGACTTGCCACAGCACCATATCCCGAATACTCCCTCGCAATAAAATCGATAAGCTCGGCGTGCAACTTTAATGCATTTTCTTCTGCTGTATTTGTCGCTTGCCGATTCAACGCCAACGCAAGCTCCAATCCCTCTCGATTCAAAGACTGATTCAACCTCGGCACCCTTGAGGCACCGCGAGGCTCAATCCCGACTGACGAACAGAAATCGTGCAATAGATCACCACCAATCAGTTCAGTGGATTCGAACAACCGTATATCTATTTTTTCTTGCCCAAAAACGGCCGACCATCTATTATATAATTCGAGATAATCAAAATAATACGGCAGCTTCCCTGGAGCCGTCTTCGGAAACAACACAGGATTAGGATCGCCTCCTTTGAGCTTGGTCGAATAATAGCTCACTGCAACCCGATCTTGCCGCCTGAGATATGCCAATATCCTTATTTCCGAACACCAAGACTCAAGAAAAACCTTGAGCTTCTCTATTTCATCAATGCTTTGCAAGCGACTGTGAAAGTGTTCCGAAGAAATTATCAATAAATCTTTTCTCGTGACCGATCTAAACTCATTCTCTAGTTGCTCGTGGAATTTATTCTTAAAATCAGCCTGATCATCTGCAGATTTTATTTCAAATCTTTTTCCAAGATCCATCATCCATGGCTTGGAATGTGCACAAGCCACGAATTCCCACTGACTCCCCCCATGTAATCCGGCGCTCGCCGGATAAATAACGCCTTCAGCCTGTAATGATTTCCTGCTGGACGAAAGGAATTTCTGGATCGAAGTAGTTCCTGTTTTTTCGGTGCCGATGTGGATGACGCAGCGACGAAACTTGTCCGGATCAGGATTCGGTAAAGAATTTTCTCTGTCAAGCATAAATTAATATTTCTACTGCGTTTATTACAGTATTCGAAAAATCCAAATTCAGCCTGCTGAAGTTGCCAGGCTGCTTGCATCCCAAGCCGCTTGTCCTGCGCATCATCTCGCAACCGCTTTCAGCGAATTGAAGCGCCGGCGCAGCAAGGCATGCATGCGCAAGCCGATCGCTTTCGCGGAAAACTGTTCGCCAATTTGTTGAGGCAACTGCAGGGCCCATGGGCTGCCCGCAGCGCCGTAGGCCTCGCGCAATTGGCTCGCCGCATGCGCCAAATCTGGTTCGGCCCACCAGGCTCCATCCTCTGCTTCGATGAAGGGATACTCGCCAACGGCCACCGTCCTCTTGGTCCATTTGACCGGATAGCCTGTTTCGCTGGTCAAGAAATCAGTGTTACCCGAGAAATCCGTACCCACCACCGGCTTACCCAGAAGCATCGCCTCAGCCAATGTCCGGCCAAAGCCTTCTGACCGGTGCAGGGACACATAGGCGTCGCAGGCATCAACCAACCCGAGCACAACCTCCCGGTCCAACGTTCGGTCGAGCAACAATATACGGGGGTCTGCGGCGCAAACAGCGACGAACTGATGCCAGGCTTCACTGTCGGCCCGGCTGTTCATGGTTTTCAGCACCAGCCCGACCGAGCCATCTTCAGCGGGGAATGCCTTTTGAAACGCTTCAATCACAGCATGCGGATTCTTGCGCGCAAGGTAGGAGTTGAAGTCAAACACATACAGAAATAAAAAGCGCCTTGTTGGCAAGCCAAGCGATTGCCGGGTCACCTTCTTCAAGCGTGCCACACTCACCGGCAAGGACATCAGCGTGACAGGCTTGTCGCACGCCTCACGAAACATCTTCTGTGTAAATCGGGTGGCTGCCCACACCTCATCCACCACCGTGAAGGCTGCCTTCCATCGCTGCGGCCAGACTGGCAACTCCCAAGGCCACCATCCGATGTTGTGCCGCCCCTCGAACAAATCCAGACCTTTTTCGGCATAGACCCGCAAGGTGTCGAAACCTGTCAGGCAGAACAGGTTGATCGAGTAAGGCAAGTCGGCAACGTCATCGGTGCAATGCGATCCCACAAGCCGGTCGGCCTGGCGCAAATGTTTGCCAGGGTCGATATTCAACACCCTGAACGGCACACCGGCCTCTTCACAGGCAAGAGCTGCCATGCGCAGATCTTCGCCGATCCCTAGCTCGCCAAAAGCGAACCCGATCAAATTCACGCCGAAGGTCCGTTCTTTTGAATTGCCCTGCCCTGCGATGCGGCGCCGATTCACCAATTCTGGCGCCGGCTCAGAAACCAAGGCCTGCAAGCCAAATTGCTCGATCCCCAGCCGGCTGAACCATGATCTCAAACCAGCACGCCCAGTTGGCGTATTCAGATCTAGCGCTTGTTGCAGCGCAGGTTGACGGCGCCACAACAGCACCATCAACCAACTGGGTTGTTCGTCGACTGCAGCTTCAAAAACCACCGGTCCTGCGAGCGCGGCACGGGTCTTGGAATCGAGCAAAGTCTCCAAGCCCAGCTCGCGCAGGCCGACGACGTAAAACCAGGCCAGAGCATCCCAATATCCCACCGGCGATGACAAATCAAACGCGAGCGGAAGATCGGGCCTGTACGCGAAGAGTGCTCGCAACAAACGGTTCAGACCCAATCCACCCTTGACTGGCCAATCCGGCAACGGCTCGAAGCACCGCTGGCGTTGCGCTTCGGTCATTGCCATAGCCGCAGCCGGGTATTCGCGCCGACCCGACAACAACCACCACAACAAGAAGGCCTGTTCGTCATCGCCATCGCTGCCGGCCGAGATGGCGGCAACCACATCACGGCGCAACAAGCGGACTGCATCGATTGGCGAAATGCGCGTGGTCGAGTCCACTGATGAAACTTGCCTCAATTCTTGCCTATTCTGGCCGCTAGGGATGCTCTGCATAACCCCTCACGGCTTGTGCTACCGCGGCCTCGGGCGGTCTGCGGCGTTGCATTTCTTGCCAATAGCACGCGCTATTGGCCGCAAAATGCGCCTTGCATCCCATCCCGATCCGCGCTGCACCAACTCGCGTTGCATTATGCAGGGCATCCCGAGCCCGAAGGGTTCGACCCCGATCAATTGTCTTGCTCAATCACATCCTTCTCGCATCGCGGCTCATCAGCACAGCATCAGGCGCTCATTCATCCAGTTGCAAGCCATCGATCAGGCAAGCTAGATGTCGATTATCGCCCGACCCTGCATGGTGCTCACTGGGGACGAACCCGCCGTTCACATGGATCGGCAATCTCCAATGCGCTCCAACCGTAGCTACCGGCAGGGCCAACTTCAGACTGAATGGCCCAGGCTCAGCCAACTTGTAACTTGCCAGGCTGCCATCGGGCCATTGCAGTTGCAAGGTCAAAGCGCCAGTTAGCGGCGACATATGTCTTCCCGTCAGCGTGATACTGCGCCACGAACCAGGCCGGATGCGCAACTCC
>CAMDHE010000048.1 GCA_945898095.1 Roseateles toxinivorans | reverse complement strand
TATCACGTCGGACATTTCTAATGAAAATTGTACATCTTTGCCTGTCGAATTTCTTTATTGATAATTACTCTTACCAAGAGAACATGCTACCGAAATACCACGTGCTGCAGGGGCACGAGGTAACGGTCATCGCTTCGTTGGTGTCCTTTGACGCAGACGGCAAACCCTGCCTGCTCGAAAATGAGTCCACCTGCGTCACCAAAGAAGGCTTTAAAGTCATCAGGGTCGATTACCGTAGGCCTTTTTACAACTTCAACAAATTTGCTCGTTATTATAATAATTTTCTTGAATTACTGATGAATGAAAAGCCGGAATTAATCTTCATCCATGACTTTTCATTCATGGATGTCGGGAAAATTGTAAAGTACGCTTCAAAGCACAAATCGGTAAAAATATATGTAGATTGCCACACCGACTACATCAATAGCGCAAGCACCTGGCTTTCCAAAAACGTATTCCATCACATGATATGGAGGCACTACGCAAAACGCTTAACACCCTACGTTGCGAAATTTTATGGGGTAACCCCGCTGCGCTGCGACTTCCTGCGCAACGCCTATAAAATAGACCCCAAGAAGGTCGAACTCCTGGTCATGGGCGTCGATGATGAATTGCTAAACGGCAAAGACCGGGCATTAATAAGAAACAAGTATTGTACTGCCCTGGGTATTGATTCTTCTAGTTTTATCATTACCACGGGCGGCAAGATCGACGAGAAGAAGAATATTCATCTGGTCATGAAAGCAGTTGCCGAGCTTGGCCGACCTGATGTCAAATTGTTTGTATTCGGAACTGTCGCACCTGAAATGAAGGTGTTGTTCGAGAGCTTACTGCTTAGAGAAGCCATCGTCTACGTCGGATGGCTGGGCTCCGATGAAATTCTTGACTACCTGCTGCTGTCTGACTTGGTTGTATTCCCAGGGACGCACTCAGTTTTGTGGGAACAGGCAGTTGGTGCCGGAACGCCCTGTATTTTCAAATACTGGCAAGGCATCACACATGTCGATGTCGGCGGCAATTGCGAATTCTTGTACAAAGACGATGTCGACGAAATGAAATCCGTGATCAGCAATATTTTGCTCAAGAAAGAAAAGTACAAGAACATGAAGGCAATTGCGCTGGCGCGTGGGCTTAAAAAATTCTCCTACAGCGACATCGCAAGAATAGCCATTGAATAGATCGTCAGTGCAATAATCGCGTCGATCACAAGACCATAAAATCTCCTTGCGCCGATGCCGTTCGCGCTAATGCATGGCGGCTTCCAATCTGATTGCCATACCGAGCATGTTCGCTGCAGCCACCGCTTCCTTTCAACCCAAGCCCCTGCAAACGGCAAACAACTTCGACCTGATCCGGCTTCTGGCAGCGCTTCAGGTGATGCTTAAACACGCCTTGGTGCACCTCGGCTTCGCCGGTTCGTGGACGGAATTGCTGGGCATCTTCCCGGGCGTGCCGGTGTTCTTCTTCATCAGCGGCTACCTCATTTTTCAATCTCACAGTAACAGCCGCAGCCTGACCCAATTCGCCATCAACCGGTTGCTGCGCATCTACCCGGCGCTGATCGGCTGCTTCGTCGTATCCATAGTCGCCGTGGTGAGCACAGGCTACCTCTCATGGTCTGTGCTCGCTTCGCGACCTTTCCTGGTCTGGGCGGCCGCGCAACTCAGTGTTATGCAGATCTACAACGCCGAGTTCATGCGAGGCTTCGGCGTGGGGTCCATCAATGGCAGCCTGTGGACAGTAGCGGTAGAACTGCAGTTCTATCTGCTGACTCCACTGCTGGCTTGGATGACCTTGAACCGACGCTGGGCCTGGGCGCTGATTCTTGCCGTAGGTGCCTTTGCTAACGTCGCCATGTCCTATTGGACGCAGGGCTTTGGCGCCAAACTGTTCTCCGTCAGTTTTCCGCCCTGGTTGTACATGTTCGTGTTGGGTGCATGGTTGTCGACCCGCAGCGACTGGCAGCAGCGCTTGCTCGGTTTTCATCCGTTCACGCTTCTGGCAGCTTATGCCGCCATCGGCGTTCTTGGCTATTGGCTCGGCTATCGAGTCACCGGCAACGAGATCAACCCGATGTCCTATCTGCTGCTGGCGATACTGGTTTTTCGACTCGCCTACACCCGGCCCACGCTGTCCGAACGCCTGCTGGGTCGCAATGACATTTCCTATGGCGTTTACATTTACCACATGCCCGTGATTAACCTGCTGGTCTTCTATGGCTTGACGGGCACACAGTGGTACGTGATCGCTGCCAGCATTGCCACGCTGGCTTTGGCACTGGCTTCCTGGCGATGGGTCGAGAGACCTGCACTGCGCCTGAAGAAGCTGGCGCTGCGCAACTACTAATGAAGAACCGAGAGAGCGTTTCCAGTGACCACTTCTATCAAGCGCCCGTACCAAATCTGCACCCACTGCATCATGGACACCTCCGACCCGAGCATCATTTTCGATGCTCAGGGTGAGTGCGATTACTGCAGCAATTTTGCAAAGACCATAGCGCCAAACTGGCATACCGACGCGCGCGGCAATACCGAGTTGATGCAACTGGCCGACAAGATCCGCGCGGCGGGTAAGGGCAAGGATTTCGACTGCATCATCGGCCTGAGCGGTGGCTTGGACAGCTCTTACGTAACCTACCTGGCCAAGGAAAAAATGGGCTTGCGGCCGCTGCTGTTCCATGTGGATGCGGGCTGGAACACCGATCAGGCGGTTGGCAATATCGAGAAACTGGTCGACGGCTTGGGGGTGGAGTTGTACACCGAGGTCATTAACTGGGAAGAGATGAAAGACCTGCAGGTGGCTTTCTTGCGTTCGCAGATCCCTGATCAGGACTTGCCTCAGGATGCATCCTTTTTCTCCTCGCTCTACAAGTTCGCCCGCCAGCACGGCATCAAGCACGTGATCACCGGCTCGAATTTCTCGACCGAGTGCTGCCGCGAACCCGAGGAGTGGGGTGGCTACCTGGGCATCGACAAGCTGTTGTTCGGCGACATCCACCGTCGCTTTGGCAAGCGCCCGCTCGAGACCTTTCCACTCACTGACATCCTGGTCTACAAGCTTTACGACCAGAAGATCCTCGGCATGACGGTGCATCACCCGCTGAACCTAGTGTCCTTCGTCAAGAACGAAGCCGAGAACGAACTCGAGCGCCGCTTTGGCTGGCAGCGCTTCCAGCACAAGCACCATGAATCGCGGTTTACGCGCTTCTATGAGGATTACTGGCTGCCGCGCAAATTCGGTTTTCACAAGCGCCGCGCGCATTTCTCCAGTCTGATCATGACCGGCCAGATGACGCGCGCGGCAGCATTGGAGCGCCTGGCCAAGCCCGAGATGGACGAGCATTTCCTGCGCCAGGAATTTGAGTATGTGGCCCACAAACTCGACCTCACCGTCCAGGAACTGCAGCAGATCTTCGACGGCAAGAACAAGACCTACCGCGACTACCGCAACAAGCGCTGGATGATTGGCTTTGGCGCGAACGCGATGCGCTGGCTGGGTTTGGAGAAAAGGTACTTTCGATGATTTGCGTCGTCGACTATGGAGTGGGAAATATCCAGGCCTTCATGACCATGTTCAAACGCCTGGATCTGCCGGCCACCCGGGCACAAAGCGCCGCTGACTTGGCTTGTGCAACGCGTCTGATATTGCCCGGTGTCGGTGCATTCGACCCCGCCATGCGCAAACTCAATCAATCTGGAATGCGGCCGGCACTGGAAGACCTAGTGCTGGGTCAGCAGGTGCCGGTGCTGGGCGTTTGCGTTGGCATGCAGATGCTGGCAACCGCAAGCGACGAGGGCGTGCTGCCGGGCCTGAACTGGGTGCCGGGTCGGGTGCGTTCGTTTGAGTCGAACCCGTTGGCCCAGAAGCTGCCAATGCCGCATATGGGTTGGAACGATCTCGCGGTCAAACCGGACCACCGCTTGTTCAGCGGCTTTGAAGCCGATCCGCGTTTTTACTTTTTACATTCATATTACTTCGACTGCGATGACGACGCCGATGTGGCCGCCACGGCCGAGTACGGGTTGAATTTCGACTGCGTGGTGTCGAAGGGGCATATCCATGGCGTGCAGTGTCACCCTGAAAAAAGTCATCACTTCGGCGCGCAGTTGCTGAAGAATTTTGCGGAACTGTAGAGCCATGCTGCGCCCCCGAATCATTCCCTGCCTGCTGATCCACAAGGGTGGCCTGGTCAAGACCCAGGCCTTCAAGGCACCCAAGTATGTTGGCGACCCGATCAATGCGGTGAAGATCTTCAATGAGAAGGAAACCGACGAATTGGTGGTGCTTGACATTGATGCCACCGTCAACCGAGCCGAGCCCAACTATGCATTGATCGCCAAATTAGCCGCTGAATGCCGCATGCCGCTTTGCTATGGCGGCGGCGTCACCACGGCCGAACAAGCCGCCCGCATCATCGATTTGGGCGTCGAGAAAGTGGCAGTCAGCGCCGCGGCGCTTGCCGACCCGACATTGATAACGCGCATCTCCGACGCCATTGGGCGGCAGAGTGTGGTCGCCGTACTGGATGTGCGCCGCAAGTCGGGCCTGTTCGCCAAGGGCTATGAGTTGTGCACACACAACGCCAAGACGGCACACAAGCAGGACCCCGTGGCATTTGCGCTGACGCTGCAGGATGCCGGCGCGGGCGAAATCGTCATCAACTCGGTGGATCGCGATGGCGAGATGGCAGGCTATGACTTGGCACTGGCGCAGCAGATGCGGGCCTCTTTGCGTGTCCCTCTGACAATGCTCGGCGGCGCAGGCTCGCTCGACGACATTGCTGCTTTGCTGGGCGCATGCGGCCTCGTCGGCGCTGCTGCCGGCAGTCTGTTCGTGTTCAAGGGCAAATATCGCGCTGTGCTGATCAACTACCCCACGCCGCAGCAGAAGGATCAACTCTGCAAAGCAACACTGCCTTGGCCAAGCGTTCAATAAAATCAATCATGTTCAATGACAAAACCCTTCTGATCACAGGCGGCACCGGCAGCTTCGGCAATGCTGTTCTGCGCCGTTTTCTCGACTCGGATCTGCGCGAAATCCGCATCTTCAGCCGCGACGAGAAGAAGCAGGACGATATGCGCAAGCGCTATCACCACGCCAAGCTGAAGTTCTACATTGGCTGCGTGCGCGACTCGCGGGCGATTGCCTCGGCAATGCGGGGCGTTGATTATTGTTTTCATGCGGCAGCGCTGAAGCAGGTTCCATCCTGCGAGTTCCATCCGATGGAAGCGGTACGGACCAATGTACTGGGCACCGAAAACGTGCTTGAGGCCGCCATTGCTGCAGGAGTCAAGCGTGTGGTGTGCCTGAGCACCGACAAGGCCGTCTATCCGATCAACGCGATGGGCATCTCCAAAGCGATGATGGAAAAGGTGATGGTCGCTGCATCGCGCAATCTTGAAGGCACGAACACCATCATCAGCGGCACGCGCTACGGCAATGTGATGGCATCGCGTGGCTCCGTGATCCCCTTGTTCATCGAGCAGATCCAGGCCGGTCGGCCGATCACGATTACCGACCCATTGATGACTCGCTTCATGATGACGCTCGATGACGCGGTGGAACTGGTGCTCTACGCGTTCAAACATGGCAACAACGGCGACATCTTTGTGCAAAAAGCGCCTGCGGCAACGGTCGAGGTACTTGCAAGGGCCATGCTGGACATCATGGGCAAGCCAACGCACGAAGTGCGGGTGATCGGTACCCGGCATGGCGAAAAGCTCTATGAAGCCCTGCTGAGCCGCGAGGAGCGCGCTACAGCCGAAGACCTAGGCGAATATTTCCGCGTGCCGCCGGATGGACGCGATCTCAATTACGGCAAATTCGTCGAACAGGGCGAGGAGCGGATCAGCGGCAGCGACGATTACAACTCGCACAACACGACTCGTCTCGATGTCCCGGCCATGAAACAGTTGCTGCTCAAACTCGATTCCATGCAGCGCATCGCTCGCGGCGAACTTGCCGTCGAGGAGGATTGAAGCCATGCACATCGCAATCACCGGCGCGTCGGGATTTGTCGGGCGCAATCTGCGCTGGCGTCTGAAGGAGCGAGGGCACGACGATGTCCGCCTGATCTCGCACCGCGCCAGCGACAGCGAACTGATCGAGCAATTGCAGGGGCTGCAGTTCGTTTTTCACCTGGCTGGTGTGAACCGACCACAGGATCCCGGGGAGTTCGAGGACGGGAACGCCGATTTCAGCCTGCGCCTTTGCGCGATCCTGGGAAGTCTGCCCAACCCACCGGCGCTCGCCTTCGCCTCATCAATCCAGGCCTTGCTTGACAACAGCTACGGTCGCAGCAAGCGCGCGGCGGAAGAGGCGTTACAGCATTACGGCCGGCAATGCCGGGTGCCGGTGCATCTGTTCCGTCTGACCAATGTGTTCGGCAAGTGGTGCCGGCCGAACTACAACTCGGTGGTCGCCACGTTCTGCCATAACATCGCGCGCGGCATGGCTGTCACGGTCAACGATCCGAACGGGCCGTTGTGCCTGGTCTACATTGACGACGTTGTTGACCTTATGCTGGCATTGCTGGACAAGCCCTTGGCGCCGGGCGGATTCGTTGAAGTCCAACCGACCTATGACACGACCGTTGGCGAGCTCGCCGCGACCTTGCAAGGCTTTCGTGACACGCGCAGCAATCTGCTGACCGACCGCGTCGGTACCGGCTTGACGCGCGCGCTTTACGCCACCTACGTCAGTCACCTGCCGGCCGAGGCTTTTGCCTATGAGGTGCCGCGCCACGCCGACCCGCGCGGCGTTTTCGTCGAGATGCTGAAAACGCCTGACTGCGGTCAGTTCTCATACTTCACCGCCGGACCAGGCATCACACGCGGCGAGCATTACCACCACACCAAATCCGAAAAATTCCTTGTCATCAAGGGCAAGGCGCGCTTCGGCTTCCGCCAGATCGACAGCGGCGAAACCCATGAACTGGTGACATGCGGCGGAGAAGCGACGATCGTCGAAACCATCCCCGGCTGGACCCATAACATCACCAACATCGGAGAGGACGAGCTGCTCGTCATGGTGTGGGTCAACGAGATATTCGACCGTCAGCGCCCCGACACAATCAGCATGAAGGTCAATCAATGAAAAAATTGAAGGTAATGACCGTCGTCGGCACAAGGCCGGAAATCATTCGCCTGTCGCGCGTCATGGCCCGGTTGGACGAGCATTGCGACCATGTGCTGGTGCACACCGGCCAAAACTACGACTACGAGCTGAACCAGGTTTTCTTCGACGACCTCGGCGTGGCCAAACCCAAGCATTTCCTCAATGCGGCGATCGGTGGCGCAGCGCAGACCATTGCCAACATCATTGCCGAGGTCGACAAGGTGCTGGAGGACGAGCAGCCGGAGGCAATGCTGGTGCTGGGCGATACCAACAGCTGTCTGGCAGTGATCGCGGCCAAGCGCCGCAAGGTGCCGATCTTCCACATGGAAGCCGGTAACCGCTGCTTTGACCAGCGCGTTCCTGAGGAAACAAACCGCCGCATCGTCGACCACACCGCCGACGTCAACCTGACCTACAGCAGTATCGCGCGCGAATACCTGTTGCGCGAAGGCTTGCCGCCCGATCTGGTGATCAAGACCGGCAGCCCGATGTTCGAGGTCTTGAGCCATTACCGCGACGGCATTGCCGCATCAACTGCGCTTGAACGTTTGGGTTTGCAGGAACAGCAGTACTTCGTCGTCAGCGCGCACCGTGAGGAAAACATCGAGGCGCCCAGAACCTTTGCCAAGCTGGTCGGCGTGCTCAACGCAGTCGCCGAAGACCATGGGCTGCCGGTCATCGTTTCGACGCATCCGCGCACACAAAAACGCATTGATGCCGAAGGCATCCAGTTTCATCCTAGAGTCCGGTTGCTCAAGCCGCTCGGCTTTCTTGACTATGTGAAGCTGCAAACCTGTTCGCGGGCGGTCTTGTCGGATAGCGGGACGATCAATGAGGAGTCGTCAATCCTGAACTTCCCGGCGCTCAATCTGCGCGAGGCGCATGAGCGCCCCGAGGCGATGGAAGAAGCATCGGTGATGATGGTCGGACTCAATGTCGAGCGCGTCCGGCAAGGCCTGGCGATTTTGCAGACTCAGGCGCGCGGCGAGGCACGCAGCCTGCGCCTGGTGACCGACTACAGCATGCCCAACGTTTCGGACAAGGTAGTGCGCATCATCCACAGCTATACCGACTACGTGAAGCGCGTCGTCTGGCGTGACTACGCCTGAGGTCCGAACCTTGCGCCTTCTCGTGGTGAGCCAGTACTTCTGGCCCGAAACATTTCGCGTCAACGAGATCGTCAGCGAACTCTGCGCCCGCGGCCACCAGGTGACCGTTCTAACCGGCAGGCCCAACTACCCGCAAGGTGAGGTTTTTCCCGAGTATCTGGCGCGACCGGAAGACTTCAACCAATACGCAGGCGCCGAAGTGATCCGCGTGCCGCTACGGCCGCGCGGCCAAGGCGGTCTGCGATTGCTACTCAACTACTTGAGTTTCGTGTTCTGGGCCAGCTTGGCGGGTCCGTGGAAGCTGCGCGGCCGCAAGTTCGACGCGATCTTCGTTTGGGAGACATCGCCGATCACGTCGGCACTGCCTGCCATCTTGCTGAAGAAACTTAAACGCGCCCCGCTGCTGATGTGGGTGCTCGACCTGTGGCCCGACACGCTGTCGGCGGTCGGCTTGGTGCGATCCAAACGTTTACTGGATGCGTTGGGGCTGCTGGTGCAATTCATCTACAACCACTGCGACTTGATTCTGGCGCAGTCCAAGGGATTCTTTCCAGCGATCGAACGCTGGTCGGGCGCGCCGCACAAAAGCCGTTACTTTCCGCAATGGGCCGAGGCAGCTTTCGATGTCGGCCTGGACGCCGCGACAGCGCCCGAACTGCTTGAGCACCAGCATCATTTCAACATCATGTTTGCAGGCAATATTGGCGAGGCGCAGGACTTCCCGGCCATCCTCGACGCCGCGCATCGACTGCGCGATCGCAGCGACATCCGCTGGTTGATCGTCGGCGACGGTCGCGCGGCACCTGCCGTGCGCGAGACCATCACCCGCTTGGCGCTTCAGGACAGCGTCTTCATGTTCGGCCGCCACCCGCTGCACCGGATGCCGGAATTCTTTCACGGCGCCGACGCGCTGCTGGTGTCATTGAAGGCTGAACCCATTTTTTCGATGACGATACCGGGCAAGGTGCAGAGCTATCTGGCTGCCGGTCGGCCTCTGCTGGGCATGCTCGACGGGGAAGGCGCGCGCGTAATCGAGGAGGCCGGGGCCGGTCTCGTTTGCGCTGCAGGCGATGGCGCCGCGCTTGCCGAGCGCGCACTTAGACTCGCAGGCATGAGTGCCGGCGAACGCGATGCGATGGGACTGCGCGGACAAGCCTATGGAAAAGAACAATTCGACCGGGCCAGCCTGATGAGCCAGTTGGAACGATGGCTGCAAGAATCCGGGCGCGGTGCGACAAATTGACAAAACCTCGCATCCTGATCCTGTCACCTTATTTCCTGCCAAGCCGCCTGGGCGGGGGATCGGTTCGTGCGCTGGTCAATCTGGTCGACCATCTGCGACAGGATTTCGACTTTGTCATCGCTGCCAGCAAGCATGACCTTCACACAAGTCTGCCCTATGCGGAGGCGCTGCAGCAACAGACCCGCGAAGCGACTGGCCTTGACATCCGCTACTTGCCACGCGGCCTCTGCCTTTGGGGAATCCTTCGCACCTTGCTTTCCGAGCGCTGGGACCTGATCTATTTGAACAGCTTCTTGTCCGCGCGCTACACGGCGCTTCCGCTGCTGCTGAGGCGCTTGCAGCGCCGGAATCAAACGCCGGCGCTGCTAGCGCCGCGCGGCGAGTTGCTGGGCGGATCGCTGCAGCATCGGCGACGCAGCAAGCTGGCTTACCTGGGCTTGATGCGGCACTCGGGTATCCTAACCAGGCTTGGCTTCCATGCGACCAGCCCTGAGGAAGCCGCCGTGCTCGAAGCCTTCGGTCTGCGGCCGGTGCTGGAATCGCCGGATCTGCCACCGCTCTTGGCTGGCGCGCTCGCAGCGCCGCAGTCCCTGCCCCTGGGGGTCCTGCGCATGGTCTTTTTATCGCGCATCGATCCGACGAAAAACCTGTGCTTTGCCTTGCGGACGCTGGCCTTGGTGCAGGCGCCGCTGCAATTCGACATCGTCGGACCGATCGGCAATGCCGACTACTGGTCGCAATGCCAGCGCTTGATCGCCGCATTGCCAGCACATGTGCAGGTGCGCTACCTTGGCGCAGTCGTGCCCGAACAAGTCATGCAAACTTTCAGCCGCTACGAGTTGTTCTTCTTCCCCAGTCGGTCCGAGAACAACGGCTATGTGATCCTGGAAGCACTGCTGGGGGGTTGCGCGCTACTGCTCAGCGACCGCACACCCTGGCGCGACTTGGCGGCACTGGGCGTCGGGCAGGACCTGCCGCTTGACGCCGAGCAGCAATTTAGTTCGGTCATTGATGCCTTTGCCACGACACCAGAGCCGCTGCGTCTGGCGCAGCGCCGGCGCGCTCAAGCTTACGGCGTCGAGCGCCTCACCGCGCAACACGATGTTGAATCGATGCGTGCGCTGTTGCTGCACGCCATCGCCGGGGTTTGAAGTGACTACTGTAGTCAGCCGAACGCGTGCATGCGCCTGACCAGTTCACTCCAGTCGGGCGCGCAGTAACCTGTCGCCGCCTGGAAGTAATCCGCATTCAAGGAACGGTCGATCACGAGACTGGTTTCCGGAACGATCGCCGTGCTGCGCCCATAGGCCTTGGCCACCAGCTTGAGCAATTCATACTTGCCGATGGTCGGGCCGGCCACATGGTAGGTGCCACGCAATTCTGCATGGGGAATCACGAACTCCTGGATCACTCGCGCCAACTCCACAGTCGGCAAGGCCGAAAAAAGAGCTTTGCTGAAACCCGGCACCGGGCCGCTTTGAGCCAGAAACCAGCCCAGCAAGGCGTGCGCTGTATTCAATTCATGCCCGATGATCGACGTGCGCAATGTGACTGCGTTGACGTAATCGACCTCGCCCATCAGCTTGGTGCGGCTGTACAAGTCGTTGGCGTCAGGCTCGTCCTGCTCAGTGTAATTGCCCCGTCCACCGGAAAAAACGCAGTCGGTGCCGATATGGATCAACCTCGCGTCCAGCTTGCCGCACATGCGCGCCAGACGATGCGGAAAAAGCGCATTGACCGGAATCGCCGTCTGCGGATCATCGGCACCGGCCAGTTGTTTGACGACACCAATGCAGTTGATCACCACATCGGGCCGCACCTGCATGAGCAAGACCTTCATGCGGGCGGCATCGCAAAAGTCGAAGCCACCGATGAATCGCGCTCGCTGCGCCAGCATCTGCAGGCCGGCAGCCGAGGACATGTCCCGTACCGCGCCGAACACCTCCCAGTTCGAATGCTGATCGAACCAACGCAGCACTGTATTACCCAACATGCCTCTGGCACCTAGTACCAGCAAGCGAGATCCCGATTTCTGTTTCATGGTCTCATTGTCAATGATTCAAGGGCTGGCCAACATTCAAAAAATGCTGGATCAAACGGTGCGCCAGCAGCTCGGGAGAAAAATGTTCTCGAGCATAGCGCTGACCGGCCAGCGCCATGCGCTGGCGCTCGGCGGCGCTCAAATCTCGCAGCGCCAGCGCAGCGTCTGCGAGTGCTCGAGTGTCTTCCGCCGCGCAACAAATCCCCGCCCCAGACTGGCGGATCAGTTCGGCACCTTCGCCGTCCAATGCCGCCAGAATCGGCCGACCGACCGCCAGGTAGGTCTGCACCTTGCTGGGAACCGTGCGGCTCGTTGCTGGGTTTTTGCGCAGAATGACCAACAATGCACCGGCCTGTTCGAAGATTGCCGGCATCTGCGCCGGTTCGAAACGCCCGGGAAGTTCGACCCGATCGGAAAGCCCCCGAGCACGCACCTGTTCTGCAAGCTCGGCTGAGCAGCCGCCGCTGCCGATCAGAGTCCAGCGTATGCCGCTCTTAGGTCCCAGCAATTCGGCAGCGAGCAAGACCTGGTCGAGCGCTTGCGCATGGCCCAGATTGCCGGCGAAGACAATATTGAAGCCGGGTTTGAGTCGCAACGCCATATCGCCCGACACCTCATCGGTTGCAGCCGGATCGAATCGACCGGCAGGATTGGGGTGATAGACGACCGGCGTACCACCGGCCATCGCGCGCAGCGGTTCGACAAAGCCTGGCGACTGCGCCAACAGCAGGTCGCTGCGACGGTAGATCCACCGAACCAGGGCGGCCACAGCGTCCAGCACACTGCGGTTGGTGACAAAGCCGGTGACCTGCAAACTATCCGGCCAGAGGTCCTGAACCCAGGTGACCAGCGGTACACCCTTGATGCGCTTCAGAGCGATTGCCCCCAGGGCCTGCAAGATCGGCGAAGTGCCGTAGACGAAGATCACATCAAAGCGCTGGCCACGCAAGGCCCAGGGCCCCAGAATGGCAGCACTGGCAATGAAAGAGAGATAGTTCAATGCCAGGCGCAGGCCGCTGCCGGAACCGCGCGGCCAAAGCGGAACCCGCACGATGCCAATGTCCTGATGGCGCTCGCGCTGCACCCCCCAGATACGGTAGCCGGCATAAATCCGCCCCTCCGGGTAGTTGGGCTTGCCGGTCAAGACCGTCACTTCGCAACCCTGCTCGATCAACGACTGTGCGACCTCGTTGATTCGAAATGATTCGGGCCAGAAATGCTGGCTCAACAACAGTATCTTCACGCCTCGGGTCCCTTGCCCGCGCGCAGTGCCGCCCAGCGCCTCATTGCGCCGTAATAGCTGCGCCGGCTGAAGCCGACAAGAAGGCTACGCCAAACGCCCAATTCCAGCGCCAGCCTCGGACGCTTGGCGACTGCCCGCGAAAAGCAATGCAGGGCCTCCAACGGGCGGCCTGACTGCGCGTGATTTTTGGCAGCAATGCTCATTGCGCGCGCCAATGCGATACGTGCTCCCGTAGCCGGCCCGGAAATCCAATGCTTGCGCGCAACAAGCATGATTTCCTCGGCACGGGCCACGCTCATCGATTGGAACGAAGCCGACCCGTCGTGAACACGGTATTCGCCGAGCAGCCTCGGCAAACGTACAAAATCCCCAAAACACGAAGCACGCAGCCAGAACTCGAAATCCGGCACCTGCTGCAACTGCTCGTTCCAGCCTCCGCTGCGGTCGAAGATCTCGCGCCTGAACAAGGCACCGACGCCGGGCTGGCAGATCAGTTGCTCACACATCCGCCGCCGGTCAAAGTCCTCAGCGAGCAAGGTGCGCAGACGATGCCCCTGCGAATCGATCAACCACATATCGCAGTACACCAGCTTGGCCTCGGAGTGCAGCTCAAGCGCAGCGACGAGTTCACTGACTGCTGAAGGACACAACATGTCGTCGGAACTGAGATAGCCAAGTATGCTGCCGCTTGCTTGAGCCCAAGCTCGATTAAGGCTGGCTGCCTGCCCGCGATTGGGCTGAGTCAACACCGTCAGTCGCCCTGGATGGCGCATTGCATATTGGTTCGCCACAGCCAATGTGGAATCGTTCGAACCGTCGTCGATGACGATGTACTCAATGGCGGGATAGTCCTGCGCCAATACGCTCTCGATCGTGGCGGCCAGATATTCGCCCTGGTTGTAGGCCGGCGTGACGATGCTGACAAGCGCTCGAGCATTCATTGTTTCACCAGGCCAGGCTCAGGCTGGCGAAACATCTGCCAAGCCAGCAGCGCAGCGGCAACTGACACGGCAACGAACCATCCCGCACGGCCGACCGTCGAAGGCAAAGCCAGGCCGGCAAAAGCCAGTGCGGTCAGCAAAGCAGCTGCGAACAGGCCGCGCTTTTGCCGCAGATTGCCCCAGGCATCGCGCTGCATCAGACACAGCGCGAACATCGCAGCCGAGTCGAACACCATGCGCAGCAGCCAGGCCAGCGCAGCGCCCATCAAGCCCATACGCTCAATCAGCAGCCACAGGGCCAGCACGAACAGCGGCAGTTCCAGGCAATGCAGCAGGGCCGGCGCACGAAAATGCCCTGCACCGTGCAGCCAGGTCAACGGCACATGGGCCAGGCAGTTGATCAGGATGCCGAATGCGAACACCTGCAGAATCGGCCCGCTCTGCAGCGCGAATTCAGGCCCGATCCACCAATCCAGCAACTGGTGCGCAAACAGACACAGTGCTGCCGTGATCGGCAACAAAACCAGAAACAGCGCAGCTACCGCGCGATCGAACAATGCCCAAGCAGTGCCGTCCTGTTTGGCTACCTGCGCGGCAAAAGCAGGTAACAGCACCGCGGTGACGGCACCCGGCACGATCCACAGTTTGGTGACGATTTCCTGCGGGGTCGCGTAAAAAGCCACCGCTGCGGCCGACAAACTGGCGCCGATCACGAAACGGTCGACATAGCCCATGAACGGGCTGATGACATTGCTCAGCGTCAGCCAGCCTCCCGACACAGCCAGCGGACGCAACCAAGCCTGTTGCCAAGCCAGGCGGCCGCGCAGTTGCGGCAAGGCGCGCCAGGCAAACCACGCATGCACGACGCAGGCGAGCACGCGGCCCATTGCCAGCACCGCAGTGATCAGCAGCAGATCGGGGCCGTGCAGCACAAGCACCAACCAGGGCCCGGCGAAGGTCCAGATACCCATCGGCAACCGGATGTAGTTCAACACCTCGAAGGCGTGACAGGCTTCCAGCATGCCGCGCAGCCCTGCGGTCAGCACGATGAAGGGTATGGCAAGTCCCATCACCAGCGTCGCGTTGATGGCTTCCTGCCGATCAGGCAGCGCCCTGATCAGGTCCACGCCCCAAGGAGCCAGCACCATCATCAGCAGACCGCCAGCAAGCCCCAGCGCACCCATCAAGGCCAGCGCGGTTGCGCTCATCGGGCCGATCTGCTCATCAAGTCGCTGGTCCAGCGAAATCGCCAGCTGCTGCGTCAGCGCCCTGCCCAAGCCCAGATCGAATAGTCCGAAGTAACTGGTCACCGCCCAGATCAAGGTCAGCAGCCCGAAGCGCTCGGGACCCAACCCATGCACGAGGACCGGGATCGACACCAGCGCTACGAGCAGCGGCGCGCCGAGTCCGATCAGGTTGAAGAGGGTGTGGCGGGCGAGTTTCAAAGGCGCGAATGCAAGCGAGGCGGCCAAAGGCTTGATTCTATCTGCGGCACCGGCGCTGCCCCGGGGCGTCGCAGCATGATGCGGGCGATATAATTCGTCGGCCAAGTTTGTCTGCCGCGCTGGACGAACGCAAGCGATAACGGCATGACGGCCGCGATCTGCCGGCCAAGCGCTACTCAAAACCTGACCCCATGCCCATATTCAAGCGCAACGCCGGCCGCCTCTTCGCCATTGCCATGCTGAGCATGGCGATTTGCGGCCCGGCAAACGCATACATCGATCCGAATGCAGGAGGCATGCTGTTCCAGTTGCTGGCGCCAGTGTTTGCCGCTGTCGTCGGTGCCTGGCTGTTCCTGAGGCGCTGGATCGCCGACTTGGCGCAGCGCCTGTGGCGCAGGATGACGGGTCGGAAAGAAGAATGACGGTGCGCGGGCCGGTCGCGTTGGCCCGTAGCGGCTGGACCATGTTCAGCTGCAGCTTTGCCGCACTGGGTTTGATCTGGATGCCGCTTGTGCTGCTGCGCCAGCTCGACGCCTTTGTCGCTTTCCTGACGCCGCTGCAGTTGCTGCGCGACGCCGCCCTCGCCTACATACTGTTGATCATTCCGGCCGGTCTGCTGGCTGGAACAGCTGCGGCGCTGCGCCGCCTGTCCACACTCATCGGCATGCTGCCCGTAAAGGCTGATTTGCTGGCCTGGTCCATCGCTCTGGTGCCGACGCTGTGGGTCTGCATCTGGCAGTTGGCCGGCAGCAGCTGGGCTTGGGCCAAGGCGGTGTCTGGCATGGGCCTGAGCATCGGCGTGCACGGCCGGGTGCTGGCCAGCGCCTTGCTGCTGCTCTGCCTACTGCTGCTGATGCGCAGCATGAGCCTGACCGGTCTGACGACATTCGTCGTTTCCCACTTGGTAAGCCTGCGGCGCCCTGCGCAGCTGCTTTTCGTGCTGGCCTGCCTGTGCATCGCCATCGAAACACCTCGATTCCTGCTTGGCAGCGCTGGCGGGCATGATCCCGTTGCTGCGCAGGCCGACGTGCGCCCCGACATCTACCTGATCTCCATCGACACGCTAGCCGAACCCGATGCGCGCGTCTGCGGGGCCGGCCCGACCCTGATGCCGCATCTAAGGGAATTCGCTCAGCGGGCGAGCTGCTTCACAAGGCACTACGCAAGTGCCAATTTCACGACACCCAGCACGGCGACGATGGAGACCGGCGCCCTGCCCTGGAACCATTGGGCCGTGCAAATCGTTGCACAGGTCGCCACGCCAATGCAGAGCGGGGCGCTGGCCGAGCGGCTACGCGACGCCGGTTACGAAACCCATTCGATCAACGCCAACCTGCTTGCCAGCCCTCGGCATCACGGTACAGGTGCCGGCTACGACTCGCATGTGATCGCCGATTCAACATCGCTGGGCAGCAAGCCGCGCGAAGCTTTGACGGTGTTTCCCGACACCACCTTGCCGTTCTGGCTCTCGGCCATCGTGCCCTTCCTCGACACGATAGACGTCTATCTCCATGGCGAAAAGCACCCTTATGCGGCCGAATACGCATACCAGGCGATGCTGTCGCTGCTTGATGAGCGCAGCAGCGCCAAGCCGAAGTTCATCTGGGTGCATACGTTGCCGCCGCACGATCCCTACTTACCCCCGCCTTCGACCAAATACAGTCTGCTGCAGCGCGGCACGCTCGAGCGTTGGTCGGAGTTCATTGGCATGGGGCCGTACCCGGCCGCGCAGCAGAGCTGGATCGACAAATACCGGCTGCGCTATCAGGAAAGCATCATGGGCGCCGACCTTGCCCTGGGCGAGTTGCTGCGACAACTGCAAGCGCGTGGCAGGCTTGCCAACTCGCTGATCATCGTCACATCGGATCATGGCGAATCGTTCGAGCGCGGCTTCCTCGGGCATGCCGGCGAGTTGATCCACAACGCGGTCCTGCAAGTGCCGCTGGTGGTCAAGCTGCCCAACCAAGCCAGCTCGCAGCAGATCGACACCCCTGTGAGCCTGGCCGACTTGGCGCCCACACTGGTTGACTTGGCCGGTGCCAAGGCGCTGCCAAGCACAGACGGGCGCTCGCTGCGCTTGGCCCTCGAAGGTGGCGCCTTGCCAGCCAAGCCGGTATTCGCGATGGCGATGGAGCGCCAAAGCCGCTTCCAACCGCTGCGCGCTGGGCACTACGCCATCATCGACGGCGACTTCAAACTGGTGCTGCACCTGGCCGAAGCTCACAGCGAGCTGTTCAACCTGAGGCAAGACCCGCATGAGCTGACCGATCTCACGGCCAGCGCGCCACAACTCGCCGCAAGCCTGCGTCTGCGCTTGCAAGCGGCGCTGGCGCAGGCCGAGCTCAAGCGCAGCGCGATGTTCGGCACGCCATGATGCCGCGCCTGCCCACGCTGACGATGTCACGCGAGTTGCTGGGCTGGCTGCGCGAAGATCCGCTGTGGTCGCAGCTGGATTGGCGTTTGCGCGCCGCGCTGGCCTGGAAAGCCGGCTGGGGTTCAATCAATGCGCGCCTTAGCGAGGCGCAAACAAGCTCCACATTGGCGTCGCCAAACCCCCTTTCACCGTTGCTGATCCTCGGGCCTTGGCGCAGCGGCACGACAGTCATGCATGAACTACTGACGGCTGCTACCGGCTGGCCAACGCCTCTGACCTGGCAGTGCATGGATGCCTGCGCGTTCAGGCTGGCTGGCGCCGAGCGCGCACGCCGCAGCACGGTGCGGATTGCCCGGCCGATGGATGGCCTTGCGCTGGGCGCAGACTCGCCGCAGGAGGATGAATTTGCCTTGCTGGCGCTGGGCCAGCCATCCGCCTACCGGGCCTTTCTGATGCCGCATCGGATCATGGAGATGCTACCCATGCTGGATGCCGAATTCTGGCTGCAGAACCCGCAATGGCTACGACCGTGGGAGTCATTCATGCGTGCTGTGCTAGCCGGCAGCGGCTACGCAGACAACCGGCTGATTCTCAAGTCGCCCAACCACAGCTTTCGGGTGCAGGCGATTCTGCGACGCTTCCCGCAGGCCAAGGTCGTCTGGATGTTGCGCGACCCGCTGGACATTTTTCATTCAAACCGCAAGATGTGGCGTGCCATGTTTGCCGAGCATGGGTTGACAGCAACTGACCCTGAAAGCCTGGACGCATTCCTGTCGCAGGCCTTGCTTGCCAGTGCAGACGCCTTGCTCTGGGCAGCCACCAACATCGGGCCTGATCAATTCTCGGTCTGCGCGCAAGAAGCATTGCGGCAGCAACCGGGGGTCGAGGTCTCAAGAGTAATGCAGGCACTGGGGTTGGCAGACAAACTCAAACCAGAGTCTCTGCATCGAGCCATCGAAAGAACCCGCGTCGTAAAGACAGAAGTCTACTTAGGGGAAATACCTGCTTCGTCAAGAGCAGCAGTGAACGCGCTGCGCGAGGTGCAAGCAATTGCTGTCAGCGCTTGCGCCTGACGCGCAGGATCAAACCGTCACTGCGTTCAAGCTGGTAATCGCCATCATCACCGCCACCATCACTACGCCGATCACCGCGCCGATCAACAGAATGGCCACCGGTTCGATCAAGGTCAGCAAGCGGCGTTGCATCAACCGGGCCGCATCGGTTTGGCTGTGCCCCAGTGCCAGCAACATCTTGGGTAACTCGCCCGAGCGTTCGCCAACGCGGATCAGGTTCAAGCGTGATGGCGGAAACCAGCCCTGCGACTCCAGCGAAGTCGCCAGGGTCTGACCCTGCTGCAGCGAACGCGCGGCGCGCTCCAGTCCGGAGCGCAGCATATCCAGCCGCAACACGCGGGCCGAAATACCCATCGCATCGACGATGGGCACGCGATTGGCCAACAAGGTGCCCAGCACCGTGGCCCAGCGCCCGATCTCGCTCTGGATCAACCAGGGGCCGATGCCGGGAATTCTAATCAAGGTCTGCAACGCGCTGTGGCGCAAGGCCTCACGGCTCGCGCCATAGCCGATCAAGGCGGCCAAGGCGCCGAAGCCCAAGCCGAACTCGCCCAGGTGCGTGCGCACGTAAAGACCCGATTCGATGACCCAGCGCGACAACTCGGGGACATTGGCACGCGAGCCGCGTATCAGCGAAGCGAAGCGCGGCACCACGCCAACGAAGATGATGAACACTGCCAGCGATCCCGCCAGCACCAGCACCGTCGGGTAGATCAGCGCGCTGCGCAGCTCTTCAGTCACTTTGCGATCAAGCTCCATCTGGTCGGCAGCCTCGGACAGCGCTTTTGACAACTGCCCGCTGGCCTCGCCAGCTTGCGTCAATGCCAGCACGAATGCCGGCAGGCGCAAGCGCGAATCCTCAAGCGCTTCGGACAGGCGCCCGCCGCCGCGCACATGGGTGTGCAGACTCTTCATCGCCGGACCCAGAGACTGGTCCGCATAGGCCTGCGCCAGGCTTGGCAAGGCATCCCCCAGCGAGACACCCGCACCCAGCAAGGTCGACAACTCACGCAGCAGCACGGTCTGATCAGCTGCGCTGACGCGCTGCCGCGAGACCTTTGCAGGCCGGGCTGCGCTGGCGCCAGATGCCGCCAGCCGCACCGGCGTCAGGCCATCCGCGCCGAGTTGGCGGATCGCCGCGCCCTCGTCGTCGGCCTCAATCAAGCCCTTGTGCTCCTGACCTTGAGGGTCTCGTGCGCTGTAGTCGAATTGCATGCCGGCAGCTCTGAGCTCAGTCGGCGCCAGCGCCGCCGGTCGCCCGCAGCACTTCTTCCAGCGTGGTCATGCCGGTTACAACTCTCATGGCGCCTTCTTGCGCCAAGCTACGGCGGCCCTGGGTATTGGCCAGCGCCTCGATGCGGTCCATCGTCAAGCCCTGAGCGACAGCATGCTGGAGTTCGGTACCAAGACTCAACATCTCGTAGATGCCGATGCGGCCGCGAAAACCGGTGCGCTCGCAGGCCGGGCACCCGACCGGGCGCCGCCAGCGCGGCAGGTCATCCTGCGCCATGCCGTCTCCAGCCGCGTCGCTCAGCGCCAGCGCCAGCGCTGCATCGATCACCGCAGCCGGCGCATCGCCAGCCTTGGCACAGTTGTCGCACAGCCTGCGCACCAGCCGCTGTGCCACCACGGCACGCAAGGCAGCAGCGACAAGGAAGGGTTCGACCCCCATGTCGACCAGCCTTGTGATGGCCGACAACGCGTCGTTGGTATGCAGCGTCGCCAGCACCAGATGCCCGGTGAGCGCTGACTGGATCGCAATTTCGGCGGTCTCACGGTCACGGATCTCGCCGATCATGATGACGTCCGGGTCATGCCGCAAGAATGCGCGCAGCGCGCGGGCAAAGGTGTAGCCGATGTCAGCCTGCGTTTGCACCTGGATCACATGCGGCAGGCGGAACTCGACGGGGTCCTCGACGGTGATGATCTTGCGCGTGGAGTCATTGGTCGCAGCAAGCGCCGAATAAAGCGTTGTGCTCTTGCCAGATCCGGTTGGACCGGTCACCAGCACCAGGCCATTGGCCATGCCAAGCCAACGCCTGAAGCTTGCCAATTGCACTGGGCGCATGCCCAACCGCTCCAGGGACAGATCGGCGCGGCGCTTGGGTAGCAAGCGCAGCACGATGGATTCACCAAACACAGCGGGAATCGAGGACACGCGCACGTCGATTTCGGTACCGGCGGCTCGCATTGAAATGCGCCCGTCCTGCGGCAGGCGACGCTCGGCGATGTCGATGCCGGCGATCAACTTGATGCGCGAAGCCACTGCCGGGTAACGATCCATGCCCATGGTTTGACGTAGATGCAGCACGCCGTCGATGCGCAGCCGCACTTCGAATTCACGCTCACCCGGCTCCAGATGGATGTCCGACGCTCGCGCCTCTACGGCCTGCGCAACCAGGTTATTGACCAGCGCGATGACAGGCGCGTCTTCGGCAAGTTCGCGCAGGGCGCGAACGTCGAGCGCCTGGGACACGAGATCGGTATGCGCCAGCCGCTGCTGCCACTGCGCCAGCTCCGCCTCCGGCATCAAATGCCAGACAGCATCGCGGCAAAGCGCGAGCTCGGCAATGCTCTCGCGAAGATCGGCCTGCAAGGGGTCGGCGCTTGCCATATGCCAGCCGCCATGCTCATCCTGCCAAGGCAACACTGCGCTATCGAGCAGATAGCGGCTGTGCGAGCCGAGCAGCGCCAGCGCGGCCCGCAGCGCGTCTTCGTCAAGTTCCACAGCGCGCACCAGGCCCAGACCCAACTGCTCGGCCAGCACCGGATAAAGGCTGTCGGCCGTGATGGACCCCATGCGCATCAGCACAGCCCCTAGGCGCCCGCCATGCACGGCCTGATAGCCGAGACCGGCCTCAAGGTCGGCAGCGCGCAGCAGCCCTCGCTCCAGCAGCAGTTGACCGAGCAACTGACCGCCCGCAATGCTGTATGGGTCCGGCATCAGCGCTCAGCCGTTCCAGTGGCCGATCCATTGGCCGGTGGTGGACTGGCTGTGCCGGGCCGAGTCACTGCGTTGCCAGCAGCCTTCTCAACAGGCTGCGCCACGCCAGCCCATGAGCCCAGCGACTTCCGGAAAGAATCGGTGATGGTTTCGGCATCGTGCGAATCGTTGACCACGTAGGGCGTAATCAACACAATCAGTTCGCGTCGCCCGCCACTGCGGCTTTGCTTGCTGAACAAGCTGCCGACCAGCGGAATGTCTTTCAAGTACGGAATACCGGCCGAGCCGCTTGCCGAATCCTCCGAGATCAGACCACCCAACAGCACGGTCGTGCCGTTTTTCAGGGTCAGCTTGGTGTCCACCTTGCGCGTCGTGAACGTGGGCGAACTCGCCACGCCGGTTTCAGTCGCCAGAGCCTGGCTCACCTCCTGCGACACATCGAGGTCCACCTGATCGCCAGAGTGCATCACCGGCTTGACCTTGAGGATCACGCCGGTGCTGCGGTACTGGACCGTCTGCAACAAGCCCGTCTGTGTTGCTGTTCCGGTGGCGATGCCTGTCGATTGCTGGCTAGTGATGATAGGCACCTCCTGGCCGACCTGAATCGTCGCGGTTTCGCCATTGCGCGCCATCACGCGCGGGCTGGACAGAATCGTTGCCCGGTTATTCGATGCCAGCGCGTTCAACGCCACCCTGAGCTGACCGGCACCGTTGAAAACCCGGTAATTGAACCCGGCCGTGCCCAAAGAAAGTCCACCCTGGGTTCCGGCCGTACTCGTACGCCCGGCGCTATCGACCTGCGAGGACAGCCACTCGACGCCGAGTTGCGCGTCGTTGGTCAGCGAAAGTTCGGCGACCGTGACCTCGATCAGCGCCGCCTTGGTCGGCCGGTCCAGCGTCTGCAGCAAGGAAATGATCGCGCCGTACTCATCAGGGTTGACCTGGAATATCAAGGTATTCGTCGACTTGTCGACCACCACCGCTGTCAGCCTCGTCGCTGCAACTGCCTGACTCTGTGCGGGCGCCACGGCCACGCCTGCTGTTGCGCTGCGTGAGCCTGCCAGAATGCGGTCCAGCGTTTGCGCCAGCAAGTCTGCGTCCTTGTTCTTGACCGCGTACGAAAAGAAATTCTTGCCGATGCCGCGCTCGTTCGGCCGGTCCAGCGTTCGTGCCCAGTTCGTCACATGCCCAAGAACCGCGTCATTGGTGGCAAAGACATAAACCGAATTCAATGCCGATATCGGTAGCAGAATCACCGGGAAACGCACCCCGCCAGCTGTTATCGGCTGGCCGACAGGGTGCACGGCATAGCCTTCGGCGCTTAAAAGCTCGGCAAGGCGTCGCGCCATTTCATCGGCTGACCAATAGGCGGGAGACAGCGCCATGCTGGCACGACCCTTCATCGCCGGCTGATCGAGGATGGCAATCGCCTCCAAAGCCGCCTTGACGTTGTCAGGATTGCCGCTGATCAGCACCGCGTTGCGGCCTGCGTCATCCTGAACGGTGACACGATCACCGAACATCGTTCGCAACCAGTTGCTCACATCGGTCTGCCGCACAGCCTCCAACTGCACCAAGTTGAAGACCGGCCGCAGCGGCAACGGAACATCGGGCATTGCCGCACCATAGCGGATGCTCGGCAGATCGCCGAGGTTGGCGTTATCCGGCACAACCCGAATCAGTCCTCCGACATCAATGGCCGAGATGCCGTAACTCTTCAGCAGCAGGCGCATGGCAATTTCAAGCTGCTCTGCAGTCTGCCCGCCACCGGTCCGGAAGGTCACGAGATCCTGCCGGGATGAAACGGCGGGGTGCAAATTCACTGTCTTCTTGAGGATCTCGGCGTACACGATCTGCACAAAAGCCGGCAGCGCCACTTGCTGCAAATTGATCGCTGCGATCACCTCGCCGCCAGCGCCGCCCAAGGTGCGTACGTCGCCTGCCCCGTTCGACGCTGCTGCCGCTGCCGCAGGCGGCTTGGGCGCCGGCAACACCTTCAATTCGCGCCCGAGTTTGTTCAACGCGCGGTCGTCAGCAGTCGCATCGGCCGCTGGCGGACTCAGCAGCGGCACCGGAATCCTGGGGTTGACAACAGTGCAGGCATTCAACAAGGCCGCAGCCATGACGGCCATGGCCGGTCGGCCGGCAAGAGCTGATATCACAGGGGCTGCGTTACGCTCGATTGAACGCCAGGTTTGCTTAAGCACCGGACTGGACTCCCAGGCGGAACGATTTTTTGCCTATCTGCATACATACCTCGCTGTCATCGATTTTTGTGATCCTGTGCCCGCTCGGCAAGGTATCACCCACGCCAAGCCTCAGAGACTGCTTGCCTGGCGCCAGGAAGCTGATCAGCACTTTGCGCTCTGCGCCGGTGCGGTACACACCAGCCACACGCCAACGATTGTCCTCGGGCGCCGTTGCAGCCGCGCCGATCTGTGGCTCGGCGCCAAAGATCGACGAGGTTACCACCGCCAAGCCCTGCCCCACCTGATCAGGTTTACGTGGCAGCTCAGGCAAATTCCAGGCATCGCGGCGCACTTGCACCAGCGGCTTTTCAATCTGTTCAGCAGGTGCCAGAAACCACCCCAACACAGCCGCCACGAGGACCGCGCCAGCTGACTTGAATGCCCGAGGTTTCACGGTGCAACCTCGCTCTTTCGGACCAGGATTCGCAGATCCAGCTCCGCCATTGGAGGCTGACTCAAGCCTCGCAAGCTGAGCCTCTCCACCACCACAGAATGCTCGCTGCGCGCGCATTCTGACAAGAATGCCATCAGCGGCGCGCGCTGCAACTCGAAGCTGACGCGCGCGCGCAGCGCCACATACCCCGCAGGCACGCTCAGCCCTTGCACCCCCGCCGCGCCCTGCTTGGCCGTTCCGGCAGTGCCCTTGTCATCTTCAACCCGAGCGATGGTCAGCGCGAGCGTCTTCAGCCCAAGCCGCGACGGCACCGTGCGCAGCCAGTCCTGGAACGCCGCCTCAGTCAGCGCCAAGTCCGCTTCGGCCCATGCCATGCTGGCCAGCGCGGCATTCATCCGCGACGCTTCCGCGGCGCGATCCGGCCAGTCGCGCTCCTTGGCAAGCGCTCGCAGGCGGCTCAACTCGCCGTCCAGAGTCTTGACCTGCGCGCGCTGAAGCGCCACCAGATCGAGTCCGGACTGCAGGCCATAGAGGGCAAGAATCAGCAGCACCAGCCAGACGCCCAAGCGCAATCGCGTTGAAGCCTGCCACTGCGCCCTGAATTCCCCCATGGCAATCGGGGCCTGCGTCAAGAGGCTCATCTGTTGCTTCCGGTAGAAAATGCCGAAGGCGGCGCAAAAGCGGGCGCCGCTGAGGGGGCCAATTGTGAGACGGCCGCGCTTTGCAGCGGCGGCGGACGCAAGCCATCCAGGACCATCTCCAGCACCACCAAACCACCCGCACCTTCGGACCTGACCTCAGCCACGTTCTTGAACCAGTTGCCAGCCTGCAAATCGCGCACGATAGCTGCCCTGCTTGCTTGGGGTGAAAGCTGCAGCCCGATGCGAAGTTTGCTGCCGCTCAGATCCATCTCCTTGAGTTGAACGCCCGACCTGCCCAGCACGTCATGCAGATGCACGATCACCTCGATCGGCAAAGGCTCGGCCAGCCAAGTGGCCATTTGTCGGGCCAGCGCAGCCTTCGCCAGCGCCTGGTCCCGGCTAGCCAGAACCACCCCCGCAGACTCACGCAATGCGGCTATCTCCTGGCGCCGTTGCCCGATGCCTTGATCGACATCCCAGGCTTGGCGCCCTGCTGCGCCAGCGCAAACCAGCAGCGCGAGCGCGCCTATGCCGACCACGCGATTCTCGATGCCCGAAATCTGTCCGGTGTCACCCGCCATGCCCTGCAGCGCGGCCCAGGGCTTGTTGAGCCAAGGCGCCTGCTCCGCCGCAGGGTGAATTCCCTTCTGTAGAGCAGAGAATTCACCCTGCGGCAGATCGGAGACGGTTCCAGCGCCAGCGTGCAGAAGCAGACGCCATTCCTGTGCGTCGGGTGCTACCGGCCACCATCGACTGGCGCACAGCCAGCCACCGCGCCAGACTTGCCCCTCGAAACCCTCAGTGCAGCGCAGCAGGCGAGCGCCGTCGCTGCCCGCCTGGCGCAGCATTGGTTCAGGCACCAGGCGACAGCGCAACGGCTCACAGCCGGCATCAAGTAGATTCTGGCGCGCGCGCTCATCGTCCCAAGCCAGAGCCATGCCGGAATCGCCACGCAAAGCCAGCGCGAATGCACAGTTGTCAAAAGGCCGCCAAGCAAGCGCTTGCATGCGCAAGGCAGCAAGCCGTTCAGCTACGGGAACGGTATTCAGCCGAAACCATTTGATCCGACAGCGGCTGCGCGCCAGCACGACGACCTGCGCACCAAACGCGCGCGACGCAGGGCTCTCGTAGCGATCACCGAGCAGCAGCGCTCGCCGGGAAGGATGGCCCGCTTGCAGCAAGCGCAAGAGGGAATGTAAGCGCTGCGCTGGGTTCATTGCTTTGACTGGGGCGCCTCGCATTGTGCTTTTCGGTGAATACCCATGGCCCGACCGTACCCGCTGGAGTGACTCGCGCATTGTACTCAATCGCTCTCGGCAGACCTGGCGCCCAGACGGTCATCCGGGTCTCGAAACCTGGCAGGAACCAATAGTCTTCGCGATCCATTGCTAGCCCGGTGGCGCGCGCGGCGAAGCCGCCGCTGCTCAACAGGCCGCCCTTGCGCAGGGTCAAGAGCAAGTCCAATTGCTCAGGTGCCGCCGCCGGAAAGATTGCCCGCAGCACTTCAGGCGATGCAGTATTCGGATTGAAGTGATTTGAAATCGCCACGCTGAGCCGACGCGAAAGCCGCGCCAAGCGCTCGGGGTCGTCGCGCCAAAGGGGCATATTTTGTAATTCACTCAGGCTCAGCAACCAGTCATTGCGCGGCGCAGCCAAACCCAGCGCCGCATACTCAGGCTGCTCGGCACCATTCAGGCGTTTCAAACTATCGGTGTCAATATAGTCTTCGAGCACGTCCATCCAGGCCTGTGCGCGCACGGGCTCGACGCCATCCTGAATCAGCAAATTCAGCAACGCCGGCCGGTTCAACGCATTTACCGACAGCAGGCCGCGTTGATCCTGCACGCTGACCAATGCGCCATCTTCCAGCCGATAGATCCTGCCGTCCTCATGCAGAGCGCCAAGTGCCTCGCCATGCCCATTGGGCATGACCGGGCGGGTCGCCATCCAATAGAGCGTTGCGGCTTGTGCGCCAGATGCGCTGACCCGCGCCGCCGCATAGTCGCGCAATCCCAGCGCATTGCTGCGCAGTAAGTCGATCCGCTCGGCGAATCGCAGCGCAACAAAAGCAATCACGGCCAGCGTCGTGATCACCATCAACAGGACATAGCCGCGCTGCTGCCGGTTCGCCCGTCCGATCCGGCGCCGGACCGGCCTCATTGGCGCTCCCAATCGATGCGTCGACGGCGCGCAGGTTCGGTGACAGCGATGCCGGCAATCAGCGGCCCACCGGCCTCATCGCCGGCCTCGATCAGTACGGCAACGGGCAGGCCTGGAATCGCCACGCCCGGGCGCGGCCATGCCTCCAGCCAGGAGCCCTTTTCGTCCAGATATTTGAATCCAGCCATCGGTCCGGTCCAAGCGAGCAAAGTGGTCCAAACGCGTTCGGCAACTGCCGTATCCGGCACCGCCGGTCCGATCAGCAATTCGTTGCGCTGCACCCGTTCATCGCGCTTGAGTCTCAGTTGCACCAGGCCGGCGCCAAGACCTGGGATATCGGGCGCCTCGGCGCTTGCCAGGCGCAAGCCTTGCGAATCGCCGCTGAACTGCGGCTCTGTGTTCAACTGTCCGGCCAGGGCCGACTCAAGCAGGCTGCGCAGCCACTCGCGCCGCACGACCTGGCGTTGCGATTCGACACCCGCGCTTTGCATGACGCCTTCGATGCGCCCGATCTGCTGCATGGCCTGCCAGAGCAGGCCCGAGATCATGGCGAGAATGACCAGCGTCACCAGCATTTCAACCAGTGTGAAACCGGACGAGCCCTGCGCTCCAGGCGACGGTCTGCGCGACATCAAGGCGACCTCGACTCGTCGGCGGGCGCGGCAAACCCGGACTTCAGCTTCCAACCGGCGGCGATCTGCCGCCATTCGACTCGCTGCCCGGAATCAACCCGCATGGCCTGCACATGGATCCGGTAAAGCCCGAGCTGCCATCGCGGCGCGAGGTGCCCCCACTGATTGAACTCGTCGCGCATCGGCTCAAGCAGTTCGCTACGCCAACTGAGCCGCAAACTGCCGACCGCCTTTTCGCCACCGGGCGCAAGCGCCGGGTTGAGACTCGCCAGCCAGGACTGCGCTTCCAATTGCAGTTGCGCCTGCGCTTCGGCATCCTTGACTCTTGTCGCTGTCTGCAGATTCTGATTGATCCACGTGAAGACCATCAAGCCGGACGTGCCCAGGATCACCAGGGCGACGATAGCCTCCAGCAGACCGAAGCCGCGCTGACGTTCAGCGCTGAGCTGCATCTGCTGTTTCAACAAGCACTTGGCCAGTCACCGGTGTGATCAGCCAGCTTTCGCTGACCCGGCCCTGCCTTAGCTCTAGTCGTCCGCCCGCTGCGAGGCCGCTGGCGCCGTAGCGCAATGGCGTGCGCAGTCGCAACTCGGTACCATCGGCTTGACCCTGCAGCCCTTCTTGCAGCTTGGCGACGTCGACGGTCAATGGTTCACCAGACAGAAAGGCCTTCACAGGCAGTGACTCGATCCGGACTTTCAGGTCGGCGCGCCAACCACGGGTTTGAACCGCGTCCAGCCAGCGACTGGCTTTTGGTGCCACGACCCCGGCGCTCAACGCCAGCAGCGCCATCACGACCAACAGTTCAAGCAGGGTGAAACCCTGCTGCCCGGCGCGCTGCGGATTCTTCACTGAACCGGTAAAACGCCAAGGTCCTTGGCATCGCCTTCACCGCCGGGCTGCCCGTCGGAGCCGAATGAATACAAGGCAAACCCATGGCTGTCCTGTCCTGGCACCGCGTACTGGTAGGGCTTGTTCCAGGGATCCAGCGGCACGGCATCTTCAAGATAGGGCCCGCGCCAGCGGCTTGCCAGCGCCGGGTCTGCAGGCGGCTTGATCAGAAGATTCAAGCCTTCTTCGACCGACGGATAGCGGCCAATGTCAAGCCGCACATTCTCCACCGCACCTCGCAGCAACTTGATCTGTGTGCTGGCAGTTGTGACCTTGGATTGATCGACCTTGCTGAACAAGCGCGGCCCGACTAGGCCGGCAAGCAGGCCGATGATAACCAGCACGACCAGCATTTCCAGCAGGGTGAAACCCCGCGATTGGCGAGGCCTGCCAACAAAATTTGAAATAGTCATATTTGAATTGCGGAATACCGAACGCTGAACTTGCATTCATTGGCTTACTGATTATTCCATACCTGCAGACATGAAAAAGGGCGCCCGAAGGCGCCCTTGAATCTTCAATGAAGCTGAAGATTGATTAGTACGTGCCAGCTGCGTACGGACGCTCAAGCGGGACGAACGTCGAAGAATTGCCGTTGAAACCAAGGTTGTAGTTACCCTTGATGTTCCCTGCCGGCGCATTGATCGTGAACGTCACCGAACCGCGGATGCCGGTGCTGAACGAGCAAACATTCTTCGCATCGATCACGGTCTGACCATTAGCCAATGTGCCTGATGCAGCAGTTCCAGCCGTCACAGTCTTGCCAGTTTCAGCTTGGCATGTAGCGGTGTAGGTCGCGGCTGGGCCCGTGTTCTGGAAGAAGAAGCGGGTCAGCACGCCTGTACCTGCATCGGTCGACATGTACGGTGTCATCAACTGGATCGCATTGGCAGACCAAGTCCACCAAGCAGCATTGCCAGCCAGCGTGACGTCAGCGCCGATGATAACATCGCCAACAGCCGATACGCCAAAGACGCGGCTCGTTCCAAGTGATGAGGTCTGGGCCGACGTCATCGACACATCGACGTTGTAAGCACCAATACCACCAACAATATTGGCTGGCAGCAATGAGAAGGTAGCCGCAGCGGCGCCAACTGTAACTACCGGAGCACCACCAGCAGGAGGTACCACAGCAGCCGATGCAACGCCGGTGAAATTAGTACCCGCAACGGTCACGGCGATCGAAGTGCCATGCAAGTTGAAGTCCCAATTCGTAGCGCCGTCAGCGGTCCTGTACGTCGTCGCACCGCTATTGTTATTCACAACAAAACGTGCAGTGGCCACAGCTGCAGTGTCGGCCGGAGCCGTTGCGTTAGCCAGGAAACCAAACAACGGGCCAGCAGCGTGATTCACATTCGCAACGGTCGCGGTGTCTGCAGCAGCGGTAATGGACAGAGCATTACCCGACAGCATGATCATGCGGGTTACCGCACTGCTGTTGTCGATACGGGCGGTCTCGCCCAAGTCCCACAGATTGAGCGAAACGCTGACTGAATTGCCAGCGGTTGCCAGCGTGTGAGCATCAATCACTGGCGCAGCAAAAGTCAGCGTTGTCGTCGTATCTGTAGCAGCCGTAACGTCGATCTCATAAGCGCATTCGGTTGCGCTCGCCCGCTTGACCGTAGCAGCCAAAGCACCAGCACCGCCGCCAACAGGCAATGTGGTAGCGCAGTAGCCTGCCGTGAATGTTGCGCCAGCCGAAGGCGTCATGATGATCGTGAAATCTTGAGCGGCCGTACGTGTAACACCCATTGTATAAACGACCGTCGAACCTGAAGTGAGGTCGGTGGTGTTGATCAAGCCTTCAACCGCATACTTGGTCGCAGCTGCATCAGCTGCCGGAGCAGTGATTGAGCCAGCAAATGCAGCTGATCCGCAAACCGACACGATCGCAACCGCGACTGCCTTGATAGTGAACTTTTTCATTAGTACTTCTCCACAAATTGTTGGAACACAAAAACGCAATGAGTTGCGAATCAGCGCAAGGCGCGCTCTCTATTCTATGCAGTAATGCTTCAGGGCGTCAACGCAAAGCATGAAGACAGTTACTTTCTTTACTGCCAGCTTCGCACTGCACACACTTTATACTCCCGCACCCCCACAGCCAAAAAGAGGACATGTTCCGCCTTGTTGCCCCGTTGGGTTGGCGTCAGCATAGCAGAGGTGCAATCAGTTTTTTAAGGCGAATGGCAAATATTTCTTAGGAAAACCCTGAAATTGTTGTATCAAATCTACAACAAACCTGAGTTTAGCCGCTGTCACAGGCATTTTTTGCGCCGAATTCGACCCACGCTTGCCTCAGGTTTTTTGAAACTGGCGTTGCTGACGACTCCGTTTAGTGGCCGCTTAGCTGCCAAGAGCCACGCGATCGTGGGATTTTCGCCGCCTCCCGGAGCGGCGGGGGCCGGCCGGCATTATGAACTGCTGCCGGGCAGGCGCTCCGCGTCGGCCACACAGTGGCGGATTGCCGATGCCAGGGCGGGCACAGATGTGCATCTGGCCAGTTTCGGCGAACGCGATCGCTTGAGTCGGCAAAAAATCATCGCAACATTGAGTCGCAACCAACGGTATTGCAGAGCCCCGAGGGCTGGACCGAACGACTAGATTTCATCGATACGCTTGGAGGGCCTTCAACAGGAAAAGGTCTATGCCCAATAGAGGTCTATAACGGCGCCACGCGACAGCGTTCAAGCTGCAGTTTCCCCCTGAGATACACAGTGGAACTGTTACGCGAGGCGACAGCACAGCCTGTCGTCGAACCTCATTCAGCTTTGGCTCACGCAGTACGCCCGTGGCGAGATGCATGAAGAAGAGAGCTCTGCCGAGAAGCTGGTGCCGTACGAAACCAAGATCGCGACCCTGGAGCGCAAGGTCGGGCAGTTGATGATGGAAGTCGACCTCCTGAAAAAAACGCCCAGGCTGAAAGTCGTCAACAGCAGCGCGACATCGTCAATCGTCAGCGAGCCAAGACAGGTTGCGCCATGAGAAGGGGTGTCAAGTAAATGAGCGGCTTACCTTCTATTACCGATCCACGGACCGGCACGCTGACCTCAGCGACGAGAAGCGCGCGGCGATGGTCAATGCGATTGAGGACGAGGTCCCCGGCCACGGGAACCTCTGCGTCACCCGCGAGCTCCCGGCCCAGGGCGCTTGCTTCAAGCGCAAACGCGCGGCAAGGATCATGCGCGAGCGAGGGGGTTCACGCGGTAACAAAACGCAGGTGCACGACCAAAACGGAGGCTTGTGCGAACGTTAGTTCACGATTGCAGAGTACCGGCGGGCGCTGATCGGCGATGGACTGCTCAGTTCGATGCGTGCGCCGTCCTACCCGTATGACAATTCCCAGACGGAAAGCTCCATGAAAACGCTGAACACCGAGGCGGTCTATCTGGCAGGCGATGAGTCCTTAGGGGACTTCACAGCTCGCTTGCCCTGATTCAACAGACCCGCAAGACGCCAAACGGTTGCACTCGTCTATCGGCGATCAGTCACCCAATGCCTACGTGGCACAACTCGCCCTGCAGGCGGCTTGATGCGGTCTGAGTCACATTGGTCCAGCCGCTTGATCTTCATCGGCGCCGGCAAGGCTTCAGCGGGGATGGCGCGGGCGGGCGCAATGTCGAATGCCTGCTGGCGATGGCTGTGGCGCTGGCTGGCCAGCCGGGTATCCACGCGCTGGCTGGAGATACCGACGGCGTCGATGGGCAGGAGGAAATCGCCGGCGCGCTATTGGCGCCTGACTCACTGGCGCGCGCCAGGGCGATCGGATTGAGCCCGTTGGACATGCTGGCCAACAACGATGGCCATGGTTTTTTCGGCGCCATCGGCGACGCCGTCATCACCGGCCCGACGCTGACCAATGTGAATGACTTTCGCGCGATCCTGATCGCCGCGCCGGATCAGCCATGAAATGCGTCCAATGCGGCGTCGAACTACCGCTCGCCACCTTGCAATGCTTGTCTTGCGGCGCGAAGCAGGATGGGGCCGCGCCGATGCTTGAACCTACGGCATTGCCCGCAAAGCGCAGTTCCCCGCCCTGGTTCGGCCTGTTCGCCGCTTTGGTGCTCGTCGGCTTGGCTGGACTGGGTTATTGGCATTTGACTCAAGAACCCACGGCGCCGGCCGAGATGCCCGGCAGCCCGACACAGGCGACAAGCAGCGACAGTGCAAATTCGACTCGAGCCCAAGCCATTGCCGAACCCGAACATGCCAGTGCCATGCCGGCAGCCAATAAACCCTCGACGCAGGATGTTGTCCCCAACAGCCCGCTCGA
>CAMDHE010000047.1 GCA_945898095.1 Roseateles toxinivorans | reverse complement strand
CATAAGCGCCATGAATGCCGACGGCAGCCAGCCCGGCGGCCATCTCGCGGGCGCGCGGCTCGCGCCCGCCTCGGGTGGCGCGCAGGCCCGCGGCGAGCGCCTTGTCCAGGTGGTCAAAGCCGAGGCCGATGATATGCACGACGCGGCCGGCAAAAGTGACTGAAACTTCCACCCCGGTCAGATAAGGCAGACCCAGGGCCTGCGCAGCTTCCAGCGCCTGGGCCTGGCCGCCGATTTCGTCATGGTCGGTCAAGGCCCAGAGTTCGACCCCATTGGCTTTGGCTCTTGCTGCCAGCACGGCCGGAGGCAAGGTGCCGTCAGACACAAGGGAATGGCAATGCAGATCGGCATTGCTGAGATGATTCAAAGTAGGGATGGGCACCGGTGTATTTTAGTCCGGGCTGTTGCCCAGCATCGCTTCGACGACCATTTGAACCCGTTGCTGGCCCTGGTATTCGTTCAGGTTGATCCGGTAGGCCATGCGGCCGCTCAGCGGCACCGGCTCGCTGCGACCGAACCAGATCGCATCGCGCAGGATGCCGTCAAGACGCAGGCTGAGCTTCATATGCCGCTCGCCGACGATGCGCTGCGAGACGATCTGTACCTGGTCGCAGAACAGCGGCGCTTCGAAGGCCTGGCCCCAGACCTGCTCTTCTAGCACCTTCACCGTCGCCGCTGTGAACTGCTCGGGTGCCAAGGGGCCGTCGGTGCGCAGAATCCGCGTCAACGCGGCGGCGTCGAGCCATTCGAGCGCCACTTGCTGGAAGGCCTGGTCAAAGGCTTCGAAGCTGTCGTCGGCCAGGGTGCAGCCTGCGGCCATCGAATGACCGCCGAATTTCTTCAGCACTTGCGGGTGGCGCTTGGCGACCAGGTCGAGCGCATCGCGCAGGTGGAAGCCCGGGATCGAACGCCCCGATCCTTTCAATTGACCGTCAGCGCCACGGGCGAAAACAAAGGTCGGGCGGTGCACCAAGTCCTTCAAGCGCGAAGCGATGATGCCGACCACGCCTTCGTGGAAATCGGCTTCAAAAATCGCCAAGGCCGGCGGCGGCTCGCCAAGCAGGCCGGGGTTTTGCAGCAGCCTTTCGAGCTGGGCTTGGGCCTGATCGCGCATATCGGCTTCGATCACGCGGCGCTGGCGGTTGATGGCGTCGAGTTGACCGGCCAGTTCTAAAGCGCGCGTCCGGTCGTCGGTCAGCAGGCATTCGATGCCCAGGGTCATGTCCGACAGCCGCCCGGCTGCATTGATGCGCGGCCCGAGCGCAAAACCCAGATCGAAGGCATTGGCCTTGCCGGCATCGCGCCCGGCGGCGCTGAACAAAGCCGCCACACCGGCCTGACCGCGCCCGGCGCGCATGCGCTTGAGACCTTGTGCGACCAGCCTGCGGTTGTTGGCGTCGAGTTTGACCACATCGGCGACCGTGCCGAGTGCGACCAGGTCGAGCAGCAGATCGAGTTTGGGCTGATTTGCTGCGTCGAAGCGGCCGCGCTCGCGCAACTCGCTACGCAAGGCCAGCAGCACGTAAAAAGCCACGCCGACCCCGGCCAGGTTCTTGCTCCCGAAATCGCAGCCTGGCTGGTTCGGGTTGACGATCGCGTCGGCCTCCGGCAGTTTGATGACCCCGTCGATCAACGCCGGCAGATGATGGTCGGTCACCAATACCTTCAGGCCCAGGGCCTTGGCATGGGCGACGCCCTCCAGGCTGGCGATGCCGTTGTCGACCGTCATCAGCAGATCGGGGCGCTGCGGCAGGGCGAGATCGACGATTGCCGGCGTCAGGCCATAGCCATGGATGACGCGGTCGGGCACCACATAGCCGAGGTTGGCGGCTTTGGCGCCCAGCATGACCAGGCCGCGCATCGCCACCGTGCAGGCCGTGGCGCCGTCACAGTCATAGTCGGCGACGATGCAGATCCTGGCTTCGGTCTCGATCGCGTCGGCCAGCAAAGTCGCCGCTGCCGTGATGCCTTTCAGGCCCTGGGGCGGCAGCAGCCTTGCCAGACCATCGTCGAGCTCGTCGATCGAGCGAATGCCGCGGGCTGCGAAGAGCCTGGCCAGCAGCGGCGCCACGCCGGCTTGTTCCAAGGCCCAGGTGGCGCGCGGCGGGGCGTCGCGGGGCAAGAGTTGTGGGTTACTCACAAGCCCCCCAGAATCTTGCCGGCATCGGCGTTGGGTGTCGACAGTTTTTGCCACAGACGCTGCCAAACGCTGCGCTGCGACATCGAAAATGTCTGGGCAAAGCGTTCGCCGCAGAGTGTCAGTTGTACGGGGTCACCGGCTTGCGCTTTTGTGAGCGCCTGCGCCACCAGGTCGGCGTCCAGCTGCGCCCAAGCCAGGGCCCAAGCCGGCCAGTCGCCGGCCAGCAGCGGCGCGCGCAGGCTCGAGTCGATCGTCAGTCCCGCGGGCAGTGAACCCTGTCCCAGCATCGAGCCACAGCCGCTGATCCAGACCGAATTGAGCAGCAACTTGCCGGCGGCTTCGCGAGCTTCGTGCAATGGATGCTGGTGCAACAACATCTGCACTTCGTTTTGAAGCCGGCGCAGCAAGCGATCCTCCGGCATCCAGGGCACGACATTGCGCGACACCACACGGTCGAGGCTGGCGAGCTCGACCCCGGCCAGGTCGGGATGTGCGATCAACCATTGATAGGGCGAGACCCAATGGCAAGCCCAGCCCTCGGCCTGTGGCCAGAGCAAACCCAGCGCCGCAAAGAAAGCTTGCGAAGCGAGGTCGTCCAGAGCCAGCGCTTCGGGCGGCATTGCGCTGATCTGGTCGCCGCCGACCGATAGATGGAGCGGCGTCAGCAATGCCCAGCTCAGGCTTGCATCGAGGCCATGGGATTGCGCCAGCCAGGCTGCGGTGGGCACAGGCGCTGTCGCTGTGCCGCGCAACGAGGCCAGGGCCAGCTCGTAGGGGGTATTCAGGCTGTCTTCATCACTGCCCAGGCGCTGGCCGCTGGATTCCAAGCTGCCCAGCAATTGGCTCAAATGCGGCAGAGACAACTCGCCCAAGGTATGGGCGCTGGCCGGGCCGATGGCGCTGGCATGAGGAATCATCAGATGCATGGCCTGATTATCGAGGTCTCAAAGGCGGAAGCATTTGGCGCTATCCGGCATATCGTCATAAAACCGACATTTCAGCTGCATAGAATCGCGCGATGATGATCCCGGATGTACCGACTGTTCCTGTCCTGCCGCTGACCTTGCTGAACCGTGAGCAGGCGATCCTTGAGTTCAACCGGCGCGTGCTGGCGCAGGCTGAGAGGCACGATCTACCCTTGCTCGAGCGGCTGCGCTATATCTGCATCGTCTCTTCGAATCTCGACGAGTTCTTCGAAGTTCGTTTTGCTGACATGCTCGACGCGGCGTCCGACCCTGGCGATAGCGTGACCCGGCATGACATCGAACGCGTCGGCCGCGCCGCCCATGCGCTGATCGACCAGCAATACGCGATCTTCAATGAGCAGTTGACTCCGGCGCTGGCCGCTCATTCGATCATCGTGCTCAATCATGCCGACCGCAATGCAGCGCAGCGCCGCTGGGTGGCCAAGTTTTTCGACCGCGAAGTCAGGCCTTTGTTGGTGCCGGTGGGGCTTGATCCGGCCCATCCGTTTCCGCAGGTTGCCAACAAGTCGTTGCATTTCATCGCCCGCCTGTCGGGCAAGGATGCCTTTGGCCGCGACAACCGCATCGCCATCGTCAAGGTGCCACGGGTGCTGCCGCGGGTGATCAAGTTGCCGCCGGCGATCAGCGATGGCAAGCAGATTTTTGTGTTGCTTACCAGCGTGATCCGGGCCCATCTGGAGTCGCTCTTCACTGGCCGCAAGGTCGAGGCTTTTTCACAGTTCCGCGTGACCCGCGACTCGGACCTTGAAGTCGACGAAGAAGAAATCGCCAATTTGCGCCATGCCTTGCGATCCGGCCTGACGACCCGGCATTTCGGCCGCGCCTTGCGGCTCGAAGTGGTCAATACCTGCCCGACCGAGCTGGCTGATTTTCTGCTCGAGCAGTTCGACCTGCCGGCCGCTGCGCTGTACCGGGTCAACGGGCCGGTGAATCTGGGGCGCTTGAATGAATTGATCGACCAGACCGATGCGCCTGAGTTGCGCTTTGTTCACCATGAGCCGGTCTGGCCTAAGCAGTTGCCGCGCCAGAAGTCGATCTTCGACCGCTTGCGCAAGGGCGACGTGCTGCTGCACCATCCGTTCGAGAGTTTCGAGCCGGTTGTGCAGTTCCTGCGTGAAGCGGTAGAAGATCCGGCCGTGCTGGCGATCAAGCAGACGATCTACCGTACTGGTGGGCAGTCAGTCTTGATGGACTTGCTGATCGAGGCGGCTCGGCGCGGCAAAGAGGTGATGGTCGTCGTCGAGCTGAAGGCGCGCTTTGACGAGGAGGCCAATATCAACTGGGCCGAGCGTCTCGAAGCGGTCGGCGCACAGGTGGTTTACGGCATCGTCGGCATGAAGACCCATGCCAAGATGCTGCTGGTGACTAGGCGCGAGCCGCAGCGCAACAACCGAAGCAAATTCTTGCTCAAACGCTATTGCCATTTTTCTACTGGCAATTACCACCCGAAGACGGCCAGGCTCTACACCGATCTCGGCTATATGACGGCGGACGCCAATCTGACCGCCGATGCTGATATGGTGTTTCGCCAACTGGCCTCGCTGGGCGCGACCAAGACGCCACGTCGTTTGCTGCTGGCGCCATTCAATCTGCATTCGCGCATGGTTGAGTTTCTGGGTCAGGTCGAACAGGCTGCGCGCGAAGGCTTGCCGGCACGCATCGTCCTGAAGATCAACGCGCTGACTGATGCGGCGCTGATCAACGGCATTCTGAAAGCGGGCCAGGCCGGTGCCAAGGTCGATCTGATCGTGCGCGGCGCCTGCATGCTGCCGCCCGGTTTGCCGGGGGTCAGTGAAAACATCGTGGTGCGTTCGGTGGTCGGCCGCTTTCTCGAGCATTCACGCATTTGCTATTTCCGCTGGGGTCCGGGTGATGAGGACGAAGCGCTCTATTTGTCGAGTGCCGACTGGATGAGCCGTAATATGTTCCGCCGCATCGAAGTCGCCTGGCCGGTGCTCGACGCCAAGCTGCGCCAGCGCGTCATTGACGAGGCGCTGCAGCCTTATCTGTATGACCAGTTGGACGCCTGGCAACTCGGATCTGATGGGCATTCGACGCGGATCTCCGAGCAGGGTATCAGCGCGCAGCAGGCGCTTGTCCGGCGCTTTCAAGGCGACTGAAATATGGACCTGATTCTTTGGCGCCATGCCGAAGCCGAAGCGGAGCGGGAAGGCGAAACAGATCTCGATCGGGACTTGACGACCAAGGGCGCACGCCAGGCCAAACGCATGGCGCATTGGCTGAATCAGCGACTGGCCGCGAGCACCAAGGTGCTGGTCAGCCCGGCGCTGCGGACTCGTAGTACGGCGCAAGCATTGGGGCGCAAGTTCCGCGTTGTGCCAACCCTGGGGCCGGACGCCGGCATCGACGATCTGCTGCTGGCGGCGCGCTGGCCGAGTTCAGCCGTGCCGGTGCTGCTGGTCGGGCATCAGCCCACCCTTGGCCTGCTTGCCGCGCATTTGCTGGCGCAAGTCAACCAGCCTTGGGCGATCAAGAAGGGTGGGATCTGGTGGCTGCGCCAGCGCGATGATTCTGGCGAATTGTTCGTCCAAGCGGTGCAAAGCCCCGACTCTCTTTGAGAGGGCTCAGTCGAAGCCGAGTTCCATGGCCCCGCTGCGCGTCCAGGCGGCGGCCTCTTCCTGTAGCAGGAATTGGGTGCGTGGATTGGCACTCACCCAGGCCTTGGGCAGCGTCAGCAGGACCTTGTGGCCTTGGCGGCTCAGCTTCAATGCCTTGGCGTCGACTGCCCCGCGGGCGTGGCATTTGATCACTGCCAGGCGCAAGCTCAGCAGCTGCCATAACAGGCCGTCATCTGCCATCTGCGACTCGAGCTTGCGCAAGCTGCCGCGCTGACCCAGGGCCAGATTGCCCAGGCGTTTGAGCTGATTCTGCGAGAAGCCGGCAGCATCCACATGGGCCAGCAAATAGGCGCTATGCCGGTGATGGTCATGGTGCGACACCATCATGCCGATCTCGTGCAGGGCCGCAGCCCAAGCCAGCTCGCGCTGTCGTTCGCGCGGCGGCTTGGCCACCAGCTGCTTGTGGATTTTCAAGGCCACTTCCTGCACCCGTCCGGCCTGTGCCAGGTCGACGTCGAAGCGCTGCTGCAAAGCCGCGACTGAAGCATCGCGCATATCGGCCGGGACGCTGCCATCAGTCGCGCAATCGATCGCCAAGCGCTCTTCCAGGTCGAAGATCACACCCTGACGCAAAGCACCCTTGGCGGGCAGCAACTCTTCGATGCCGAACTGGGTCAGCAAGGTGTAGAGGATGCATAAACCGCCGCCAACGACCGCCCGCCTGTCGTCCCTGAGTCCGGGCAGCTTGAGCTGGTCTACGCTACCCGCAGCAATGCATTGTTCGATACACCAGCGCAGACCTGCTGGCGTGATCCGGCCGTCGCTGATGCCGCTGCCGACGAGGATTTGCGAGACTGCGCCCACCGTGCCCGAGGAGCCGAGGGCCTGCTGCCACAAGGCCGGCTTGAAAAGCGTCAAAGCTTCTTCAAGCTCGGCACCCGCTGCCACCTGCGCGGCGCGGAAGGCGCCAGGGGTGAAGCGTCCATCCGGGAAGAAGCGCATCGACAGGCTGACGCTGCCGACCTGGAAAGACTCAGTCGTCACCGGCTTGAGGCCCTGGCCGAGAATCATTTCGGTCGAGCGGCCACCGATGTCGATCACCAGGCGTGGCGGCTTGGCCGGCTGCAAGCGCGCCACGCCTGCAAAAATCAAGCGCGCTTCTTCCCGGCCCGAAATCACCTCGATCGGAAACCCCAGCGCCTCCTGCGCCAGCGCCAGAAAAGCGTTGCGGTTGCGCGCCTCGCGCAAGGTCTGGGTCGCCACGGCACGCACCTGGGCTGGCGCAAAACCTTCCATGCGCAGGGCGAAACGGCGCAGGCAGTCGAGCCCGCGCAGCATCGCGGCTTCGGTCAACATGCCGTCGGCATCGAGCCCGGCGCCGAGTCTGACGGTTTCCTTGAGGTAGACCAGGCGTTTGTACTGGCCGGCTTGCATCTGGGCGATTTCGAGGCGGAAGCTGTTCGAACCCATGTCGATGGAAGCGAGTGATTGGATGTCTAAGGGGCGGTTAGCGGTCATCTCTCCATTGTCGCGTCAATCGATGAAGGGTCCGGACCTGCTGCCCAAGGATTTATCAAACTGCCTAGAATCCGGCCCTTGTATTGACTGACCCTGGAGCTTGAATTGAAAACCATTGAATCGGGCAGCGTTGCTGCCAGCCTTGAAATCAATCGGCGTGAATTTGTTCGCGCTGCAGTGGGCAGTGGTTTTGCCTCAGCCGTTCTGCCGGTGACCGCGCAGACGATCAAGACTGAAGCGCAGGGCTTGGTAGCCGGCGAGGTGATGATCCCGGTGGGGGAATTCAAAATGCCGGCATACCGGGCGATGCCTGCCGGCAGCGTGAATCCGCCGGTGGTGCTGGTCATCAGTGAAATTTTCGGCGTCCACGAGCATATTGCCGATGTGGCGCGGCGCCTGGCCAAACAGGGTTATATGGCGATAGCGCCGGAGTTGTTCGAACGCCAAGGTGATGCGGGTTCCTACGGCGAAGTCGGCAAACTGGTGGCCGAAGTGATCTCAAAGGTTCCCGACGAACAGGTGATGGGTGACCTCGATGCCTGCGTGGCTTGGGCCAAAGGTCAGGGCGCTGACATAAGTCGGCTTGGGATCACAGGCTTTTGCTGGGGCGGCCGCATCACCTGGCTGTATGCCGCGCACAACGCTGCCGTGAAGGCCGGCATCGCCTGGTACGGGCGCCTGGTCGGTGACCGTTCAGCCTTGAATCCGGGGCATCCGATCGACTTGGTTGGGAAACTGACGGCTCCGGTCCTGGGACTCTACGGCGGTCAGGATGCAGGCATACCGCTCGAGACGGTGGATTCGATGCGGGCGGCCTTGAGTCAAGGGTCGGCGGCAGCCAAGCGCAGCCAGATCCATGTCTATCCCGATGCCCCACATGCTTTTCATGCCGATTACCGTCCGACTTACCGCAAGGAGGCGGCAGAAGACGGTTGGGCGCGCTGCCTGGCCTGGCTGAAGGCCAACGGCGTTTAACCTCGATTCGTTAGTTGGACGCGGACGAGTGGGCTGCGATGCGGTGCGCGGGCAAGGCGTGCCGACGCAGTGGGCTGATGCCCACCAGGAGAAGCAACACAGCCAGCGTGCCGTAGCGCGGCTCAATCGGTTGCGTAGCGTTCTCACCCATTGGGTGAGGGCCAGCGGGCAGGGAAATCTCAACAGACATGCGACCTCCGGGCGATGGGGAGCGAGCCAACTGCCGAATCGAGGTTTAAGACTTATCTGACGACCAGCACCGGTATCTTGCTGTGCGTCAGCACTTTCTGGGTCTCGCTGCCGAGCAGCAAAGCCTGCATGCCGCGCCGGCCATGTGAAGCCATCACGACCAGATCGCATTGATTTTTTTCGGCATGTTCGATGATGGCTTCCCAGGAATGGATCGCCTCCACCGTATGGGCTTCGCAGGGCAGATCGGCAACTCCAGCGCTGGCCTGGACCGCTCTGACCCTGGAACTGGCAATACGCTCCTGGGCGTCAAAGAAAGCCTGCGGTGGCGTGGGCTGCATTTCCGAAACCGCGCTGTAGGGGAACGGCTCCTTGACGCTCAAGGCGTAGATTGTTGAACCGTGAATTCGGGCCAGACCGATCGCGGTATCGACCGCTTTGGCACTGATTTCGGAGCCGTCGGTAGGGACAAGAATGCGTTTGAACATGGCAGGCCTCTGGGTTGCAGATGAGCCATTGTGGGGTTCATCCCCCCGACCCAGCCTTGCGTTATATCAAGACTGAAGGTCAGCCCTTGGCAATCGGTCGGTCTGGATCGGACGACCATTCGCTCCATGATCCAGGGTAGAGCAGCGAGCCCGTCAGCCCTGCATGCGCCATCGCCAGCAGGTTGTGGCAGGCGGTCACGCCAGAGCCACATTGGTGCACCACCTGTTCCGGGGTAAAGGGAGCCAACAAGCTGCTGAATTCGGCATGCAGCATGGCGGCAGGCTTGAAACTGCCATCGGCTTGCAGGTTGTGCTTGAAGAAGCGATTGCTGGCGCCGGGGATATGGCCTGCCTGGGCGTCGAGCGGTTCGACCTCGCCGCGAAAACGTTCAGCCGCGCGGGCATCGATCAAGCGCATCCGGCCGATGCGCGCCAGCAGTTCCTCTGCGCTGAGGCTGGCAACGCGTGATTCGCTCGCTTGAAAACCGCTGGCTGATCGGCGGGCGGGCGGCTGCTGGGTCAGGGTACCGCCGGCGTCAGCCCAGGCTTGCCGGCCGCCATCGAGCACGGCAACGGCTTCATGCCCGATCCAGTTCAGCATCCACCAGAGCCTGGCGGCATACATGCTGCCTTGCGCGTCGTAGACGACGACCTGGCTGTCGGCCTGCAAACCCAGCTCGGACATCTGCTGTGCGAAGGCATCCCGGTCCGGCAGCGGGTGGCGGCCCTGGAACCGGCCCTGTGCGTCGGTCTTGGCACCACTGAGTTGCTGTTCGAGGTGCAAATAGCTGGCGCCTGGCAGATGACCGGCAGCGAAGGCTTGTTCGCCGGCGGTGGTGTCGCTCAGGTCGAATCCAACGTCGAACAAGAGCAGCTCAGCTTGGGCTGCCTGCAAAGCCCGCAGTTCACCAGCGTTGATGAGGGTCCGGAATTTAATGGTCATGCTTCACCGATCGAGAGAGCTTGTTCCTTGAACTTGCCGGCCTGCGAGCGGGTCGCTATCAGGCCGGCGATGATGATGGTCGACATGCCTGCGATGGCCGATGCGGTGACCTGATCATCGAACAGCGTGACACCGTAAATCGCCGCGAAGACGATGGCGAGATATTGCAGGCTCGCGTTGACAAGAGTCTTGCCTTGTCCATAGGCGCGGGTCATCAGCAGCTGCGCCGAGGTCGCCAGCAGGCCGACGGCCAGCAGCAGCGCGGCGCTCTTGAAACTATGCCCATGCCAGCCATTGCGGTCCGCGACAAGGCTGGTCGTCAATGTGATCAAGGTCCCGGCGGCAATTCCGCCGAGCGAAAAATAGAACACGATGCGGTAGTCGGGTTCGCCGGCACGGCCCAGTGCGGTGATCTGCAGATAGGCCAGCGCTGACAGGATGCCTGACAGCAAGCCGGCCAGCGCGTACCAGAGTTGCTGCTGCTCCATCGTCGGCCTCAGCACCATCGCCACGCCGGCAAAACCCAGCAGCACCGCAGCCACCATCCGGCCATCGATGCGGGCGCTGCCGAAGACTGCCGCGCCGCCCATCATGAACAAGGCCATCCAGACCGAGGACATGTAGTTCAGCGTCATCGCGGTTGCCAGGGGCAGATGGCCGATCGAATAGAACCACAAGGACAGGGCGATGACGCCTGACAGGCTGCGCCAGAAATGCATCGCCGGCATCCTGGTCCGCAAGCTTCGGCCCTGGGTCAGGCTTATTGCCGCCATCAGGGTCACGCCGACGATGCTGCGGTACATGACGAGCTCGCCAGCGTCGTAATAGTTCGAGGCGAGTTTCACGCAGACGCCCATCGTGGCAAACAGGAAGGTGGCGGCAATCATCAGCAAGGGCGCGGGCATGGCCGCATTGTGGCCGAGCTTGAAAATTACAGCTTCATAGCCCGGCGGTACCACTCGTGGAAATGCTGCATACCGTCTTCCATCGGGCTCTGGTAAGGGCCGACTTCGTTGTCGCCGCGCAGCATCAAGGCACGGCGGCCCTGATCCATGCGCAGCGCGATTTCATCGTCTTCCACGCAGGTTTCCATATAGGCGGCCTGATGGGCTTCGACGAACTCGCGCTCGAAAGCCGCGATTTCCTCGGGGTAGTAGAACTCGACGATGTTGCTGGTCTTTTGCGGCCCTTGCGGGAACAGCGTCGAGACCACCAGCACATGCGGATACCACTCGATCATGATGTGCGGGTAATAGGTCAGCCAGATCGCGCCTTGATCGGGCGTCTGGCCGCCGCGGTACTTCAGCAGTTGCTGATGCCAGCGCTGGTAGACCGGCGAGCCGGGGCGCGCCAGGTCCTTGTGGATGCCCACCGTCTGCACGGAGTGATTGCTGCCGAACTGCCAGGCCAGGTCTTCGCAGGTGACGAACTGCCCGAGGCCGGGATGAAAGGGCCCGACATGGTAGTCCTCCAGATAGACCTCGATGAAGGTCTTCCAGTTGTAGTCGCATTCATGCACCTGCACCCGGTCCAGCACATAGCCGGCAAAGTCAAGCTCGGCCCGCGGGCCCAGATTGGCCAGTTCGGCGGCGATGTCATGGCCATTGTCCTCGAACAGCAGGCCGTTCCATTCGCGTAGCGCGTAGCGGTTCAGGTTCAGGCAAGGGTCATGTTCGAAATGCGGGGCGCCGATCAGGCTGCCCTTCAGGTCATAGGTCCAGCGGTGCAGCGGGCAGACGATCTGGCTGCGGGTATTGCCGCGGCCGCGCAGCATCAGCGCCTGGCGGTGTCTGCAGACATTTGAAATCAGTTCCACACCACCGGCGGTGCGGACCAGCGCACGGCCCTCGCCCTCCTGCGGCAAGGCGTAGTAGTCACCGACTTCGGGAATCGCCAATGCATGGCCGACATAGCGCGGTCCGGCCTTGAAGAGCAGCTCCTGTTCCTTGCGGAAAAGAGCCTCGTCAAAATACGAGGTGACAGGCAGCTGCGTAGGGCTGCGCTCAAGCGCCGAGAGAGTGATGCTCAGGTCGGACATGATCCAAAGGGAGTCTTTCGAGAAACCAATCTGCCTCCAGCGCCGCGCTGATGGGGCCGTGATTGCATCATTCACGCCCGGCTTGCGGCAGGACTTGGGCTGGACTGAGCGAACGGTATCGAACTTGCTCAGCACGGTTGACGATTGTACCCAGGTCGCTGCCTGAACCGGTCTGGCGCAATTCGAGGCGCTCATGCCTGGCCGCCGGATGAGTCAAGAAACCCGTGAACTGCTCTGCCTAATGCCTCTGACTACAATGATCGTTTAGCGAATCGACATGACCAGAACCCACAGCCCCGCCAAAGCGGCCTCTGACAAGGACGCCGCAACTCCGAGCTACGAGCAGGCGCTTGGCGAACTGGAGCGTCTGGTCGCTTCGATGGAAGCCGGGCAGTTGCCGCTGGATCAACTGCTGGACTGCTACAAGCGCGGCGCCGAGTTGCTGGCGTTTTGCAGGTCGCGCTTGCAGGCGGTGGAGCAACAAGTCAAGGTGCTCGAGGGCGAAGGCTTGAAACCTTGGGAGGATTCCTGAGCGTGGAAGCGGGATTGTTCGAGCAATGGGCACAAGTTGCGCTGGCCGATTGTGAAGAGGCGCTGGATCATCTGGTACCTGCTGCTGCGCCGGCGGGCTTGGGGGCAGCGATGCGCTACGCCGTACTCGGTGGTGGCAAGCGGCTGCGTCCATTGCTGGTGCTGGCAGCTTGTGAAGCGGTTGGCGGGGATCGCAATGCTGCCATTCGCGCGGCCTGTGCAGTCGAGTTGATCCACGCCTACTCGCTGGTCCATGACGACATGCCCTGCATGGACAACGATGTGCTGCGCCGCGGCAAGCCGACCGTCCATGTGCAGTTCGGCGAAGCGCAGGCAATGCTGGCGGGCGACGCGATGCAGGCGCTGGCTTTCGAAGTGTTGACACCTGAAGAAGGCATGGCGCCGGCCTTGCAGGCCAGGCTCTGCGCTTTGCTGGCCCGGGCTGCAGGCTTTGCCGGCATGGCTGGCGGGCAGGCGATTGATCTGGCCAGCATCGGACAAAGCCTCGATGAGCCGACCTTGCGCGATATGCATCGGCGCAAGACCGGCATGCTCTTGCAAGCCAGCGTGATGATGGGTGCGGCCTGCGGCAAGGCCTCGGCGGCGACCCTTGCTGCCTTGAACGACTATGGTGCTGCGATCGGCCTGGCTTTCCAGGTGGTCGACGATATTCTCGATGTGACCCAGGAGTCGGCGACTTTGGGCAAGACCGCTGGCAAGGACCAGCAGGACAACAAACCGACTTATGTGGCGGTACTCGGCCTTGAGCCGGCGCGACAGCTGGCCCGGGACTTGCGTTTGCAGGCCCTGCAGGCATTGAGTAACAGCCTGTTGCCCGACCCTGCCAGGCTGGGCTTGCTGGCCGACATGGTTGTCGAGCGCGACAGCTGAAACGATAGACGAATCTGCAATGACCTATTCCCTGCTCGAAACCATCAACAGCCCGGCTGATTTGCGGCGCTTGCCGCGCACCGAGTTGGCAAAGTTGGCCGGCGAATTACGCGGTTTCATGCTCGACAGCGTGGCCAAGACCGGCGGCCATCTCTCTTCCAATCTCGGTACGGTCGAGCTGACTGTTGCTTTGCACTATGTATTCAACACGCCGCATGACCGGCTGATCTGGGATGTCGGTCACCAGACCTATCCGCACAAGATCCTGACCGGCCGCCGCGACCGGATGCTGAGCTTGCGCCAACTGGGCGGCATAGGCGGGTTCCCGCGTCGTGACGAGAGCGAGTACGACGCCTTCGGCACCGCGCATTCAAGCACCTCGATTTCGGCCGCTCATGGCATGGCAATGGCCGCCAAGATCAAGGGTGAGCAGCGCAATGTCGTGGCCATCATCGGCGACGGCGCGATGACCGCGGGCATGGCTTTCGAAGCACTCAACAACGCCGGCGTCGCCCACGGCGGGCTGATGGGCGATCTGCTGGTGGTCTTGAACGACAACGACATGTCGATCAGCCCGCCGGTCGGGGCCTTGAACAAATACCTGGCGCGCTTGATGAGCGGCAAGTTTTATGCGGCCGCGCGCGAGAGCGCCAAGAGCGTGCTGAAAAACACGCCGCTGTATGAGTTGGCCCGCCGCTTCGAGGAACATACCAAGGGCATGGTGGTGCCCTGCACGATTTTCGAAGAGTTTGGCTTCAACTATGTCGGCCCGATCGATGGCCATGACCTGGAGTCCCTGATCCCGACGCTGGAAAACCTGCGTGGCAGAAAAGGCCCGCAGTTCCTGCATGTCGTGACCAAAAAAGGTCAGGGCTATGGCCAGGCGGAAGCCGATCCGGTCAAGTACCACGCGGCTGCCGGCAAGTTCGATCCTGAGGTCGGTTTTGTCAAGCCGGTCGCGACGCCCAAGATCACCTTTACGCAGATCTTCGGCGAATGGCTTTGCGATATGGCCGAACTCGACAAGCGCCTGGTCGGTATTACGCCGGCGATGCGCGAGGGTTCCGGCATGGTGGAGTTCCACAAACGCTTTCCGACCCGCTATCACGATGTCGGCATTGCCGAGCAGCATGCAGTGACTTTTGCGGCCGGCCTGGCTTGTGAAGGGTTGAAGCCGGTCGTTGCGATCTACTCGACCTTTTTGCAGCGTGGTTACGACCAGATGATCCACGATGTGGCGATCCAGAACTTGCCGGTTGTCTTTGCACTCGATCGCGCCGGTCTGGTGGGTGCTGACGGTGCAACCCATGCCGGCAATTACGACATTGCGTTCAGCCGCTGCATTCCGAATATGGCCGTGCTGACACCGGCTGACGAGAACGAATGCCGTCAGGCCTTGTATACCGCTTTCCAGCATAACGGCCCGGTCACGGTGCGTTATCCACGCGGCGCCGGTGCTGGCGTGGCGGTGCAAAAGGAAATGACAGCTCAAGCCTGGGGCAAGGGCGAAATCCGCCGTTTGTCGACCCAGCCGGCCGGGCAGGGGGCAACGCGGATCGCCATTCTGGCTTTCGGTACCTTGCTCTACCCGGCTTTGCAAGCGGCCGAAAAACTCGACGCGACGGTGGCCAATATGCGCTTCGTCAAGCCGCTTGACGAACAGTTGGTGGCCGAATTGGCGCGCACCCATGATGCTTTTGTCACCATCGAGGACGGTTGTGTGATGGGTGGCGCCGGCAGCGCATTGCTGGAGTGCTTGCAGGCTGCGGGCTTGAATTTGCCGGTTCTGCAACTGGGTCTGCCTGACGAATTTGTCGAGCATGGGGACCCGGTCAAGTTGATGTCGCTGTGCGGTCTTGATGCCCCGGGCATCGAACAGGCTATCCTCAAGCGCTTTGGCGCTTGACAGTAAAGCCCTTGCAAATGCTTTACCGCAGCTTTGCTGGCAAGCTCGCAGCCTATTTGGAAGTCTCAGTCATAGTTTCCGCATGAATCAAGTCACCAGTTCCCTGCATATTCCCGATACCCAGAGTGAGCGCGACGAGCGCCATCTGGTGATCCAGCGCGTGGGGGTCAAGGATGTGCGCTATCCGCTGCAACTGAAAGTCGGCAAGCAGGCACAGACTACGGTGGGCCTGTGGAGCTTGGACGTTGCCTTGCCGGCCGATAAAAAGGGCACCCATATGTCGCGCTTCGTGGCCTGGCTCGATGCCTTGGCTGCGCCGCTCGACGCTGCCGGATTGCGCGAATTGCACGGCCAGATGCTGGAAAAGCTGGGTGCCTTGGAGGGCCGCATCGAAGTCCGTTTCACTTTTTTCCTGCGCAAACGTGCGCCGGTTTCGGGCATCGAAAGCATGCTTGATTACCAGGGGGCCTTGATCTCCGAAACCCGCGCCGGCAAGACCTCGGTCTGGGCCGAGGTTGGCGTGCCGGTGAAGAGCTTGTGTCCTTGCTCCAAGGAGATTTCCGATTACGGTGCGCACAACCAGCGGTCGTTGGTTTCAATCCGTGCCGAGCTGATCGGCGCGCCGATTGGTTGGCAGGAGCTGGTCCGTTTTGCCGAGGAAAGTGCCTCGAGCGAGATCTGGCCGCTGCTCAAGCGCAGCGACGAAAAATGGATCACCGAGCATGCCTACCAGAACCCCAAGTTCGTCGAGGATCTGGTGCGCGATGTGGCGCTGCGGCTGAATGCCGAATCGCGCATCGGCCGCTACTCGGTCGACGTGGAGAATTTTGAGTCGATTCACAATCACAGCGCTTATGCGCGGATAGAGCGCGACTAGAGACGCGAAGCGCTCGCATCCGAAGGGTGCAATGTTTTTGGCTCCCGCAATTCGGCCTGCGGCCTGTTTGGCGGGCTACCTGCCACCGAGGCTACAGGGCAAGCTGGAGGCGCTGCTGCAATAACCTGGCCTGCTCGAGCAAGGCAGTGACCAGGTCGGCGGCGATAGGTTGCGCGGGGCGGTACAGCGGCAGCAAGGCGTTGACATGAAAAGGCACGCTGATGCTGAAACGGCGCAGCTGCATTTGTGGCCCGGCGCAGGCCAGGGCGGTCAAGGGGTTGACGATGGCGATGCCCAAGCCTTGCGCCACCATCGCGCAGACTGCCACGGCACTGTGTGTTTCAAGCCGCAATTGGCGCTGTACGCCATGCTGCTGGAAGATGTCGTCAAGTTGCGCCCGATAGGGGTCGTCGACCGACAAGCTGATGAATTCCTTACCCTCGAAATCGGCTGGTGTCAGGCTGCCGACCTTGGCCAGCAGGGCATGTCCGGCCGGCAGCACACAGACCTCGTCGAGCGCCAGCAGCGGCTGCAAGCGGGTGCCGGGCGGTGCCTGGCTGCGCTCGGTCAAGCCCAGATCGAAGCGCTGCGCGCTCATCCACTCTTCAAGCAGCGGCGATTCCTGCGGCGTGATCGACAACCTGGCATCGCTATGCCGGCGCAGCAGTTGTGCGCAGGCCCCGGGCAGCAAGGCATGGCTCAAGGCGGGTAGACATAGGACCGACAACTCGGCCTGCTCGTCCCGGCCGAGTTGCGCGGCCCGACTGGCGATCCGGTCCAGGCTCTGGTAGCTGCGGCGTACCTCGTCGAACAAGGCCAGGGCTCTTGCCGTTGGCTTCAATCGGCCACGCAGGCGCTCGAACAAGGCATAGCCGAGCAGATGCTCCATGCGCGCGAGCTCGCGGCTGAGCGTGGGTTGCGAACTGCTCAGCAGGGCGGCTGCCTCGGTGACGCTGCCCGCAGTCATGACCGAGTGGAACACTTCGATATGGCGGTGAGTGATGTTCAAGCTCATGCCTAAACCATATCAGAAATGGATCAAGTCTATAAAAAAAATCATTTGATTGAATGAGTAAAGGCGCGCATGCTCAGCTCCTTCGAGTTTTTGAGTCCTGCCAATGCTGCCCGATACGTTTTCGCCCGCCCGCCTTTGGTCATTGAAAAATCGCTTCGGCTCGCCGCTCTGGGTCTATGACGCTGCCGTCATCCGTGCACGCATTGCTGCCTTGGCCAGCTTCGATGTGATCCGATTTGCGCAAAAAGCCTGCTCGAACACCCATATCCTGCGGCTGATGCGCGAGCAGGGCGTGAAGGTCGACGCGGTGTCGCGCGGCGAGATCCTGCGTGCGCTGGCGGCCGGTTTCAAGCCTGGCGCGGAGCCGGCTGAGATCGTCTTCACCGCCGACCTGTTCGACCCGCAGACACTCGCCACGGTCATCGAGCAGCAGATCCCGGTCAATGCCGGCTCGATCGACATGCTGCATCAACTCGGTGCCGCAGCCCCGGGCCACCCAGTCTGGCTGCGCATCAACCCCGGCTTTGGCCATGGGCACAGCAACAAGACCAATACCGGCGGCGAGCAGAGCAAACATGGCATCTGGCATACCGAGTTGCGCGCGGCGCTCGACGCGGTGCGTCTGCACCACTTGCAACTGGTCGGCTTGCATATGCATATCGGCTCAGGCGTCGACTATGGCCATTTGAGCGAAGTCTGCGGTGCGATGGTCGGCCTGGTGCGCGAGGCGGTCGCTGCCGGCCATGACCTGCAGGCGATTTCGGCTGGCGGCGGCTTGTCGATTCCGTACCGCGATGGTGAACCGGTCATCGACACCGGGCATTATTTCGGTCAATGGGACGCCGCGCGCAAGGCCGCCGAAGCCCTGGTCGGCCACCCGTTGTCGCTGGAGATCGAACCCGGTCGCTTCCTGGTGGCCGAGTCGGGTGCGCTGCTCAGTGAGGTGCGCGCAACCAAGGATGCCGGCAGCAATCACTTCGTGCTGGTCGATGCCGGCTTCAACGAGTTGATGCGGCCGGCGATGTACGGCAGCTTCCACGCCATGACGGTGCTGCCGCGCGACGGCTTGGACAGGCCAGCGCGGCTGTCGGTGGTGGCCGGGCCGCTGTGCGAATCGGGCGATGTCTTTACCCAGGAGGATGGCGGTGTGGTGCTGCCGCGCTTGCTCGGCGGTGCCGAGGTCGGCGATCTGCTGGTGATCCATGCGACCGGCGCTTATGGCGCATCGATGTCTAGCAATTACAACAGCCGGCCGCTGGCGGCCGAGTTGCTCGTCGATGGCGACCAGGAGCGCTTGATCCGGCGCCGTCAGACGGTTGAGGAGTTGCTGGACCTCGAGGTGTTTTGAGGGATTTTTGCTATCGAAAATAGACGGCGATAGCCTAACTCAATGGCCGTGATTCGTTTAATCAAAACCATTTGCTGCGCTGCACCAATATGATTGCATCTCTCTGCAACCTTATTGGAATCCAACGTGTCCCTGATCAATACCCAAGTCAAGCCTTTCAAAGCCACCGCCTTTCACAACGGCAAGTTCGTTGACTTGACCGAAGCCAGCCTGGCAGGCAAATGGAATGTGTTCATGTTCTATCCGGCCGACTTCACCTTTGTCTGCCCGACCGAACTCGAAGACCTGGCCAACAGCCATGCTGAATTCCAGCAGATGGGTGTCGATGTCTACGGCATTTCGACGGACAGCCATTTCGCCCACAAGGCCTGGCATGACACCTCGGAAGCGATCAAGAAAGTTCAATATGCCTTGATCGGCGACCCGACCGGCAAGATCAGCCGCAACTTCGAAGTCATGGTCGAGGAAGACGGCATGGCTTTGCGCGGCACCTTCCTGATCAATCCTGAAGGCTTCATCAAGCTTTGCGAAATCCACGACAACGGCATCGGCCGCGATGCGTCGGAATTGATGCGCAAGGTCAAGGCCGCCCAATATGTGGCAGCCCACCCGGGCGAAGTCTGCCCCGCCAAGTGGACCGAAGGCGCCAAGACGCTGACGCCTTCGCTGGATCTGGTCGGCAAGATCTGAGTCGTTTGAACTGATCTGCTAGACCGCCGCCAACCCGGGAGGGGTGGCGTCACTCCCCAGGCAAAGCAAGCCTCACTGAAAGCGTCCTGAACGGGTGCTTTCAATGTGGCCAGCCTGGCCATGTCTGAATACCGAAAAAAGGAAGAAATCATGTTGGACGCTGCAATGAAGACTCAACTCAAAGGCTATCTTGAGCGCGTTATCCAGCCATTTGAAATCATTGCTTCGCTGAACGATTCGGACAGCGCGCGTGAAATGCACGAGTTGCTGGCCGACATCGCCGGCATGTGTGACCGGATCACGCTCAGGACCGATGGTCAGGACGCTAGGCAGCCTTCGTTCAGCCTGCAGCGCATCGGCAGCGGCATGAATTTGCGCTTCGCCGCGATTCCGCTGGGCCATGAATTCACCTCGCTGGTGCTGGCCTTGCTGTGGGTTGGTGGTCATCCGCCCAAGGTCGAGCCCGAGTTGATCGAACAGATCAAGGCGCTCGACGGTGACTTTAATTTCGAGGTCTATATGTCCTTGAGTTGCCACAACTGCCCGGACGTGGTCCAGGCTCTGAGTCTGCTGGCGGTGCTCAACCCGAAGGTCAAGACGGTGGTGATCGACGGCGGGCTGTTCCAGGCCGAAGTCAATGCCCGCGACATCATGGCTGTGCCGATGGTGTTCCTGAACGGCGCGATGTTCAGCTCAGGGCGGATCACGGTCGAGGAGATCCTCGCCAAGCTCGACAGCGGTGCAGCCGACCGCGATGCGGTCAAGCTGGCAGCCAAGGCGCCCTATCAGATGTTGATCGTCGGCGGCGGGCCGGCCGGTGCAGCAGCGGCAGTCTATGCGGCGCGCAAGGGCATCCGTACCGGCATCGCGGCTGAGCGCTTCGGTGGCCAGGTCAATGACACCTTGGCGATCGAGAATTACGTTTCGGTGCTCGAGACCGATGGACCGAAGTTCGCGATGGCACTCGAAGCCCATGTAAAAGCCTATGCGGTCGAGATCATGAACAACCAGCGTGCCGACCGCCTGGTTCCGGCCGCTCAAGCCGGCGGATTGATCGAAGTGCAGATGGCCAATGGCGGCTCACTGAAAGCCAGGACGGTGATCATCTCGACCGGCGCGCGCTGGCGCAATGTCAATGTGCCGGGCGAGCAGGAATACAAGAACAAAGGCGTGGCCTATTGCCCGCATTGCGACGGGCCGCTGTTCAAGGGCAAGCGGGTGGCGGTGATCGGTGGCGGCAATTCGGGCATCGAGGCGGCGATCGACCTCGCCGGCATCGTGGCCCATGTCACGGTGATCGAGTTTGGTGACGCATTGCGCGCCGATGCGGTGCTGGTCAACAAGCTCAACAGCCTGCCCAATGTCAGCGTGCATACCCAGGCGAAGACGACCGAGCTGACCGGTGCTGGCGGCAAGTTGAACGGCATCAGCTTCACCGACCTGGCCAGCGGGGCCGCGCACCACATCGAGCTTGAAGGCGTTTTTGTGCAGATCGGTCTGGTGCCCAATACCGAATGGTTGAAGGGCGTGGTCGAGCTGTCCAGGAGCGGCGAAATCATCGTCGACGCGAAGGGCCAGACTTCGGTGCCTGGCGTTTTCGCCGCTGGCGATGTGACGACCGTGCCGTTCAAGCAGATCATCATCGCCACCGGCGACGGTGCCAAGGCAGCGCTTGGCGCTTTCGATCACCTGATGCGTATGCCGGCGGTTCAGGCCTGATTCAAGCGGGGAGCAGTTCGGCCTGATTGCGACGGCTGTTCTGCCAACCGTCGACGCTGTACAGCAGCAGCGCGGACCAGATCAGGACGAAGCCGATCAGACGTGAGGGCGAGAAGGCTTCATGGAAGACGTAGACGCCGAGTGTGAACTGCAAGGTCGGACCGATATATTGCAGCAGGCCCAATGTCGTCATCGGAATGCGGCGCGCCCCGGCCGCAAACAACAGCAAGGGGATGGCAGTCAAAGGTCCGGCAGCCAGCAGCCAAAGGTTGGTGGCCGTATGGCCCTGCGACATCGCGCTGCTGCCCTGCCAGGTCCACCAGGCAATGGCCCCGATGGCGAAGGGGGTCAGCATCATGGTCTCGAGCGTCAATCCTTCCATCGCACCCAAGGGGGCGACCTTGCGCAGCAGGCCGTAGAAACCGAAAGTCAAGCCCAGCGTCAAGGCGACCCAGGGCGGGTGACCGGTCTGCCAGGCCAGCCAGCACACGCCGAGCGTTGCGATGGTGACAGCCAGCCATTGGATTCGCCGCGGCCGCTCATGCAAAAAGAAAAATCCCAGCGCGATATTGACCAGCGGATTGATGAAATAGCCCAGGCTGGCATCGAGCAGATGCTGGTGCTGTACCGCCCAGACAAAGACCAGCCAGTTGCTGGCCAGCAGCATGGCCGACAAGGCAAAGGCCGCCAGTATTTTGGGTTGACGCGACAGCCCTTTCAGCCAGGCCCAGCGCCGCAGCACCAGCAGCAGGACCAGCATGAACAGCATCGACCAGACCGTGCGGTGCATCACCACCTCGAGTGCCGGCACTTCCGCGACTTGCAAAAAGTAGAGCGGAAACAGCCCCCAGGCCAGATAGGCCAGCGAAGCAAAAACAATGCCTTGGTTCATCGGTCAGTCACGCTGCGCGGGTCAATTGAAGAAGGGGCATTGTGGCCCGACCAGGGATTCAGTCTTGCTGCCATGGGCCAATGGCCTGCAATGCCGCCCATTCAGGTCCGGGTGGCGCATGCAAGCTCAGCAGTTCGCCGCTGGCCGGATGCCTGATTTCAAGCGCCAGCGCATGCAGCCAGAGTCGCTGCAGACCCAGAAAACCGGCCACCGCGCGGTTTTGCGCGCCCTTGCCATGGGTGGAGTCGCCGATGATCGGATGAGAAATATGCTTGAAATGGCGCCGCAGTTGATGCCGCCTGCCGGTATGCGGGCGCGCTTCGACCAGCGCAAAGCGGCTCGAAGCAAAGCTTGGGTCAAGGCAGAGTGGCCACTCGACCCGGGCCAAGCGTTGCCAATCGGTTCTTGCCGCGAGCATCAGCTGCCCTCTTGATGCTTGCTCCGGGTCTTTGGCCAGCGGGTGTTCGATCACGCCGTCAGCCGCTGGCCAGCCGCGCAGCAGCGTCAGATAGCGCTTGCGGACCAGTCCCTGTTCGAAAGCCTGCCCCAGGCTGGAGGCGACTTCGGCGCTGAGCGCGAACAGCAGCAAGCCCGAAGTGCCCTTGTCGAGCCGGTGTGCCGGCCAGACCTTGCGGCCGAGCTGGTCACGCAGCATCTGCAGCGCGAAGACCTGGGCCTGGGCATCGATCGCGCTGCGGTGCACCAGCAGGCCGGCGGGCTTGTCGATCGCGACCAGATGCTCATCGATGTGAATGATGTTCAGCGGCGCTTCGGCGGCGCTCATTGGCGCTCGCCGTCGAGGTAATACCAGGCTGATTTCTCGCGTACGAAGCGGCTGATCTCATGCTGGCGTTCGGCGCGCCCGCCCAGCTTGCTGCGGGCGACGAATTCGACCGTCGCATGGTCGGCGTCCTGCTGCAGATGTTGTTTCACCGCCACGCCCAGCCAGCGCAGACCCGGCTGATTCAATCCCAAGGCGGCCGGCCGACTGGTGGCATGCCAGCTGGCCAGCAGGTAGGCGGGCAGATCCTGCACAAAGGCGCTGTAACGCGATCGCATCAAGGCCTCGGCATCGGGCGCTCCCAGCGTCGAGGTTTCGGCAAATTGGCGGTGATAGCGGCCGCAGCAGGCGCTGTAGGGCTGATTCAATCCGCAGGGGCAGGGGAAGGATTCTTGGCTCATCAGGCATCGATCATGCCGCAAACCTGAGGATGCTCTGAATAACCCCTCACGGCATGTGCTAGCCCGGCCTCGGGCGGTCTGCGGCGTTGCATTTATTGCCAATAGCACGCGCTATTGGCCGCAAAATGCGCCTTGCATCCCATCCCGATCCGAACTGCACACACTCGTGTTGAGTTATGCAGAGCATCCTTAAAATACTCGGATGCATACCCAAGAATCCTTGTCCGCCCCCAATGGCTTGTTGAAGAACCTCAACCCCGAACAATACGCTGCGGTCACCGCACCCGCCGAGGCCACCTTGATTCTTGCCGGCGCGGGTTCTGGCAAGACGCGGGTGCTGACCACCCGCATCGCCTGGCTGATGCAGACCGGCCAGGTCACCCCCGCCGGCGTGATGGCGGTGACCTTCACCAACAAGGCATCGAAGGAAATGCTGACCCGGCTGACCACGATGCTGCCGGTCAATGTGCGTGGCATGTGGATCGGCACATTCCACGGCCTGTGCAATCGCTTCTTGCGCGCGCATTGGAAATTGGCCGGTCTGCCGCAGGCTTTCCAGATCCTCGACTCAAGCGATTCGGTCTCGGCCATCAAGCGCGTGATCCGCGCGATGAAGCTTGACGAAGAGCGTTTCGTGCCCAAGCAGGTCGGCTGGTTCATTGCCGGCGCCAAGGAAGAGGCGCAGCGGCCCAAGGACATCGAGCCGCGCGACGAACAGACGCGGATGCTGATCGAGATCTACCGGGCCTATGAAGCGCAATGCCAGCGCGAAGGCGTGGTCGATTTTGCCGAGTTGATGCTGCGCTGCTATGAGGTGATGCGCGACAACCCGGGGCTGCGCGAACATTACCAGCAGCGTTTCCAGCATCTGCTGGTTGATGAGTTCCAGGACACCAACAAGCTGCAATATGCCTGGCTGAAGATGTTCGCTCCGCCGGGCAAAGGACAAGGCGTGATGGCGGTCGGCGATGACGACCAGAGCATCTATGCCTTTCGCGGCGCACGCGTTGGCAATATGGCCGATTTCGAGCGCGAATACCGGGTCAAGCGCGTCATCAAGCTGGAGCAGAACTACCGCAGCTTCAGCAATATCCTCGATTCGGCCAATCAGCTGATCAGTTGCAATACCAAGCGCCTGGGCAAGAACCTGCGCACCGAAGCCGGTCCTGGCGAGCAGGTGCGGGTCTACGAGGCGACCAGCGACTTTGCCGAGGCGCAATGGCTGATCGAGGAAGCGCAGGCGCTGCATCGGCAGGGCATGGCGCGCAAGGAAATTGCCATGCTCTATCGCAGCAATGCGCAGTCACGGGTGATCGAATCGTCTTTGTTCAATGCCGGCATTCCGTACCGCGTCTATGGTGGACTGCGCTTTTTCGAGCGCGCCGAAGTCAAGCATGCTTTGTCCTACCTGCGCCTGCTCGAGAACGCCAACGATGACAACAGCTTCCTGCGTGTCGTCAATTTTCCGGCCCGTGGCATCGGCGCCCGCTCGATCGAGTTGCTGCAGGACGCTGCGCGAAATTCAGGCCGCAGCCTTTACCAGAGCGTCGGCGCCGTGCCGGGCAAAGCCGGGGCCAATCTGCAGGCGTTTACCGCCTTGATCGACTCGACCCGCAACCTGACGCTGGGCATGACGCTGCGTGAAATCATCGAGCAGATTCTGGAGGTTTCCGGCCTCGCCGAGTTCTACCGCAACGACAAGGATGGCGCCGAACGGCTGGAGAATCTGGGCGAGTTGATCAATGCCGCCGAGGCCTTCGTGACGCAGGAAGGATTCGGCAAGGACGCTGTCGGGATACCGGTCGATGAGTTGAGCTCTTATGACCAAGCGGCAGCATCTCGCCCGGACGCGTCAGTCGTCAGCAACTTCGCCCCTGACGCCGAGACCGGCGAGATCATGTCGCCGCTGGTCGCTTTCTTGACCCATGCATCGCTGGAGGCCGGTGACAACCAGGCTCAGGCAGGACAGGACGCGGTGCAGTTGATGACGGTGCATTCGGCCAAGGGGCTCGAATTCGACGCGGTCTTCATCACCGGGTTGGAAGAGGGGCTGTTCCCGCATGAAAACGCGATCGCCGATGTCGATGGGCTCGAAGAAGAACGCCGGCTGATGTATGTGGCAATCACCCGGGCGCGCCAGCGGCTTTATCTCTGCTTCAGCCAGACCCGCATGCTGCATGGACAAACCCGCTACAACGTCAGGAGCCGTTTCCTGGCCGAGTTGCCTGAAACCGCGCTGAAATGGTTGACGCCGAAGAACCAGGGCTTCGGCGGAGGATCAGCCAAGGAATACCAGAGTGCCTGGAGCCGCAGCGCCGGGCCTTTCGAGAAGCCGGCCTATGTCGAGCCGCCCGTGCCCAAGGCCATGGTCAAGCAGGTCGACAAGGAACATGGCGGACTGCGTGTCGGCAAAAGCGTGTTCCACACCAAGTTCGGTGAAGGCGTGCTGTTGACCCTCGAAGGCGTCGGCACCGATGCGCGCGCCCAGGTCAACTTTGGTCGCCATGGCATGAAATGGCTGGCGCTTTCGATCGCGAAACTGACGCCGATTGATTGAGCCGCCGCAGGCGAGCCACGGAAAAAAGCCCGCAGGCTTTGCGGCCTGCGGGCTTTGACCTCCTGGGTCTCTCTTATCGGATTGCGGATCCCGATCAGACGCCGACCGCGCCGCCGTCCTTGCGCGTCACAACGACAGTTGCTGAGCGCGGGCGTTTGGTCGAAGCGCTTGCTGTCTGGCTATCGGGCCATTGACTGGTCGAGGCTGCCAGGGTACCGCCTTCGCCCGGATGCTGAACGTTGAAGAACAGCGTCTTGCCGTCGGGTGTCACGGCGATGCCGGTGATTTCGCAGTCTTTCGGGCCGACCAGGAAGCGACGCAAGGTATCGGCGGTGGCGTTTGCACCCTTCACGGTCGCTGTGCCTCCGGCAGCAGTGGCTGCGCCACCATCACCGACCTTGCCCGGAACAGCCGCCAGCATCATGCAGTTGGTCACATCGGTGTAGGCGCCATCGTCGGTTTGAATCCACAGCATGCCGCGCGGGTCGAAGTACAGGCCATCGGCGCTGGAGAAGTCGTTGACGGCGGTCAGGCCCGACAGGTTCACGTCAGCAGCGGCATCGGATTGCGCTGCGAACAGGTAGATGTCCCAGGCAAAACTGGTCGCAGCGACGCTGCCGGCGGCTTCGCGCCAGCGGATGATGTGGCCGTTCGGGTTGCCCTTTTGCGAGGTCGTGCCCTTCATGTCTTCGTAGTAGCGCGGATTGGCAGCATCGGGCTTGAGCTGGTTTCCGGTCGGCGTCGCGGTGGTAGCGACGCGGTTGCTGTTGTTGGTGAGGGTCATGTACGCCTCGCCGTTCAGCGGGTTGACGCCGCCCCATTCCGGACGATCCATCTTGGTGGCGCCCAGGATGTCGGCGGCGATGCGGCAATGCGTCACCACATCGGCCTGATCGGCAAAAGCGAAGGTCGCGTTGCTGGCGTCCAGGCCGTTCTTGCCGAACGTCAACTCCAGCCATTGACCCGAGCCGTCGGCGCTGAACTTGGCGACGTACAGCAGGCCTTCGTCGAGGTATTTGGCGCCAGCGGCCATGCCGCCATTGACATCCTTGGTGTCCCAGACAGCCTTGGAGACGAACTTGTAGATGTACTCGTTGCGGGCATCGTCACCCATGTACATCACGATCGGCTGGCCGGCCACGGCCAGTGCCGGCCAGGCGCCTTCGTGGTTGAAGCGGCCCAGCGCCGAGCGTTTGGCCGGGGTGGTGGTGGGGCTGAACGGGTCGATCTCGACCACCCAGCCGAATGTATTGGCGATGTTGCGGTAGTCATCGGCCGCCGTAGCTTCTGTGACCGACGAAGTCCAGCGCACAAACAGATCGTCCGTGCCGGCGGTGTCCCACAGATAGGGGCTCTTGCGGTTTTCCGGCAGGCCGTAGCGGTTCAGAGCGGCGACTTCCTTGGCGCTGCGCTTGGCGTTGTCGCCCGCCGCACGAGCCACGACGTTCAGCCAATTTTCTTCACAAGTGATGTACGTGCCCCACGGGGTGTAACCGTTGGCGCAGTTGTTGTTGGTGCCGCGGGTCTTCTGGCCGTCTGTAGAGAATTTGGTCTTGACCACTGCATTGCCCTTGACCGGGCCGGTGAAGGCCATTTCGGTGGCCGAGGTGACGCGGCGGTTGTAGCGCGAACCGCGCACCATGCTCATGTCGTTGCCGGTCCCGCGTTTGACTTCGCAGACGCTCACGCCGTGCGCATAGATTTCCTTTTCGACTTCGCTGGCCAGACGGATGGCGCCTGCAGTGATGCCGGCGGGGTGCAGGCCGTAGGGTTGCACCACATATTCGTGGTTGACGGCCAGCAGACCGCGATCAGAACGGTCGGCCTGGAACTTGCCGTCTTCGGCCAGACCGAAGAAGTACATGCCGTCGTGGCCATCGCCGATGCGGCGGTTGTAGGAATCCGCGCTTTCGCTGCCGTTGTCCTTCCAGGACTCGTCGCCGTAGTGCAGCGGATCGCCCAATGCGTGCAGGATGCTGACCTGGTAGCCGTCCGGCACCGTGACGACATCGTTCTTGTTCTTGGCCACGGCCGTGAACCCCAGGGCCAGCTTGGCCGTCGCCGGTGCTGCTGCCTGCGCTGCTGCCGGTGCCGGGTCGTCACCGCCACCACAGGCGCTCAGGCTGGCCGTGCCCAGCAGCATGGTAGTCGTGGCGCTGACAGCGCCCATCAGCGCCTGGCGCCGGTTCAGGCGCAGCGACATGATGTCGCTCATGTGCGCGTTGGATGAGTTGTTGACGATCTCGTTATCGTCGTAGCTGTTGGACATGTCGACCGCCCCGGAAGGCTGCTGCTGTTTCATCAGGAATGCTCCGCTTCTGTATGGAAGCGTCAATTTTTGTTGACGCCTGTGTCAGCACGATGACGGATTGGCTTTGCGTAAGTTCTAAGGATGCTCTGCATAACCCCTCACGGTTTGTGACAGCGCGGCCTCGGGCGGTCTGCGGCGTTGCATTTATTGCCAATAGCACACGCTATTGGCCGCAAAATGCGCCTTGCATCCCATCCCGATCCGCACGACACACACTCGCGTTGAGTGATGCAGAGCATCCCTAAGAAAAAAGCCCCAGCGAAATAATCCACCGGGGGCTTCGGGTCTCGACTTGCTGACGCGTCAGCCCTGACGCATCTTCAGACCGACCACATCTCCGGTCAGGTAGCCCTCTGCAGCACCGAAACCGTCCTTGCAGTTGGCGCGCACCAAGGGGGCCAGCGTCGGCTGAACCTTGGCGTGCAAGGAGTTCCAGTCGCCGGGGGCTGGAAGTTGCAGGTGATGCAGGTCCAGCCATTCAGCTCATCGACCAAGCCCAGGCCGGTCGCCTCAACACCCGCCGGCATCGACATCAGGCGCGACAACTATTTGGTGTCGACGTTGTAAGCCCAGGCGAAGTTGTTGACATGGCTGCCGCTGTCCTCGCCCACCAGCAAGGCCTTCATCAGTGAAGGCACCCAGGCGCTGTTGAGCGCGACGCCATCGACGGCCTTCTGCGCGGCCGGCAGGTTGTGCGCCATAAAGCCGCCCGCCACCAGAGCCTTGTCGACGCTGATGCGGTGAAGCCCATGCTGGCGCTCTTCAGGTTGGCGTAGCGCTGGGTTTCCAGGAACGCCGCAGTCCGCCCGAGGCCGGGCTAGCACAAGCCGTGAGGGCTTATGCAGAGCATCCCTAGGCTCAGGCTTTTTCGATCAAGGGTTCGGTCGGCGCGCCGAAAACGAAGCAATCGACGAAGGTGAAATACAGCGAGGCATAGAAGACCGTCGACAGCAGCAAGCCCAGCGGCATCGCCAGCATCGGCAGCAATTGCCCCATGCCCAGGGAGGCGACCAGCAGGCTCGCTCCCAGGCTCATGCCGATCACCAGCGCAGCCCAGAGCAAGGCATTGACAGTAAACGCAGCACGATTGCGCCAGACCCCCATGGTGCTGGAGAAGAGCGCCTGCAGCAGCCCATGGCCACCCCAGTGGATCAAGGCTGGCGCATGCCAGAATGGAATCGACAGCAGCGCCGCCAGTCCAAAGCGGGTCACCGCGCCCCAGAACAGTTGCGGGTCGGCCAAGGCCTCGGCAATTTGCTCGGGCGCTGCGCCTTCGCCGGCCAGCTTTTGCAGGTTTTCGAAGCTGCCGCCGTCGATCGACTCGGACAACCAGCTGATGGCGACGGTGGCCAGGGCATAGCAGGCGCAGAGCAGCAACTGGGCGTTGCGGCGTTCGGGCGTCAACTTGAACGGCAGCAGGAAGACAGCGGCAGTCGGCGTCAGATTCTGCAGCACCAGATGGGTTGCGAGCATGAAGCCCAGCGACAGCATCGGCAGCGCCATCAGCAGCAGCATCACGCCGACGGCCGGCAGCATCAAGATCACGAAGGCGGCAAACAGGAACACCGAGAACAGGCCTGACAGCGCGACCGGTTTGCGCTTGAAAATCTTGAAGCCATGGCGGATCCATTGCATGCCGTGGCGGGCAGGTACGGTCTGCAGGCGCAAGACCATCGGCTTGACGGGAGTCGGATCTTGGTTCATGGAGTCAAGGCATGCCAGGGTTGCTGGATACGGGCGCGCAGCACACGCTCGAAATGGCTGGGATCATGTGGCTTCAACATCGAGGCATCCCTGGGCAGATGGAAGTCCCAGAGGCGCGAAATCCAGAAACGCAAGGCCGCGGCACGCAGCAGACCGGGCAGCAAGCGGTGCTCGGCGCCGCTCAAGGGGCGCACCTTTTCATAAGCGGCGACGAAGGCCTGTGCGCGTGATTCGTCAAGCCTGCCGCTGTCCAGATCAATGCACCAGTCGTTGATGCAGACCGCCAGATCGAAGGCCCAGGTATCGACGCCGGCGAAGTAGAAGTCGAAAAATCCGCTCAATTTTTCGCGGCCCGGCAGGCCTTCGAACATGACGTTGTCGCGGAACAGGTCGGCATGTATCGGCCCGCGTGGCAATTGGGCATAAGTCGCCGATGCGGCCAGATGCTCCTGATAGTCGAGCTCGGTCGTGATCAGCAAAGCCTGCTGTGCGGTCAGATAGGGCAGCACCACCGGCACGGTTTCGCGCCACCAGGGCAGCCCGCGCAGGTTCGGCTGCTGCAGCGGGAAATCCTGCCCGGCCAAGTGCATCTTCGCCAGCGCCGCACCGACTTGTTCGCAATGGAATAAATCAGGCGCGAGCTGATGGCCACCGCGCAACTTGTTGACAACCGCCGCTGGCTTGCCGGCAAGCTCGAACAGGATGCAGCCTTCCGCATCGGCCTGCGGATCGGGTACGGCCAGACCACGCGAGGCCAGATGCTTCATCAACTGCAGGTAAAAAGGCAGTTGCTCGGAGCTCAGCCGCTCGAACAGCGTCAGCACATAGTCGCCGCGTTCGGTAGTGACGAAATAATTGGTGTTCTCGATGCCGGCACTGATGCCGCGCAAGGACAGCATCTGACCGAGGCCGAGGCGGGTCAGCAGCGATTGGGCAAGCTCGGGCGCAACTTCAGTAAAGACAGCCATAAAAAGTCGGCAGCGGGAATCAGCGGCAGGATTGGAAGCTTAGAAGTCCAGCAAGCGCCAGACCCGTTGCCCAGCAGCTGCACGGGTCGAGCCCGGGCCGGGTGAAAGTTCACGGCTGCCATCGCCCATGATGATTTCATATTCCGGAGCATTCTTGGGCTTGATGGTGATTTTTTGCGTCTGACCGCGCACACGCAATTCCTCGATGCGGGCGTTGTCGTCCTCGATGACGGTCTGCTTGACCTGGTCCTCCCGGGCAGGGGCCGGGTCGGCTGCGGGCAAGGCCAGTGCCGCCTGGGCAGCGATCGCGATCACCAGCAGCAGGCTGTTCTTCAGAGTTACGGACATTGTCATGAGCGAGATTCTAAGCCGGCAAGGCCGGCAGCGTTCGTCGTGCAGGACAATGCCGGCCATGAGCAAACCCATCATGCTGCTGGTCGACGGTTCCAGCTACCTTTACCGTGCCTACCATGCCTTGCCCGATCTGCGCGGGCCGGGGGGTGTGCCGACCGGCGCGATCCATGGCGTTGTCGCGATGATGAAGCGCTTGCGCGAGCAAATTCACGCCGAGCATGCGGTTTGCGTCTTTGACGCCAAGGGCCCGACTTTCCGTGACGCTTGGTACCCGGCTTACAAGGCGCAGCGCTCGCCGATGCCCGATCCCCTGCGCGAGCAGATCGCCCCGATCCACGAGATCGTCGCCTTGCTTGGCTGGCCGATCCTCGAAGTTCCCGGTATCGAAGCCGACGATGCGATCGGCACGCTGGCCCGCGTTGCAGCGGCTTGCGGTCATCAGGTGGTGGTGTCGACCGGCGACAAGGATCTGGCGCAGCTGGTCACGCCCGAGGTCAGCTTGATCAACACGATGAGCAATGAAAAGCTCGACGTGGCCGGCGTGCTGGCCAAGTTCGGCGTGCCGCCTGATCGCATCATCGATTACCTGACGTTGATGGGCGATGTCGTCGACAACGTGCCCGGGGTTGAAAAAGTCGGGCCCAAGACCGCCGCGAAATGGATTGCCGAATATGGCTCGCTCGACGGCGTGATCGCCAATGCCGACAAGATCAAGGGTGCGGCTGGCGAGAATCTGCGCAAAGCGCTGGACTGGCTGCCGATGGCGCGCAAACTGGTCACCGTCGTGCAGGACTGCGACCTCAATGGTCATGTGCCGGGCTGGCCGGCGCTCGAAGCCCTGGCGCTGCGCGAGGTGGACCAGGCCGGGGTGCTGGATTTCTACACCCGCTTTGGCTTCAAGACCTGGCTGAAAGAACTGGCGCCTGTGCAAGCGGCGCCGGTCAGCGGCGACCTGTTCGCCGATGAGCCCTTGCCGGAAAGCAAGCCCGAACCGCTGCAATGCAGCTACGACTTGATCGTCGACTGGGCCAGCTTTGATTCATGGTTGGCCAGGCTGCAGGCTGCGCCCTTGAGCGCAGTCGATACCGAAACCGATTCGCTCGATCCCCTGCTGGCGCGCATCGTCGGCATCTCGTTCAGCGTGAAGCCCGGTGAAGCCGCCTATATTCCGCTGCGCCATGCCGGCCCTGACGCGCCCGAACAACTGCCATTTGATGCCGTGCTGGCAAGGCTCAAACCCTGGCTCGAAGACCCCCGAGCGGCCAAGGTTGGCCAGAATCTCAAGTACGACACCCATGTGCTGGCCAATCACGGCATTGCCTTGCGTGGCGTGCAGCATGACACGATGTTGCAGAGCTATGTGCTCGAAGCGCACAAGACCCATGGTCTGAGCGCCCTGGGTGAGCGCTATCTGGGGCGCAGCGGCCTGAGCTATGAAGACCTGTGCGGCAAGGGCGCGCACCAGATTCCATTCGCCCAGGTTGACGTGGCGCGCGCCGCCCGATATTCGGGCGAAGACTCGGAAATGTGCCTGGCGCTGCACGAATTGCTCTGGCCGAAGATCCAGGCCGATGCCGGCTTACTGCATGTCTACCGCGATATCGAGATGCCGACCAGCGCCTTGCTCGCCCGCATCGAGCGCAATGGCGTGCTGATCGACGCGGCGCTGCTGCAGGCGCAAAGCCATGAACTCGGCCAGCGCCTGCTGACGCTCGAGCAGGAAGCCTATGCGCTGGCCGGCCAGCCCTTCAATTTGGGCTCGCCGAAACAAGTCGGTGAAATCCTCTTTACCAAGCTTGGTCTGCCGGTAACCAAAAAGACCGCCACCGGTGCGCCTTCGACCGATGAAGAGGTGCTTGAAAAACTCAGCCTTGACTATCCGCTGCCGGCCAAGCTGCTCGAATACCGCGGCCTGTCCAAGCTCAAGAGCACCTATACCGACAAGTTGCCCTTGATGATCAACCAGGCGACCGGCCGCGTCCACACCAATTACTCGCAGGCAGTGGCGGTGACCGGGCGCTTGTCGAGCAATGAGCCGAATCTGCAGAACATCCCCGTGCGCACCGCTGAAGGCCGGCGCGTGCGCGAGGCTTTCATCGCGCCGCCCGGGCATTTGATCGTCAGCGCCGACTATTCGCAGATCGAGTTGCGCATCATGGCCCATCTGAGCGAAGACCCGAGCTTGCTGCATGCTTTCGGCGCCGGGCTCGATGTGCACCGCGCCACCGCGGCCGAAGTCTTTGGCGTGCCGGTGGACGAGGTCTCGACCGAACAGCGCCGTTATGCCAAGACGATCAATTTCGGCCTGATCTACGGCATGGGTGCCTTTGGTCTGGCGACCAGCCTGGGCATCGAAACCAAGGCGGCCAAGGACTATATCGACCGCTATTTCACCCGCTTTGCCGGGGTCAAGCGCTATATGGACCAGACGCGCGAATCAGCCAAGGCCAAAGGCTATGTCGAGACCGTTTTCGGCCGCCACCTCTGGCTGCCCGAAATCAACTCCGGCAATGGCCCGCGCCGCAGCGGCGCCGAACGCCAGGCGATCAACGCGCCAATGCAGGGCACCGCAGCCGATCTGATCAAGCTGGCGATGATCGCGGTGCAGGCCGAGCTCGACGCCCAGGCCAAGGCCACGCGCATCATCATGCAGGTGCATGACGAACTGGTCTTCGAGGTGCCTGCTGCCGAGCTCGATTGGGTCAAACGCGAAGTGCCGCTGCTGATGGCCGGCGTGGCCCAGCTGAAAGTGCCGCTGCTGGCCGAAGTCGGCATCGGCAATAACTGGGATCAGGCGCATTGACGGTTGGTTTGCCGACTGCGTCGGGTTTCCGGGACCAAGCAGGATGCGAGCCTGCCCCGGGAAGCATGCGCGCCTGCCCCGGGAACGACTGACTGCTCTGCTTCGCTCATGTCCCCCGGCGCCGGCTAATCGCCAGCGCCTCCTCCTTGACTTCGCTGCGCAGAACAGCCAGCCGTTCCTTTCTGGAAGCTTGCCTTGCCGGCTTAGGGGCTGGGCAGGTTGCGAGCCTGCACCGGGAACGACTGGCTGCTCTGCTTCGCTCATGTCCCCCGGCGCCGGCGAATCGCCAGCGCCTCCTC
>CAMDHE010000046.1 GCA_945898095.1 Roseateles toxinivorans | reverse complement strand
CATGGCTACAGCGAGGCGATTATTTTTGGCCATGCGCTGGAAGGCAATCTGCACTTCGTTTTCACCCAGGATTTTTCGGACAGCGCCGAGATCGACCGCTATGCGCGCTTGATGGACGACATCTGCACGCTGGTGGTCGACAAGTACGATGGCTCGCTGAAGGCCGAACATGGCACCGGGCGCAATATGGCGCCTTTCGTCGAGAAGGAATGGGGGCCGCAGGCGACCGCGCTGATGCGCAGCATCAAGCAGTTGCTTGACCCGCACAACTTGCTCAACCCCGGGGTCATCCTGAACGACGACCCCAAAGTCCATCTCCAGCATCTGAAGCCGATGCCGGCGGCCGAGGCGATTGTCGATCGCTGCATCGAGTGTGGATTTTGCGAACCGCTTTGCCCTTCGCATGGGCTGACGCTCTCGCCGCGCCAGCGCATCGTCAGCTGGCGCGAGCTGTCACGCCGCGGCGCAACGGGTGAAAAAACGGACGACATCGCGGCTGATTTTGCCTATATGGGGCTGGATACCTGCGCCGGTTGTGGCCTATGTTCGACCGCTTGCCCGGTTGGCATCGACACCGGTGAATTGACGCGCTTGCTGCGCGGCCGCAGCATCGGGCCGGTCTCGCGCAAGATCGGGCAATGGACGGCTGGCAATTTCGGCAAGGTCGCCACCTTGTCGCGATTCGGCCTGCAGGCCGGTCACCTGGCAGCCGATGTGCTTGGCGACGCGGTACTGGCCCGTTTGTCGGGCGGTGCCTGGAAGGCCGGCATGCCGCGGCCTGGCAGGCCAGTCGTCAGCTACCGTGGCGAGGGCGATCCGGTGGTCTATTTCCCGACCTGCGGCGGCCGCATTTTCGGCGCCAGCCAGACGGGTGAAGCGGCGTTGCCCGAGGTCATCCAGCAACTGCTGGTGCGCGCAGGCTACGCACCGCGCCTGCCGCAAGGCTTCGATGGCTTATGTTGCGGCCAGATGCTCGCCAGCCAGGGCCTGGCCGGTGAAGCCGATGCAATGGCCAATGCGGTCATCGACGCTTTGCGGCTGGCCGCTGATGATGGGCAGGGTGGTTTTTACCCGGTGATCATGGATGCCAGCACCTGCTCGGTGCGCTTGCAAAAGCTGCTGCAGGGGCGGTTGTCCGTCTATGACTTCCATGAATTTGCCCATGACGCCTTGCTGCCCCGCTTGCGTTTGCGGCGCCAGCCAGGGCCGTTCGCGCTGCACATCAATTGCAGCGTGCGCCGCACCTTGTCTGACGACAAGTTGCGCCGCGTCGCCGAGGCTTGCGTCGAGCAGATCATTGAGCCCAGCGAGGTCGGCTGTTGTGGCTTTGGCGGTGACCGCGGTTTTGTGGTTCCCGAACTCAATGCCCATGCCTTGCGCAAATTGACTGCTGCGCTGCCGTCGAATTGCTGCGGTGGTTTGTCGACAAACCGTACCTGCGAAATCGGACTGAGCGCCCAGACCGGCTTGGCCTACCGCTCGATCGCTTACCTTCTCGAGGAATGCAGCCGGGAGGAACAGACCATCAATTGCTGATCCATTGACCGCGCCACCGGTCGGCTGAATCAGCCGGCAAAAAATTATTTTTCAATCTATCGATTCAAGGAGACAAGCATGGCTTGGCAACAAATTTACGACCCCTTCAACAATATGGTGATTTCCACCTTGCTGGCCGCCGTGCCGGTGGTGGTGATGCTGGTGTCACTGGGCTTTTTGCATATCAAGGCCCATATCGCGGCAGGGCTCGGGCTGCTCGCCGCCGTGCTGGTGGCGGTATTCGCTTACGGCATGCCGGTCGAAATGGCGGGCACGGCGGCGATGTATGGCGGTTTCACCGGTCTGCTGCCGATTGGCTGGATCGTGCTCAACATCATCTTCCTGCAGCAATTGGCCGAACAGAACGGCAGCTTCAAGGTGCTGCAGGCCTCGCTGTCGGGTATCACCGACGACCGGCGCTTGCAACTGCTCTTGATTGCTTTTTGCTTTGGCGCATTCTTTGAAGGCGCAGCAGGCTTCGGCACGCCGGTGGCAGTGACCGCCGGCATCCTGATCGGGCTGGGCTTTTCGCCGCTGGCAGCCTCGGGACTGAGCTTGATCGCCAATACTGCGCCGGTCGCCTTCGGCGCCTTGGGCACGCCGGTGATCACGCTGGCCAAGGTGCATGGTTATGACTTGATGGAAGTCTCCGCGATGATCGGGCGTCAGTTGCCGTTCTTCTCGCTGCTGGTGCCGTTCTGGCTGATCTGGGCCTTTGCCGGACGCAAGGCAATGATGGAAATCTGGCCGGCAATCCTGGTCACCGGTTTGTCATTCGCGATTCCGCAATACCTGGTCTCCAACTTCATCGGGCCTGAGCTGGTCGACATCATCGCGGCGATTGTTTCGATGACTTCGCTGGTGCTGTTCCTGCGAGTCTGGCAGCCGAAGAAGATCTGGACTTCGCCGAATCTGAAAGGCCATGAGACCGATGGCGGCCAAGCGCAAAAGCCAGTCGCCATCAAGAGTTACTCGCGCGCCGAGCTGATTCAAGCCTGGTTGCCCTGGGTGATCCTGACGGTCTTTGTCTTCATCTGGGGCCTGCCGCCGGTCAAGGCTTTCCTCAACAGCATTTACGCGCCGGCATTCCCGATGTCGGGGCTGCACAACCTGGTCGAAAAAATGCCGCCGGTGGTGTTGAAACCGACCAAGGAAGGCGCGGTCTATGTGCTGGGCCTGCTCTCGGCCACGGGCACCGGCATCCTGCTGGCGGCAATCGTCGGCGCGCTGGTGATGAAGTTCAAGCCGGTCGAGATCGCCCGCACCTTTGTGCGGACTTTCTGGCTGGTGCGCTATTCGCTGATCACGATCGTATTGATGCTCGGCCTTGGCACTTTGACGCGCTTTTCAGGCACCGACACGACGCTCGGACTGGCCTTCGCCAACAGCGGCGTGTTCTATCCTTTCTTCGGTACCTTGATGGGCTGGATCGGCGTGGCGATGACTGGCTCGGACACCGCGTCGAACGTGCTGTTTGGCGGCATGCAGAAGGTGGCAGCCGAGCAACTCGGCTTGTCTCCCAACCTGATGGGCGCGGCCAACAGTTCGGGCGGGGTGATGGGCAAGATGATCGATGCACAGTCGATCGTCGTCGCCTCGACCGCTACGCGCTGGTTCAACCATGAGGGCGACATCCTGCGCTATGTCTTCTTCCACTCGATCGCCCTGGCCAGTCTGGTCGGCTTGCTGGTGACGCTACAGGCCTATGTGTTCCCGTTCACACTGATGGTCGTTAAATAAAAACTTGCGGATCGAATCACTGTATTTGTGAACCCGGCGCGGCAGGCCTTGAACAGCTTGCCGCGCGCCCGGACCTGCTGGGGCGGTTTGATCAGCCCAGCCTCTCCGCCATCACGGCCGCGACTTGCCGCTCTCGTCGAGCCAGTAAATAGGCTGCTGAGCGGGTAGACCACGAATAGATTTTGGCAGGCCATAAAGTCGCGCACGGCCCTTGCCCAAGGTCAGGACATGGTCCGACAGGTCGGCCAGCAAGCGCGAGAGGGTCGCCTGACTTTTTCCTGTAGCCTTTTGTAGATCCTTGGACGAGGCGATGCCCTGGGTGCTGAGGACACCCAGGATGATTTGCTGGTCTCGACCTGGTGCGGGCATGCTCGGTTGCTGCATGAATAGAAAATGAATAGATTCTATTGAGTCCAGGCAGGCGCATCAAGTCCAGCGCGACCTGATGTTCCAGATGCGCCAACTGATGCCCCGTTCAGTCTGATGGTCGGCGCAAGTCGGGGCCTGACCTGGGCCTGCGATCGGCATGTCGATGGCTCCGGCCTGCAGGACCTCGGGGCCACCCAGACTCGTGACGAAGACGGCATCAGGTGGGTTCATTGGGGCTAATGCTCGGTTCGATGGTCTGAAGCGGCCGCCTCATTGGCCGGTGAAAACCGGCTTGCGCTTTTCACCGAAGGCGCGCACGCCCTCGGCATAGTCCTGGCTGGCATTGCAGGCCTTGATCGCCGCGCGCACCGCCGGGCTCTCGGGGTGGGCCGGGTCGAGCAAAAAGTTCTGCACCGTCAGCTTCAGCGCTTTCATGGTCAAGGGCGCGTTCTCGGCAATATTGGCGGTGAGTTCGTCCACGGCAGCGTCGAGTTGGGTGGCAGGCACGACGCGGGTCACAAAACCCATGCGCAGCGCTTCCTGCGCGTCAAAGATGCGGGCCGAGAAGAAGATGTCGTAAGTGTTCTGCGCGCCGATCAGCGAGACGAAGCGTTGCACGCCAGCCGCTTCATAACCCAAGCTAAGGCGGGCGGCCGGCATGCGAAAGCGCGCGTCGTCCGCGCAGATGCGAATGTCGCAACCGGCAGCCAGCCCGAGCCCGCCGCCCATGCAGATGCCGCGGATCTTGGCAATCACCGGTTTTGAAGCCAGCGCGGCGGCGGTATAAGCCAGGTGGACCGAATCGCTGTAACGCTTCTGGGCATCGGCCTCGCTGCGTTCAGCGCCGAACTGCGAAATGTCGGCGCCCGAGATGAAGGCCTTGTCGCCATCGCCGCTCATCACGATCGCCCGGATGTCGGGGTCGCGGTCGAATTCAGCCATGCGGGCTGGCAGATTCACCCACATCTCGGTCGTCATGGCATTGAATTTTTGCAAATTGGACACCACCACATGTCCCACAGCACCTTGGCGATGCACCAGAATTCCGGCCATTGACTCACTCCAGCTATGATTGAAATACAAATTTGAATTCAATGTACACCAGAAACTAATTTCGGTATATTGGTATTCGGCACAGATGACTTAGCCGTGAAAACCATGTCGACACCCAACAACCTCGCGTTCCAGATCAGGCGGCAGCTTGAGGATGAAATCAATGCGTGTCAATAGCTGCCAGGCGATGCGCTGGACGAAAGGGAGTTGGCCCAGCGCTTTGGCGTGTCGCGCACACCGGTGCGCGAAGCCGTCACCCAGCTGGCGGCGCAAGGCCTGTTGACCACCGCGCCGCGGCAGGGCGTTCATGTCGCCCGGATGTCGCTCCAGGAATTGCTGGGCTTGTTCGAGTTGCTGGCCGAGATCGAGGGCGTCTGTGCAAAGTATTGCGCCCGCCGGCTCACCGAGGCGCTACGCAGCCAGCTGACCGAAATTCACCGCAACAGCCTGAAGTTCGTCGAAGCTGACGATGCGCTGGGTTACAGCCAATCGAATGTGGATTTTCATGAAGCGCTGTACCGCGGTTGCCGCAATGCCTTTCTGGCCGAGCAATTGCGATCGATCCGCCGCCGCACCCAGATGTACCGGCAAAACTCGTTCCTGCAGCCAGGCCGTATGCGAATTTCCTACGACGACCACCAGCGCGTGCTCGATGCGATCCTGGCGGGCGACGAAAAGGCTGCGCAGCAGCAGATGATCGAACATATCTCGGTCGGCGGTACCGGCTTCGCTGAGTTCGTTTCAACCATGCCAGTGCATATGTTCGAAACCCACGAGAACGCTTATCCGAAGGTCAGCGGGGCTTGAGTTGCGCTGCTCAGCAACTGTTCATTCCGGCAGAAAACCCGAATGCCGGAAATGCTGCATGGCGCCTTCGCTGTCAGCAGCTCGGCAACATGAATCCCGCAAAGAACATCGCGAGATCCCGATGCGCGTCGAGCGGCAGCAGATGGGCGATGTACTGGTCGGGTCGCACGATCACCAGCGCACCCTGGTCGCGGTTCACGCCGCGCAGGTCGAAGATGTCCGGGCCTGACTTCGTATCCGGGCAGAAGACCTTTTCGTAGTCGTGGAGTCCGTAGCGACCCTTTTGCGGCAGCAGCAGCGCCGGCATCGATTCGATGGCCAGTTCGCGATGGCCTTGCTGGAAGATCGCGCGCAAATCGAACAATGCATCCGGATCCTGGCCGGGCCTTGTGTAATTGCGCACCGGCGAGTCCGGCGATTCCTGTAGGAACCGGCAAAGGGCCAGCACACCTGTATGAGCGTCGAAAGGGTCCTTCCGGCCCGCAAAGGCGTACAAGCGCCAGCGTCCGTCGGCCTTGCCGGCATGTCCCAGTTGCACCGGCCTGGCGTCGGCAACGCGCAATACCGGCGCTGAGTGGAATCGGGTGCCGACTTCGAAACCCTTGGCCAAGGCCTGATGCGCGGCCTCACCGCATATTTCCGAGGGACAGTATTGGATCCCCAAGCCGGCAGTGAAGCGCAAATGCTGTTCGAAATAGTTCTGGAAGGCTTTGGGATCGACACCTTGGGCTTCAGACGATGTGCCCTTTTTTTCAGCCGGCTTGTCGCTGATCATCCGGGCCCAGTCGCGGTCGAAGTCGATCAGCATCTGCCCCATGACCTGGCGTTCAGCCGAGTAGCTGTGCAGCAGCTTTGGCGCACATTGCCCGCGCAATACGGCGGCCATTTTCCAGCCCAGATTGAAGCTGTCCTGCATCGAGAAGTTCATGCCCTGACCCGCCTTGGGGCTGTGGGTATGGCAGGCATCTCCAGCGATGAAAACGCGCGGCAGACGTATGTCTACATCCTCAGCCGGGACATCGTCGTACTTGTCGCAGATGCGCTGGCCGATCTCGTACACCGACCACCAGGGCACCTCTTTCACGTCCAGCTTGTAAGGGTGAAAAATGCGCTGCGCGGCGGTGATGATCTGGTCCAGAGTGATCTGGCGCTCGGCCACGCGTTCACCCTCGCCGAGCTTTTCCATCTCCACATAAAGACGCACCAGGTAGCCGCCTTCGCGCGGGATGATCAGCAGGTTGCCGCCGTTGTTCGACTGGATGGCTACCTTGTGGCGAATGTCCGGAAAATCGGTGATCGTCAGCATGTCGATCACGCCCCAGGCCTGCTGGGCCTGGTCACCCACCAATTCGCGCCCGATGGACTTGCGGACTGCGCTGCGTGCGCCGTCGCAGCCGACCACATAACGCGCCCGCACCGTCTCCACTGCACCTGCCTGCGCGCCATCGCTGCACTCCAAGCGCACCGTGACCGGGTAGTCCTGCGCGTCACGGTCCACTGTCAGGTCGAGCAGCTTGCGCGAGTAATGCGGCTCCAGACGGCTGGGAGAATTACGCATCACATCCAGGTAGAAGTCATGCACCCTTGCCTGGTTCAGGATCACATGGGGGAATTCCGACAGACCGTCCTCGGTGTCCTGCACCCGACCATGGCGCATGATTTGCTCGGGTTTTGTTTCGTCGGGCTTCCAAAACGTGACTTCATTGACCCAGCAGGCTTCCTTGAGCACCCGCTCGCTGAAGTTGAAAGCCTCGAACATCTCCATCGTGCGGCAGGCAATGCCGTCGGCCTGGCCCAATTGCATCGGACCATCCTTCTGCTCCACGATCGCCACTGAAATATCTGGAAACGCTGCGAGTTGCGCTGCCAGCGTCAGCCCGGCCGGGCCGCATCCGACGATGAGCACGTCCACCTGCGACGGCAACTCCACGCTGTGTGGGGCCGCAAGGTCAGCAGCAGCGTAAATATGCGGGTCGCCGGGGTGGAAGCCGTTGGAATGGAATTGCAAGGGTTGCCGCCTTTTTGGGGTTGATGGGATGCTCTGCATAACTCAACTCGAGCGGGTGCGGTGCGGATCGGGATGGGATGCAAGGCGCATTTTGCGGCCAATAGCGCGTGCTATTGGCAAGAAATGCAACGCCGCAGACCGCCCGAGGCCGCGCTAGCAAAAGCCGAGAGGGGTTATGCAGAGCATCCTTAGCTACTTGATCAAAGAGGTCAATGCCGACTGCAAGAAAAGTGCATGACGCCCAGTAATGGGCTCAGGCCTTGTCGGGCTTGCGATTCGGTCGGGTCTGCCGGGATGGGCGATTCTAGGTCGCGCAAGAGCGCGGTCCTTGGATCGTCAGATTTGCATGTTCGCTAGGGATGCTCTGCATAACCCCTCACGGCTTGTGCTAGCCCGGCCTCGGGCGGTCTGCGGCGTTGCATTTCTTGCCAATAGCACGCGCTATTGGCTGCAAAACGCGCCTTGCATCCCATCCCGATCCGCACCGCACACACTCGCGTTGAGTTATGCAGAGCATCCCGAGGCGAACTCGCTGCAGCCAGCCGCGGACGCAGGCTTGAAATTTGATGTATAAACATGTTTAGATATTGAAGGATTCCACATGACCGAAGCTATTCTCGACATCAAGCAATGGGGCAATAACCTGGGCGTGCGTCTGCCCGCATCGGTAGCACGTGCAGCGCATCTGAAGGTCGACCAGCGGGTGCGGATTACCGTGGAAGATAGCCGCGTCATCATCACGCCATTCGGCGACAAGGCCCCTACGCTTGCCGAGCGGCTGGCGCAATTTGATCCGGATGTTCACGCTGGCGAGGCGATGCCAGTGACGCCAGTGGGCCGAGAGCTATGGTGACCGGCAGGGCGCCATCCACCGTGCGTCGTACCAGCGTCCGTGCGAAGTCCAAATCCGCGCCGCCGCTGACAGGCGGGGCATGGGTGCCAGAACGACAAGAGGTGATCTGGATCGATTGCAATCCTCAGGCGGGCGGGGAAATGCGCGATCTGCACCCGATGCTGGTGTTGTCGCCGATCGCGTTCAATGCCCGCACCGGCCTCATCATCGGCTTGCCAATGACAACGGCTGCGTACAACGCCACCAATCCCTTCGCTTTGGCGATCGGTGCTGCCAGTGGCAGAAAGGTTGGCAAGATCAGTTATGTGTTGTGCCATCAGCCCAAGTCGTTCGACTGGCGGGCTCGGGGTGCCAAGCCGCATTCGCAGGGGAAATTGGCTGATGCGGACTTCGCGAAAGCCTGCGCGATGTTGAACCAGATCATCACAATCGAGTAGCCGCAGCGCGGCCACCGATTTAAAAGCCCGAGCCAGGTTGGTTCAAGTAAGCCAACTCCTCGGCGCTCGACTTTCGCTGCAAACTAGCATTGCGGTGCGGGAAGCGGCCAAACCGCGCGATCACCTCGAGGTGGCGTTTTTCATAGGCCAAGGCGTCGGCGAGCTTGGGCTCAATGCCGGCAAGGCGTTCGAATTCAGTCACTGAACGTTGTTGCATTGCCAGGTCTTCGGCATGTTCGAGCGGCATCAGCAAAAACCAGCGCTGCATCGGTTCGAGCGCCTGATCCTGCCCGCTGTCGAGCAGGGTCAGCGCATCGGCCAGCGCCAGCGCATCGCCGGCAAAGGCCTGGGCCTGACCGCGAAAGGCATTGCGGGTGAACTGGTCGAGCAGCAGGATTCTGGCCAGCCGGCCGAGAGGCTGCGCCGTCCAGTCGGCCAGACCGCCTTCCAGCGCAGCCTCGATCAGATGGCCGAAGCGCTGGCGAATTTCCTCATCGACTGCATCGTTCTTGCTGAACCATTGGCTGCGCGCTTGCAAATCCTGCGTGCCGCCGATCGGGTCGAACCAGAAGTTCAGCACCTGCTGGACCGCCGGCAAGAGCTGCAGCCGCTGCCAGCGCGGATGGCGCTGCATCCAGATGGCGACGTAGCTGCATTGCGGCACGACTTGCAGGCCCAACGGTGCAGCCCAGCGCAAGCCATGTTCGACCAGCTTGCCGGCCAGGCCACGGCCTTGCAACTCCGGCGCGGTGCCGGTATGGCTGAAGATCAGCTGTTCGCCATGCCGGACATAGTCGAGTTCAAGGCCATGACCATCGACTTCGGCGCTGAAGCGGCAACTTGCCTTGTCGTGGTGGATTTCAAGCATCTTTGTCATCTGATTCAACGCCCCAGTTGCTGCCAGAGGTAGCTGTATTCCAGCGCCTGCAAGGTGGCGCGCTGGGCATTGTCGGCAGCGCCGCCATGCCCGCCTTCGATGTTCTCGTAATAGAGCAGCTCATGCCCCTGGGCCAGCATCTTCGCTGCCATCTTGCGCGCATGGCCGGGATGCACGCGGTCGTCGCGGGTCGAGGTGGTGAACAGCGGTTTCGGGTATTTCACCCCGGCTTTGACGTTCTGGTAGGGGCTGTATTTGGAGATGAAGGACCATTCATCGGCCTGGTCAGGATCGCCATATTCGGCCATCCATGAAGCGCCTGCGAGCAAGCGGTGGTAGCGCTGCATGTCGAGCAAGGGCACCTGACAGACCACGGCGTTGAACAGCTCGGGCCGCTGCACGAAAGTCGCTCCGACCAGCAGTCCGCCGTTGCTGCCGCCCATGATGCCCAGATGGCGCGGCGTGGTAATTTTCCGCGCGATCAGGTCTTCGGCGACTGCGATGAAGTCGTCGTAGCTGCGCTGCTTGTCGGCCTTGACCGCCGCCTGATGCCAGTTCGGGCCGAACTCGCCGCCGCCGCGGATATTGGCCAGCACCAGCACGCCGCCGCGGCCATACCAGGCACGGCCGAAGCCGCCCGAATACCAGGGCTGCATCGAGAGCTCGAAACCGCCGTAGCCATAGAGCAAGGTCGGGTTCTTGCCGTCGAGTTTGGCCCCAGCCGGCCAGACAACGAAGTAGGGCACTTGGGTGCCGTCCGGGCTTCGGGCGAAGTGCTGTTCGGCGCGCATGCCCTGGGCGTCGAACTTGGGCTCACGGCTCTTCAGGGCGCTGCGCTGATCGTTGCCAGCGCGTGCCAGATAAAGCGTGTCGGGCGTCAGGAAATCGGCATAGTTGACCAGGTAGCGATCGGCGAGATCGTCCGCCGGTAGTTCGCTGTCATGCAGCCCGGCCAGGCTCAAGGTGCCGGGGAAGGGTGCCGCGATCTTGCGATGCTGCGGGCTGGCGCCGGCTAGATCCCACTCCTCCAAGCGGCTGGCGACCTGGTCGCTGATATTGAGGATCACCTGGTCGCGGGTCAGCGTGTAACCGGCCAGAGAACGCGTTGCCGTCGGGCTGAACAGGACTTGGAACTTGCGCTGACCCTGCAGGAAGGCGGCCGCATCGGCCAGCAGCAGCGAGCCGGCGGCATAGCTGCGGCCATCGACCCGCCAATCGCTGCGTGGTTGCAGCAGCAGCCTGGCGCCCCAGAACTGTTCCTGCATGTCGCTGGGCAACTCGAGCTTGACCAGTTGTTCACCTTGCAGCAGGAAGCTGGCCTGGTTGTAGAAGTCGAGCGAACGGCTGAATCTGGTGCGCTCGAAGCCCGGCGTGCGGTCGACCTGCACCGACACCGCCACATCCTTGCGCTCGCCTTCGAAAACAATGCGGGCCGCAGCCAGCGGCTTGCCGCGCTGCCAGCGCTTGATGACGCGGGGATAGCCCGAATCGGTCAATGAGCCAGGGCCGAAATCGCTGCCGACATAGACATGGTCGGCGTCGATCCATTCGACCTCGCTCTTGGCTTCGGGCAGTTGGAAGCCGCCATCGACAAAGCTCAGCGTCTGCAGGTCGAACTCACGTACTACATGGGCATCGGCGCCGCCGCGCGACAGCGACAGCAGGCAGAACCGATAGGCAGGCCCCAGGCAGTTGGCGCCGGCAAAGACCCAGTTCTCTTTCTCGGCGGCTCCCAGGGCATCGAGGTCGATGACGGTTTGCCATTGCGGCTTGGCCGTTTGATATTCGGCCAGGCTGGCGCGGCGCCACAGGCCACGCGGGTGCTGCTCGTCCTGCCAGAGGTTGTAGAACCAGGGGCCGAAGCGACGGATCTGCGGGATTCGATCGCTGCTGTTGAGGACTTCCAGCAGTTGTTGCCGCAGCGCCGGATATTCGGGCCGCGATTGCAGAGCTTGCAGAGAAACCGCGTTGCGCTGGCGTACCCAGTCCAGCGCGCGTTCTCCCTGCACTTCTTCGAGCCATTGATAGGGGTCGGTATCTTCAGCCATGGTCATGAGGGGCAAGCAAATTGCGGCGCCGAGGGCGCAATAGGTGGCAAGGCGGCGCAGGCAGGTCATGCTTGCGCCAGTTTCAAGGCATGGGGGGTGATTTCGAGCGAATCCTTGGCCGTCGAGACATAGATGCCACCGTCCTGCACCGTTACCTGTAGCTGCATGCTGCGCTGGGCAAAAGCGGCCAGCGCTAGTGATTGTTCGGCCGGAATCTGCCAGACGCTCAGGCGCTGGGCGCGCGCCAGCTTGGCTTCGACCGAGGCCCACCAGATCGGTGTGCTGTAGGTATAGCTGTAAACGCTGACGCGGCCGGCGCGACCATGGGCTTTGAGCAGGCGCCGATCATCGGGCTGGCCCAGATCGATCCAATGCAGGATGTCACCCCTGAGGTCGCGTTGCCACAACTCGGGTTCGTCGACATCGGACAAGCCCTTGCTCAGCTCAAGTCGTCCCTGCAATTCGTCGGCTGGTGCATTCAAGGCAAAAGCCAGGATGCGGATCATCATCCGTTCATCGGTCTCGGACGGCTGGCGCGCGATGGTCAGGTTGTGCTCGCCATAAACATGGCGATCCATGTCGGCGATTTGCAGCTGGGCTTTGTGGATGGTGGCTTTGATGGCCATGGCGGCTCCTGGTTCAGCGCGCAAAGCCTTGGATTATCAGCCCGCTTGAGCAACGTTAGCCGGCAGAGCATCCCTGGGGGACAATCAACCGATTCAAACAACAACCGACAGCTGCCATGAACATGAAAAGAACCGACCTTGACCGCCTTGCCGGCCTGAAGCTTGATGGCCAGATGCGGGGTGCGGCCAAGCCGGATCGTTTCGGTCAGGGTTCGGGCCAGATGCCCGACCGCAAGGAACAGCGGCGTATTGATTCAGCGGCCGGACTGGTGCCTTTTGCCTGCAAGCTGCCGTCCGAGTTGACCCAGCGCCTGCGACTGCAAGCGGCTGAGCATGCCGGTGGCATCAACGGATTGGTAACCGAGTTGCTGCTGAAAAGCCTCGGCTGAACCCCGATGTCGCGCCGCCCGGCGGCGTGGCATGATCTGGCTTTTTGCGTCTGCCGAGGACGCATGACACAAACTTAATTTATTGCCATGAAACGACTGCTGATTACCCTCTTTGCTGCGGCCATCCTGCCAGTGTTCGCACAGTCCACCAACCCGGCGGTCAAAGTCGACCCGAAGAACAACAAGGTCAGCCGTCCGGTGGTCGACAAGCCCAAAGCGCCGTTGATGACGCGCGACCAACTGCGCGCCTGCTTCTTGCGCCAGGACGCCGACCGTGTTGAAGCCGAGGCGATCAAGCTCGCCCAAGCGGCCCAGGCCGAGGATCGCAAGGATCTGCTGAACCTGAAAAATGAGTTGGCCGCCCGAGGCGAATTGCTGACGACCAATCTGGCCAAGATGAAGCAGGATCGCGAAGACATCATCAAGTTCGGCGAGGAGGTCAAGGCGCGAGTGGCCAAGGAAAAGCTCGACAAGGATGAGATCAAGAAGTTCCAGGACGAATACCAGGCCCGTGCAGCGGCGATGGACCCGCGCATCGATGAGCACAACAAGAAGAAAGATGTCTACCTAGCCGACAGCAAGGCCTTCGACGCCCGGGTCGCGGAGCACAACCTGAAAAACAAGACGCTTGACGCCCGCGCCGAGTCCTACCTCGACAGCCTCGATGCCTGGAAAGCCGATTGCGGCAACAAGGCTTACGACGAAGCCGACGAAATCGCCCTCAAGAAGGAACGTGCCGCAGCGGCTAAGTAAAACCTGTTTTGACCGCCGATTGACCCGCATGGGCTGATCGGTCTCTACTGGCGCCACCTTCAAGGATGCTCTGCATGACCCCTCACGGCTGGTGCTAGCGCGGCCCCGGGCGGTCTGCGGCGTTGCATTTCGTGCCAATAGCACGCGCTATTGGCCGCAAAATGCGCCTTGCATCCCATCCCGGTCCGCACTGCACATATCCGCGTTGGGTTATGCCGAGCATCCTCAACGGTCGGCGCCATTTTTATCGCAGGGCCGATCCGGCCGCAAAGGCATTGACATCCATGAACTCAAACAACCCGCTGCTGCAAGACTGGAATGGCCCCTATGGCCTGCCGCCATTTGCGCAGATCGAAGCCGGCCATTTTGCCCCTGCTTTCGCTGTGGCAATGGCGGGGCATTTGGCCGAACTTGATGTCATTGCCGGGCAGGCTGCAGCGCCGACTTTCGACAACACGCTGGCGGCTTTCGACTGCAGCGGCGCTTTGGCCGGCCGGCTCGAGCATTTGTTCTACACCTTGACCGCCTCGGCCACATCGCCGCAGTTGCAGGCGGTGCAGCGTGAACTGGCCGGACCTTTGGCCGCGCATCGCAGCGCCGTTTATATGCATAGTCCGCTGTTCCAGCGCATCGACTCGCTGCATCAGCAGCGCCAGGCGCTGGACCTGACGCCCGAGGCCCTGCGACTGCTCGAGCGCGTGCACTTGGACTTTGTCCGTGCCGGCGCCAAGCTCGGCGCGGCCGAGCAGGCCAGCTATGCCGAGGTGATGGCCAAGCTGGCCAAGCTGAACACCAGCTTTGCGCAGAATGTGCTGGCGGATGAAAACGGCTATCAACTGCTGCTGCGCGGCGAGGCTGACCTGGCGGGTCTGCCCGATGAGATGCGCGCCAATGCGCGGCAGGCCGCGCAAGACCGTGGAGTCACCTCGGACAGCGGCATGGATGTCCATCTGATCACCTTGTCGCGCGCATCGATCCTGCCCTTCTTGACCTTCAGCGAGCGCCGCGATCTGCGCGAGCAGGCCTGGCGCGCCTGGACCAGTCGTGGCGAGAGCGCGGGCGTCAGCGACAACCAGGCCATCGCCCAGGAGATCCTGAGCTTGCGTCATCTGCAGGCCAGGCTGCATGGCCATGGCTGCTTTGCCGACTATGCGCTGGCCGACACCATGGCCGGTTCGCGCGAGGCGGTGCTGGGCTTGCTCGGACGCGTCTGGGAACCCGCCAAGGCGGCAGCCGCCAATGAGCAAGCCGAGTTGCAGGCGGTGATGGATCAGTTGGGCCACAGCTTCACGCTCGAGGCCTGGGACTGGCGCTATTACGCCGAAAAAGTACGGCTGGCGCGCTACGACCTCGATGATGCCCTGGTCAAACCCTATTTCTCGCTTGACGCGATGGTTGCAGCCTTGTTCGATTGCGCGCAGCGCTTGTTCGGCCTGAACTTCGTTGCCCAGCCCGAGGTGGCTGCCTATCACCCGGATGTCAAGGTCTACGAAGTCCGCAATGCGGAGGGCCAACTGCGCGGCATCTTCCTGCACGACAACTTCGCCCGCATGCCCAAACGCAGCGGGGCCTGGATGAATGCGCTGCGCTGGCAGTCCCGCAACGGCGGCATCAGCCTGCCGGTGATTCTGAACAACAACAATTTCTCCAAGGCCGCGCCGGGCCAGGCGACCTTGCTCGGTTTCGACGAGGTGCGCACGCTGTTCCACGAGTTTGGCCATGGCCTGCATGGTCTGCTGTCGAATGTCGAGTTCCAGCGCCTCTCGGGCACCCAGGTTCTGCGCGATTTCGTTGAGCTGCCTTCGCAGATCTTCGAGCATTGGATGAGCGAGCCCGAATTGCTGAAGAAGCATGCCCGCCATGTCCTGACCGGTGCGCCAATTCCCGATGCGATGCTGGCCAAGCTCAAGGCTGCCGAGTTGTTCAACCAGGGCTATGAGACGGTGCGTTATACGGCCAGCGCGCTGGTCGATATGGCAGCCCATTCACTCGACAGCGAAACCGGCCCGGCCGTGGTCGAGTTCGAAGCCGCCACGATGGCTGCTTACGGCTTACCCGCAGCGATCGGCATGAACCACCGGATGACGCATTTCCAGCATCTGTTCTCGAGCAGCGGCTATGCGGCGGGCTATTACGTTTATATGTGGGCCGAGGTGCTCGACTGCGATGCTTATGACGCTTTTGTCGAGGCGGGCAGCCCATTCGATGCGGATGTGGCCGCCAGGTTGCTGCGCTGCATTTACTCCAGCGGCAACAGCGTCGAGCCCGGGGCAGCATTCCGCGACTTTCGCGGCCGTGATGCGCAAGTCGAACCGATGCTGCGCGGCCGCGGACTGCTGCCGGTCTGAGCCTGATCATCCGCTCGATGCCGACCAGTCGTCCGCGCTTGTTTGCGCTCGCCTGGCCCTTGTTCATTGAACTGTTGCTGGGCATCGGCATCGGCGTTGTCGGAACCGTGTTGGCGGCGAGATTGTCGGATGCCAGCGGTGGCGCATTTGCCCTGGCCAATCATGTCTCGGCCACGCTGTTCATCTTGTTCCGTTTGATCGGCGCCGGCATCAGCGTGGTGGTGACGCAGAGCCTGGGCGGCGGGCGGCGTGATCAGGCCGATGCAGTGGCGCGTGCGTCGCTGGGGGCCAGCAGCTGGCTTGGCGGCAGCGCTGCTTTGCTGGCGCTGCTGGCGGCCGGGCCTTTGTTGCGGGCGATGAACGCGCCGGATTCGGTGCTGCCTCTGGCCTTGCCCTTGCTGCAATGGATGGCGCCGGCGATGTTGCTCGACGCCTGGAATGCCTCAATGGCCAGCGTGATGCGGGCGCACATGCGCACCCGCGATACCTTGCTGGTAATCGTCGTGATGCAACTGGTGACTCTGCTGCTGGCTTTGCTCTTGATGCCTTCGGCCGGTTTGCCGGGCTTTGCTTTGGCCTTGACTTTTAGCCGGGCGGTCGGTCTGGCCATGCATTGGCTGCTCTGGCGCTGGCGGCTGGGCCTGCGGCCGCAATGGTCAGACTGGTGGCGCCTGCCTCGCAATGAACTTGCCGCAATGCTGCATATCGGACTGCCGGGTGCAGCCGAGAACATCGCTTACCGGCTGGCCTATATGGTCAGCGTGGCCGTGGCAGGACAGATCGGCGCGCAGGCCTTGGCGACCCAGGCCTATGCCTCGCAGCTGATGTATGGCGTGCTCTTGTTCGGGCTGGCGACCGGCTTTGCGGTGGAGATCATGGTCGGCCACATGATCGGTGCCGGACATCTGCATGCAGCGCATCGGTTGGTGCGGCGCGCATTGGCTGTCGGCCTGGTCATGAGCCTGCTGGTTTCGACCGTGTTCGCGCTGGCCGCACCCTTTTTGCTGCGCCTGTTCACGCAGGACGAAGAAATCATCGCGCTGGGCAGTTGGCTGATGTGGCTGACGGTGCTGCTGGAGCCCGGCCGCACCTTCAATCTGGTGGTCATCAATGCGCTGCGTGCTGCCGGTGATGCGCGCTTCCCGGTGCTGGCTGGCGCCGCATCGATGCTGATCGTGCTGGCCGGCGGCAGCTGGTTCCTCGGCGTGCATCTGGGCCTGGGCTTGACCGGCTTGTGGATCGCCTACGCGGCGGATGAATGGATTCGCGGCCTCTTGATGTGGCGGCGCTGGGCGACCTTGGGCTGGGTGCCCAGCGCCAGAGCCGCGCACCGAAGGCTGCGCCGTTCAGCCCAGTAAGCTGCTGCTGACCCGGAAGGTGATGAATGCCGCCAGATAAGCGAGCCCGAACAGGTAGGCGGTCATGATCAGCGGTAGCTTGAGGCTGCCGGTTTCGCGCCTCACCGCCGCCAAGGTGGCCAGGCATTGCGGCGCGAAAACGAACCAGGCGAGCAGCGAAAATGCGGTTGGCAGGCTCCAGCTCTGCGCGATCAAGGGCGTCAGGGCTTGCGCGGCGTCCTTGGCATTGGCCGACAAGGCGTAGACGGTGCCAAGCGAGCTGATCACCACTTCGCGCGCCGCCAGACCCGGCACCAGGGCCAAGCTGATCTGCCAGTTGAAGCCGATCGGCTCGAGCAAGACCGCCAGACCATGACCGAGCATGCCGGCGATGCTGTACTCGATCGGCTGGCCCGTAGCCCCCGGCGGCGCGGCTGGAAAGCTGGCCAGCGCCCACAAGGCCAGCGTCAGCAGCAAGATGATGCCGCCGACGCGCTTGATGAAGATGGCTGCACGTTGCCAGAGTCCGATCAGCACATTGCGCGGATCGGGCCAGTGGTAGCTGGGCAATTCCATCATCAGCGGCCTGACCTGTTTGCCGCTGGTGAATTGCTTCAAGAACCAGGCCACGCCCAAGGCGCCGGCAATGCCCGCCAGATAAAGGCCCAACAGCACCAGCCCTTGTAGTTCCACGCCGCCCCAGACCTCGCGCTGCGGAATGAAAGCGCCGATCAGCAGCGCGTAGACCGGCAGCCTGGCCGAGCAGGTCATCAGCGGTGCAATCATGATGGTGACCATGCGGTCGCGCGGATTGGCAATGCTGCGCGTCGCCATGATGCCCGGGATCGCGCAGGCAAAGCTCGACAGCAGCGGAATGAAGCTGCGCCCTGACAGGCCGACGCTGCCCATCAAGCGATCGAGCAAGAAGGCCGCGCGCGGCAGGTAACCCGACTCTTCGAGCACCAGAATGAAAAAGAACAGCAGCAGGATTTGCGGCAGGAAGGCCAGCACGCTGCCGGCGCCAGCGATCACGCCGTCAACCAGCAGACTGCGCAGCCAGCTGTCAGGCAGCGCATTGGCTGTCATGGTGCCCAGCCAGGCCATGCCTGACTTGATCGCTTCCATCGGCGCTTCGGCCCAGGAAAATACCGCCTGGAACAGCAAGAACAGCACCAGCAGCAGGATCAAGGGGCCGAGCCATGGGTGCAGTAACACGCGGTCGATGCGATCGCTGGGCAGTTGCGGGCTTTGCTGGTCGAGTCCGAGCGACTGCAGGATTTGTCGTACCTGGTCATGGTCGGCGGTGGTTGCTGCCGGCAGCAATTCACCTGTCGGCGCCCAGATTTCGCGCTGGTCGAGCAGGGCGCGCAATTCTTCGATGCCTTCGCCCTTGATGGCCACTGTTCTGACCACCGGCATCCCCAGCGCCGCCGACAAGGCGGTCGGGTCCAGCAACAGGCCGCGCTTGGCCGCAAGGTCAGCCATGTTCAGCACCACGATGCAGGGCAGGCCCAGGCGCTTGACTGCCAGCACCAGACGCAGATTGCGGCGCAGATTGGTTGCGTCGAGCACACAGACGACCAGGTCGGGGCGCTTTTCGCCGCGGGCCCGACCGGCCAGCACATCGCAGGTGATGCCCTCATCGGGCGAGCGGGGATGCAGGCTGTAGGTGCCGGGCAGATCGAGCAGGCGCAGCGTCTTGCCCGCAGCGCTGAGCAAGCGTCCTTCCTTGCGTTCGACGGTCACACCGGCGTAGTTGGCGACCTTCTGGTGGCTGCCGGTCAGGCGATTGAAAAGGGCGGTCTTGCCGCAGTTCGGGTTGCCCACCAGCGCCACCAGAGGGCCACCGCGGTGCACATGGACAACTGCCTCACGCAAGGCAGGCTGCCGGATGACTGACGGCAATGCATTCAGCTTCTGCACGGCGCAAGGCAAAAGTCGATTGACCAATGCGAACCACCAAGGGGTCGGCGCCGGGCAGGCCGCGTGCCATCACCTTGACCGCTTCGCCTGGCAGAAAACCGATCTCCTCCAGCCAGGCGGCCCATTCAGGAGCATGGCTGGGTGCGTTGACGCCAAGCACCACAAGTGCCTGGCCAATCTCGGCCTGCGCGAGGCTGGCTGGGGCAGTAGTTTGCATGGTTGAGGCAGTTGGCCTGAAGCTGAACGCAGGATTCCAATTAAGAATGATTCTCATTATATGCCGATGAAAGCGCAGGGTTCGCTTGCTTATGCTCAACTGGGTGGCGTCAGCGTCACCGATCTGGCGCCGCAGGAAACCAATGGTCGGCGCCGCGCCAAGTGACGGCTGCTACAGCCGCTTGCAAGCGGCCCTGATCCGTTCGAGCGTCTGTTCCAGCGGCGCTTTGGTCGAGACTTCCAGACCCAATTTTCTTGCGATGTCGTTGACTCGCGCCGGGTTCAAGGGCAAGCCGCCAGCGTCGATGGCGGCGATCAGATCCAGCGCACGCTGTTTGTCGGTCAACGGTAGCTGGCGCTTGACCAGTTTGGCGCTCAGCCAGGTGAACAGATTCATTTTTCGCTGCGGGTTCACTGGGTTGCTGTGGCTTGACATTGCGTTGTGAGGATAGCCGATACCGTTGGGCAGCTTCAAATGGCAGCCTTGCTGTTACTCAAGGTGGTCGAGCCTGCAGGCTGCCACGCTCGGGGCATGTCTGTAGCGATCCGCCTGCCTGTCTTCAAGGCCAAAGCCATCACCAAGACCTATGGCGAAGGCGAGACTGCCGTCCATGCGTTGAAAAGCGTCGATCTGCAGATTTCGCGCGGCGAATTCATCGTCTTGCTGGGACCTTCAGGCAGTGGCAAGTCGACCTTGTTGAACATCCTTGGCGGGCTCGATGTTCCCAGCAGCGGCCTGCTGCATTTTGCCGAACACCAGCTCAGCGGTGCCAGCGAAGCCGAACTGACCCGCTACCGGCGTGAGCATGTCGGCTTCGTGTTCCAGTTCTACAACCTGATTCCCAGCCTGACCGTGCGCGAGAACATTGCACTTGTCACCGACATCGCGACCGACCCGATGCCAGTCGACGAGGCGATCGCGATGGTTGGCTTGCTGCCGCGAGCGGACCATTTTCCGGCGCAGCTGTCGGGCGGCGAGCAGCAGCGCGTGGCGATTGCGCGGGCCATCGTCAAGCGGCCCGACTTGCTGCTCTGCGACGAACCGACCGGCGCACTCGACTACCAGACCGGCAAGCTGGTGCTGGAGGTGATCGCCCGGATCAACCAGGAACTCGGCACCACTGCGGTAGTGATCACGCACAACGCGGCAATTGCCGGGATGGCCGATCGCGTCATCTACCTCAGCGACGGCGGAGTGCAGCGGATCGAAAGCAACCAACACAAGCTCGCGCCATCGGAGTTGTCGTGGTGAGCGCGGCATGAAAGCGCTGGACCGCAAGCTGCTGCGTGACCTGCGCCTGATGTGGAGTCAGGCGCTGACGATCGCATTGGTGGTGGCCAGCGGCATCGCTGGCTTCATCACCAGCTTGTCGGCGGTTGATTCGCTGGCCAGCGCGCGCGATGAGTTCTACGCCGAAGGGCGTTTTGCCGACTTGTTCGCCAGTCTGAAGCGCGCGCCGCTGGCTTTGCAGGCGCAGATGCTTGAATTACCCGGCGTGGCCGATGTGCAGACGACGCTGGAACAGGTGGTTAGGGTCGAAATCGCCGGCCTGGCGGACCCGATCATCGGCCAGATGATCGGACTCGATCTGCGCCAGCCGCCGCGCATGAACCTGGTGACGCTGCGCAGCGGACGCAGCCTGGGACCGGATCAGAGCGGCGGGGCGGTCATCGAAGTTTTGATCTCGCAGGCCTTTGCCCAAGCCCATGGCCTCAAGCCCGGCGCTCGGCTGTCGGCGCTGATCAACGGCCGGCAGCGTGAACTGGTCATGGTCGGCACGGCGCTGTCGCCGGAATACATTTTTGCCGGCATGGCCGGCATGCCCGATGTGCGCGGCTTCGGCGTGTTCTGGCTCGATCGCGAGTTGCTGGCAGCTGCCTACGACATGCGTGGTGCCTTCAACCGGGTCAGCGTCAAGCTCGCCCCCGGCGCTTCCGAGACGGCGGTAATTGCCGGACTGGCCGACTTGCTCGCTCCTTACGGCGGACGCGAAGCGCATGGGCGCGTCGACCAACCATCGCACCTGATGCTCGACAACGAAATCAATGAGCAACGCGTGCTCGGCACCGTGTTGCCTTCGATTTTTCTTGGCGTGGCGGCCTTTTTGCTCAACGTGGTGGTGTCGCGGTTGGTAGCGACGCAGCGCGAGCAGGTGGCGGCGCTGAAGGCGCTTGGTTACCCCAATCGAATTATTGCCGCCCATTACCTGAAACTGGTGCTGCTGATCACCTTGATCGGCATGACGTTGGGCATCGCATTGGGCGACTGGCTCGGCGCGCAGCTGACCTTGCTCTATGCCGAGTTGTTCCAATTCCAGCGTTTCGAGCACCGCGTGGCGCCCGCCTTGGTGCTGATCAGTGCCGGCGTCACGATCGCCACCGCAGTCATCGGGACCTTGAATGCGATCGCCGCCACCGTGAGATTGGCGCCCGCCGAAGCGATGCGGCCCGCCGCCCCGGGACGCTTCCGGCGCTCGCTGCTCGAGCTGCTGGTCAGGCGCTTGTCGCGCGACCAGACATCGGTCGCCTGGCGGATGATTGCGCGAAATATGGAGCGTCGCCCGTGGCGGACTGCGCTGTCGATCGGCGGTGTGGCGGCCGCGGTGGCGATCGTCGTGATGGGCAACTTCTTTCGCGATGCAATCGACTACATCGTCGACACGCAGTTCAACCTGGCCATGCGCAGCGACGTGATCATGTGGCTCGGCGAGGCCGGCGACGATGCAGCTCGGTATGAATTGCAGCGCTTGCCCGGCGTACTGGCGGTCGAGTCCGGACGCAACCTGGCGGTGCGACTGGTCAATGGGCATCAGAGCGAGCGCGGCGTTATCCAGGGTTATGCCGCCAGCCCTGAGCTGCGCCGCATCATCGACGTGGAGGGCCGCCAGACAATGCCAGGCACGGCCGGCTTGGTGCTGACTGACCGCCTGGCCGACAAGCTCGGCTTGCGCGTCGGCGACCTCATTCGGGTCGAATTGCTCGAGGGAAGCCGGCGCGTGCTGCTGCTGCCGCTGGAGGCTGTGACGCGCGAGATGATGGGACTGAATATCTATGCCGAGCGTCGGGCGTTGAATGCCTGGCTTGGCGAGGGCGATGTCAGCACACAGTTTTCGCTCTCGCTGGAACGCGGTGCCGAGCCTGCGTTGCTGCTGGCAAGCAAGTCCTTGCCGCGCGTCGTCGGCGCTTTCAGCAAGGCGACGCTGTTGCGCAATATGCAGGACATCAGCGCGCGCAATGTGCGGATCATGAGCACCTTGCTGACGCTCTTTGCCAGCGTCATCGCGGTCGGCGTGGTCTACAACAACGCGCGCATCGCGCTGGCCGAGCGGGCCTGGGAGTTGGCGTCGCTGCGCGTACTTGGTTTCACCCGTGCCGAGGTCTCGGCCTTGCTGCTCGGTGAGTTGGCCTTGAGCATCGCGATCGCCGTGCCGCTGGGGCTCTGGCTCGGCTGGGGTTTGACTCAACTGATCGTCGGGCTGCTGAAATCGGATCAGTTCTTCTTTCCGGTCGTGATTCAGCCTCGCACCTATGCCTGGGCGGCGCTGGCGGTGTTTGCCGCGGGCTTGGCCAGCGCCTTGGTGGTGCGCCGGCGGATCGACCGGCTCGACCTGGTGGCAGCCTTGAAAACGAGGGAATGAGCGATGCAGACGCGAAGCAAATTGGGGTTGGCCGGGGGCGCGCTGGCATTGGCCGCCCTGCTGGCCTGGGCCTTTGCGCCGCGGCCGGTGCCGGTTGAAACGGCGCTGCTGGCTGTGGGGCGTTTCGAGAGCAGCGTCGAGGAGGACGGCAGGACCCGGGTGGTCGACCGCTATCTGGTTTCGGCACCGCTGGCCGGCTTGTGGTTGCGGCCAAGCTTGCGTGAAGGCGATGGCGTCGCGGTCGGTGCGCTGCTCGGGCGCATCCTGCCTGCGGCCTCGCCGCTGATCGATGCGCGCAGCCAGGCCGAACTGGGGTCGCGCGTGGCGGCTGCAGCGGCCATGCTGCGCGCTGCTGGCAGTCGGTTCGAATTGGCGCGGGTTGGCTCGGCGCAGGCGCGGCGCGAGCTGGCGCGCAGCGAGCAATTGGCGCAACAGGGTTTCGTCGGCGCAGCCAAGCTCGAGACCGATCAGTTGAATCTGCAGGCCGCCACGCAGGAACAGGCGGCTGCAGCTGCCGAACTGCAGGTCGCCCAATCTGGCTTGGCACAGGCTCGCGCGGCCCTGGGCTTGGTCAATCAGGGCAGTGGCAAGGCCTTCGAGCTGCGCTCACCCGTTGCCGGGCAGGTCTTGCGACTGCAACAGGCCAGCGAAGCGGTGGTCAATCTGGGTATGCCGCTGCTCGAGATCGGCGACATCAGCCGGCTCGAATTGGTGGCCGAGCTCTTGACCAGCGATGCCTTGCAGGCGAGTCCGGGGAGCAAGGTCGTGATCGACCGCTGGGGCGGGGCGCAAAAGCTCGAAGGCCTGGTCAGTCGGGTCGAACCTGGTGCGTTCACGAAAATTTCCGCGCTCGGCGTGGAGGAGCAGCGGGTACGTGTGATCGTCCAATTGACCAGTCCTGCGGCTCAGCGCCTGCAACTCGGCGATGGCTTCCGGGTCGCGCTGAAAATCATCACGCGCAGCCAGGAAAACGCGTTGTTGGTACCGGTCAGCGCGGTGTTCCCGCTGCCTGGAGGAACTGCGGGCCAGCGCGGCGTGTTCCTGCTCGAAGGCGGGCGTGCCAGGCTGACCGAAGTCGAGCTCGAAGCGCGCAACAGCCAGGTCGCCTGGGTACGCAAGGGCCTGCTTGCCGGCGCTCAAGTCATCATCTATCCGCCCTCTGGCGTGACTGACGGCGTGCGGGTGGTGGAGCGCAAGGTCTGAGGCTTGGCCCAGGCCACAGTTAAAGACAATTCCGGAGCCGATTCTGGCGGCAGTTTTTGGTGGCCAATCTGGTCGTCGGCAGTTGATTCCGTTGGGCTGCAATGACTGCCCATGGCGCCGAGGCCATCAATTCGGGCAAACCTTGGGGTAGCGGGCCGGTCAGTCGATACACTGGCAACCGGTCAATGTCGCCGCGGTCGGATTTTGCCGATCAAGTTCCAACCTGTCATCCATTCAACGCCATGATCGCTTTTCCATCATTTTTCAGCGCCGCCTTGACTCTGTTCATGGCGGCTGCCATGACTCCGGTGCAGGCCCAGACGACTCAACCCGCGGTGATTTTTGACATGGGCGGCAAGTTCGACAAATCGTTCAACGAGTCGGCTTACCGTGGTGTCGAACGCTGGAAGCAGGAGAGCGGCAAGCCCTACCTGGAATTCGAAATCAGCAATGACACCCAGCGCGTCCAGGCGATCCGGCGCATGGCCGAACGCGGCGCCAGTCCGATCATCAGCGTTGGTTTTGCCCAGGCTTCAGCCCTTGAGCAGGTGGCCAAGGAATTCCCCAGGACTCATTTCGTCATCATCGACGGCGTGGTCAATCTGCCCAATGTGCAGTCGTTGTTGTTCAAGGAACATGAGGGCAGCTATCTGGTCGGCGCGATGGCCATCCTGTCGAGCAAGACCGGCAAGGTCAGCTTCGTCGGTGGCATGGACATCCCGTTGATCCGCAAGTTCCAATGCGGCTTCGAACAGGGCGTCAAAGCGACGAACCCGAAGGCTGAAGTGTTCGCCAACATGACCGGAACGACCTCAAGCTCATGGAATGATCCGACACGCGGCAGCGAATTGGCCAAGGCGCAGTTCGCCCGCGGCTCGGACGTGGTGTTTGCTGCGGCCGGCGGCACCGGCGCTGGCGTTTACCAAGCCGCCAAGGATGCGGGCCGGCTGGCCATTGGCGTCGACAGCAATCAGAACCATTTGCAACCGGGCACGATGCTGACCTCGATGGTCAAGCGTGTCGATGTGGCGGTCTTCAAGGTGTTGAAGAACTGGACGCCAGGGGTCAGCAATCTGGGGCTCAAGGAAGACGGCGTCGACTATGCAATCGACCAGCACAACGCCAAGCTTGTCTCCCCGGCCTTGAAGGCCAAGGTCGACGCGATCAAGGCCGACATCATCGCGGGCAAGATCAAGGTCGCCGATTACATGGCTGACAACGCCTGCAAGTACTGATCGCTGTGGGGCTGGCTGTCTTCAATAATGACAACTGACTTCGCTGTCCGACTCGGCAATATCTCCAAGCGCTTTGGTGCGGTGCAGGCCAATGACGGCGTGACCCTGGACGTTATGCCCGGTACCGTGCATGGCCTGGTGGGCGAAAACGGTGCTGGAAAAAGCACCTTGATGGCCATCCTCTACGGCTATTACCAGGCCGATTCGGGTCATATTGAAGTCGCTGGCCGTCCAGTGCAGATCGCCAACTCGGAGCAGGCCATCGCCCTGGGGCTGGGGTTGGTGCATCAGCATTTCATGCTGGTCGAGACGCTCAGCTGCCTGGATAACGTGATGCTCGGTGCCGAACCCGGTTTCTTCCTGCCGACCGCGTCGCGCCAGACACGTCAGAAGTTGGGCGAGTTGATGCAGGAGACCGGCCTGCAGGTGCGGCTCGACGCGCTGGTCAGCGAGCTGCCGGTCGGCGAGTTGCAGCGCCTGGAAATCCTCAAGGCCCTCTACCGCGGCGCCAGGATCCTGATCCTCGACGAGCCGACTGCGGTGCTGACGCCGCAGGAAACGCTGCAGCTGTTCGAGACCTTGCGTCGCTTGAAAGCGCTGGGCACGACGATCATCCTGATTACCCACAAGCTCAAGGAAGTGATGAGCTTGTGCGACGCGGTTACCGTGATGCGCGCGGGTCGGGTTGTGAAGACCTGCGCGATCGCCGACACCAGCCCTGAAGACCTGGCCGAGGCGATGGTCGGGCGCAAGGTCAATCTTGGTCGTCAGCAAAGCAATCTGGCGCCCGGCGAGATCCGGCTATCGGCGCAAGGCCTGAAGCTGGTCAACGCCGCTGCGGTCACCACGCTGGCCGATGTCAGTCTGCAATTGCGCGCCGGTGAAATCGTCGGTCTGGCCGGTGTGTCGGGCAATGGCCAGAGTGAATTGCTCGAAGTCCTGTCGGGCATGCTCGCGCCGACGCAAGGGCGGCTGCAGCTGGGTGGCAAAAAGTTCGACGCCGACGCCTGGCTTGATCCTGCCCGCGCGCGGGACTTGAAACTGGCCCATGTGCCCGAGGACCGTCAGGCCTGCGGCATGGTGATGGGTTTCCCCGCCTGGGAGACGGCCGCGCTCGGCTATCACCAACAGGCGCAGTTGCGCACAGGCCTGTTCGGTTTGAGCATGAACCAGCGTTTGATGCGTGAGCAGACCGCGACGATGCAACAGCGCTTTGACGTCAGGCCACGCGATGTGGAGCTCGGCTCATCGAAATTTTCGGGGGGTAATCAGCAAAAACTGATCCTGGCGCGGGAAATTGCCCAGTCGCCGATTGTTCTGCTGGTCGGCCAGCCGACGCGCGGCGTCGACATCGGCGCGATCGAGTTCATCCATCAGCAACTGCGCGATTTGCGCGATGCCGGCTGTGCGGTCTTGCTGGTCAGCAGCGAGCTCGACGAAATACTCACCCTGGCTGACCGGGTGATCGTGATGAATGGCGGGCGCATCACCGGCGAGCTGGCGATCGACGCATGCGATGAAACCAGGCTGGGCCTGCTGATGGCGGCGCAAGCTGACCTGCCTGGGCGAGCGCAGCCCCGGGAGGCGGTGCTGGCATGAATCAAACCCTGCCGCGCTGGATCGACGTCGGTTTGCTGCCGCTGTGGAATCTGCTCGTTGCTTTGGCTGTTGCCGGCCTGGTCGTGCTGGCGATCGGGCAGAGCCCGCAACAGGCTTTTGCCCTGTTGTTGCAGGGCGCCTTGGGCAGCGCGCGTGGCATCGGCTACACGCTGTATTACGCCACCACCTTCATCTTCACCGGGCTGGCAGTCGCCGTCGCCTACCAGGCGGGGCTGTTCAATATCGGCGGCGAGGGGCAGGCAACTTTTGGCGGCCTTGGCGTCACCTTGCTGGCGTTGAGCCTGGGCTCGGTCTTGCCCGCACCGCTGCTGCTGCCCTTGCTGGTGCTCGCTGCAGCGATTTTCGGCATGCTCTGGGCGCTGGTGCCGGCCTATCTGCAGGCTTGGCGTGGCAGCCATATCGTGATCACGACGATCATGTTCAATTTTTTGGCCAGCAGCTTGAATGTCTACTTGCTGGTCAACTGGTTGCGGCCCGGCGGCAATATGTCGGTCGAGAGCGCGCAGTTTGCCGATTCGGCCCGCATGCCTTCCCTGCACAGTCTGGCTGCTATTGGCGGCTGGGAGCTGCCTTCTTCCCCGGCCAATCTGAGCCTGCTGCTGGCACTGCTGGTCTGCGCTTTCACCTACTGGTTTTTGTGGAAAAGCGGCGCTGGTTACGCTTTGCGGGCGGTTGGCAGCGCGCCGCGCGCCGCCCATTACGCCGGCATCAACTCGCGTCTGCAGGTGCTGGTCGCGATGGGCTTGTCGGGCGCATTGGCCGGGCTCGCGGCGATCAACGAGGTTTCGGGCGTGCAAGGCAAGCTGACGCTGGACTTCGTCGCCGGCGCCGGCTTTACCGGCATCGCGGTCTCGTTGATGGGGCGCAGCCACCCGGTCGGCATCATCCTGGCCTCGCTGCTGTTCGGCATGCTCTATCAGGGCGGCGTCGAGGTGTCGTTCGAAATGCCCGGCTTCAGCCGCGAGATGGTGGTGACCGCGCAGGGCTTGATCGTCCTTTTCGCCGGTGCGATGGCCGGCGTCAGCAAGCCGGCCTTTGTCTGGCTGTATACCAGGACCAGCAAACAGGAGACCCGCGGTGGATGAGATCGCGCTGGGCTCGATCATTGCGTCGACGCTGCGCGTCAGCACGCCGCTGCTGCTCTGCGCCATGGCCGGCCTGGTCTCGGAACGCTCCGGCGTTGTCGACCTTGGGCTGGAAGGCAAGATGCTCTTTGCGGCTTTTGCTGCGGCCGCAGCGGCCAGCGTCAGCCAGTCGACCGGACTGGGCTTGATCGCTGCGATCAGCGTCGCTTGCTGCTTGTCGATGCTGCACGGCTTTGCCTGTGTCTCGCACCGCGGTGACCAGGTGGTGTCGGGCGTGGCGATCAATATGGTGGCTGCCGGCCTGACCGTCGTGCTGGGAATCGCCTGGTTCAAGCAGGGTGGGCAGACGCCGCCGATCGATGCTGCGGTGCGTATGACCGGCATGATGCCAGCCTGGAGCGAGCCTGCCCAGGCCGTCACCGACCTCGGCCCCTGGGTCGGCAACTGGGTCGCAGCCATCGTCGGCCATGGCTTGCTGAGTCATAACCTGCTGGTCTATCTGGCCTTCGTCCTGGTCCTGGTGGTCTGGTTCTTGCTCGAATTCACCCGGCCCGGCCTGCGCCTGCGTGCGGTCGGCGAAAACCCGGCGATGGTCGAAGCGGCCGGCGTCTCGGTCGCCAGGTTGCGCTACGGCGCGCTGCTGGTCAACGGGCTGCTGTGCGGCTTGGCCGGCAGTTATCTGACGCTGGCGCAGAACGCATCGTTCTCGCCGAATATGAGCGCTGGCCGCGGCTTCATCGCCCTGGCTGCCCTGATTTTTGGCAAGTGGAAGCCCTTGCCAACGCTGCTGGCCTGTTTGCTGTTCGGCTTTCTCGATGCCTTGGCGATCCGCTTGCAGGGCGCTGTCATCCCGGGTATCGGTGAAGTGCCGGTACAACTGATCCAGGCCCTGCCTTATCTGCTGACCGTCGTGCTGCTGGCCGGTTTCATCGGCCAGGCGCAAGCCCCCAAGGCGCTGGGCCAGCCCTATCTGAAGGAGCGTTGATGTCGATTTCCCCTGAAACCATGCAGCAGATGCTGACCGCCTCGCTGGCAGCGCGGGCGCATTCGCATTCACCCTATTCGGGCTATGCGGTGGGTGCAGCCATACTTGACGAGCAGGGCCGCATCCACAGCGGCGCCAATATTGAAAATGCCGCTTATCCGCAGGGCTGCTGCGCCGAGGCCACGGCGCTGGGCGCGATGGTGATGGCCGGCGGGCGCCAGGCCCAAGCGGTGCTGGTGACCGGCCCCGGGCCTGATGTCATCACGCCTTGCGGCGGCTGCCGGCAGAAATTGCGCGAATTCGCCGCCCCAGGTCTGCTTGTTATCGCGGGGGACCCCGATGGCATCAAGCAGCAATGGACGCTGGAGGAATTGCTGCCCTTCAGCTTCGGCCCCGAACATCTGAAGATCCAAAAAAATATATGAACCCAGCGATGACAACTTCAATTGCCGCAACGGCAGCCAAATTGCAAGACCTGTTTGGCGCGGCGCCTGCCGTGGCTGTCGTGCTGGGGACCGGTTGGTCGGGTGCGACAAGCTTGATCGAAGATGCCCGCCATCTGGCCTACGCGGAGCTGCCGGCATTCCCCCAGCCCCGGGTCGAAGGCCATATCAACGAAATCGTCGTCGGCCATATCGGCCAGCAACCAGTGGTGATGCTGCGTGGCCGCGCCCATACCTATGAAAGCGGCGATTGCGCCGGCATGGCGGGTGCGCTGCGCAGCCTGAAGGCCTGGGGCGTGCAAATCCTGTTGCAGACCAATGCCTCGGGGTCCTTGCGCGAGGCCATGCAGCCGGGCAGCTTGATGCTGATCAGCGACCATATCAATGCGCCGCAGCGCTCGCCCTTGGTCGGCGAGGCCGGCAGCGAGCGCTTCGTCGACATGAATATGGCTTATGACCGCGAGTTGCGCGAACAGGCGCAGCGCGTCGCCGCAGCCCGCCAACTCGACCTGCATCAAGGCGTTTATTGCTGGGCGCTGGGCCCGCAGTTTGAAACCCCGGCCGAGATCCGCATGTTCGCTGCCTGGGGTGCCGATGCGGTGGGAATGAGCACGGTGCCGGAGACGATTCTGGCGCGTCACGCCGGGTTGCGGGTGCTGGGACTGGCCTTGATGACGAATATGGCGGCGGGTTTGTCGGCCGAAGCGCTGACCCATGCCTTGACGTTGCGGCAAGCGCAACTCAGCGGCCAACGCGCTGCGGAATTTCTCGCCGCGCTGGTGGCCAGTCTGGCAGAACTGCCTTCTTTGCAGCCATGACTGGCGATCAGGAATCAGCCGCGCGGGCTGCGCTGATCGCTTTGCAATGTTTGGACCTGACCCGCTTGAATGATGCCGACCAGCCGGCCGACATCGATCAACTCTGCCGGCTTGCGCAGACCAAATTCGGCCATGTGGCCGCAGTCTGTGTCTGGCCGCGTTTTGTTGCCCAGGCCAGGGCTTTGTTGCCAGCCACGATCAAGGTTGCCGCAGTGGCCAATTTCCCGCAGGGATCACTTGACTTGGCAGCGATGCTGGCCGATGTGCAGCAGATCATCGCCGCCGGTGGAGACGAGGTCGATGTGGTCCTGCCATATCGCGCGCTGCAGCAGGGCAAAGTGGACGAATGCGCCGAATTCCTGGCCCAGGCGCGCCAGGCTAGCCGGCCCTTGACCTTGAAAGTCATCATCGAAAGCGGTGAGCTCTCGACGCCCTTGCTGATCCGGCGGGCGACCCGGCTGGCGCTGGCCGCGGGTGCTGATTTCGTCAAGACCAGCACCGGCAAGACAGAAGTCTCGGCCACGCCGGAAGCCGCTGAGCTGATGCTCGATGAAATCAAGGCCAGCGGATCTGCCAGCGCCGGTTTCAAGGCCTCGGGCGGCATCCGCAAGGTGGCCGATGCGCAGGTCTATCTGCAACTGGTCGAAACCCGACTCGGTGCTACGGCGTTGAACCCGCGGCGCTTGCGCTTTGGCGCCAGCGGGCTGCTCGATGACATCAAGGCAACGCTGTCCGGCCAGGCCGCAGCTGAGTCAAACCAGGCCTACTGAATGCTTGCTCAAGAAATCATCCGCGCCAAGCGCGACGGTCGCAAGTTGACCGAAGCGCAGATCGAGAATTTCGTCCTCGGCTTGGTCGACAACAGCTGGAGCGAAGGCCAGGTGGCGGCGCTGGGCATGGCGGTCTTTCTGCGCGGCATGGACCGTGATGAATGCGTCGCGCTGACCCGCGCGATGATGCATTCAGGCCGGGTGATGAGCTGGCCCGATATGCCGGGGCCGGTGCTGGACAAACATTCGAGCGGCGGCGTTGGCGACAAGGTCAGCCTGATGCTGGCGCCGTTGGTGGCGGCCTGCGGCGGCTATGTACCGATGATTTCTGGCCGCGGCCTGGGGCATACCGGCGGCACGCGCGACAAGTTCGACGCGATCCCCGGCTACAACTGCACACCTTCGCCGGCGCTGCTGGACCAGGTCGTGCGCAGCGTCGGTTGCGCGGTGATCGGGCAGACCGCCGATCTGGCGCCGGCCGATGGGCGCTTTTATGCCACCCGTGATGTCACTGCGACGGTCGAAAGCGTGCCCTTGATCACCGCCAGCATCCTTTCCAAGAAGCTCGCCGCCGGGCTGCAAGGCCTGGCGATGGACATCAAATGTGGTAACGGCGCATTCGCCGATTCCGCGGCGATGGCGCAGGAGCTGGCGCAAAGCATCGTCGCAGTGGCCAATGGTGCAGGCCTGCCGACGCGCGCTTTGATCACCGATATGAACCAGGTGCTGGGCCGCAATGTCGGCAATGCGTTGGAAATGCGTGAGGCGATCAGCTATTTGCGTGGCGAGCCCGCCGACCCGCGCCTGCATGAAGTGACGCTGGCTTTGGCCGCCGAGATGCTGCTGCTCGGCGGCTTGGCGGCCGACCATTCGCAGGCGCTTGCCAAGCTGCAGCAAGCGCTCGACAGCGGCGCTGCAGCCGAGCGTTTTGCCGCCATGGTGACGGGTCTGGGCGGTCCGGCCGATTTGCTGCAGCGGCCTGACGCTTATTTGGCGCCAGCCCAGGTGATCCTGCCGGTGCCGGCGCTGCGCAGCGGCCGTTTGACGGCCATGAACACGCGCGACATCGGCATCGCCGTCGTCGAGCTCGGTGGTGGTCGGCGCATGGCCAGTGACAAGATCGACTTCAGCGTTGGTCTGAGCAGCATGTGCCAGCTCGGCCAGCTGATTCATGCCGGTGAGCCCTTGGCTTTTGTCCACGCGGCGGACCAGGCCGCGGCTGAGCGCGTGATCGCGAGGCTGCAAGCAGCATGCGAGATTGGCGAGGCTGCGGCATGGCAGGCTGGCCCGGTGATTCATGCGCTTGTCGGTCAGCCCTGATAATCGGCCTCCTTATGCCTGAAGCCGAAGTCACAACTCAGCGCCGCCCGATCAAGAGCTATGTCGTCCGTCCCGGCCGCATGGGCTCGGGGCAGCAGCGCGCGCTCGATGAACTCTCGCCGCTTTATGTGCTGCCTTTCAATCCCGGCCTGCTCGATCCGCTGGCAGTCTTTGGTCGCAAGGCGCCACTGGTGTTCGAAATCGGTTTTGGCATGGGTGACGCGACGGCGCAGATCGCGCAGCAACTGGCCGAGGTTGATTTCATCGGCTGCGAAGTGCATGAGCCCGGCGTCGGTGCCCTTCTCAAGCAAATTGGCGAGCGCGGGCTCGACAATATTCGCATCATCCGGCATGACGCGGTCGAGGTGCTCGAGCAGATGATCGCGCCGGACTCTCTCGACGGCGTGCATGTTTTTTTCCCTGATCCCTGGCATAAAAATCGCCACAACAAGCGCCGGCTGATCCAGCCAGATTTCGTCGCCGGCCTTGTGAGGCATATCCGCCCGGGTGGCTATCTGCATTGCGCCACCGACTGGGAACCTTATGCCCAGCAGATGCTCGAAGTGCTGGGCGCCGAGCTGCAGCTGGAAAATACCGCGGCCGGATTTGCCGAAAAACCCGCCTACCGGCCGCTGACCAAGTTCGAGAACCGCGGCTTGAAGCTCGGCCATGGCGTCTGGGATCTGCTTTTCAAGCGCAAGGCTTGAGTCACGACCAACTGGAATCACCGCCATGTCTGACAACACAATGCTCGCCGGGAAACATGTCTTGCTGGGTCTCAGTGGCGGCATCGCCTGCTACAAGAGCGCCGAGCTGGTCCGGTTGCTGAGCAAAGCCGGTGCCACTGTGCAGGTCATGATGACCGCTGCGGCCGAGCAATTCATCACCGCAGTGACCTTGCAAGCGCTCTCGGGTCGGCCCGTCATCACCAGCCAATGGGATGCGCGCGAGCCCAACAATATGGCGCATATCAACTTGAGCCGCGATGCCGATCTGCTGCTGATCGCTCCAGCCAGTGCCGATTTCATCGCCAAGCTGGCGCAGGGGCGGGCGGACGAGTTGTTGAGTCTGACTGCCTTGGCGCGGCCGTTGGCGCGCTGTCCCTTGCTGCTGGCGCCAGCGATGAATCGCGAGATGTGGTCGCATCCGGCCACGCAACGCAATCTCGCACAGGTGCAGGCGGACGGCGCGCGGCTGCTGGGTCCGGCCAGCGGCGAGCAGGCTTGCGGAGAAACCGGCGATGGCCGCATGCTTGAAGCGGCCGAACTGTTTGATGAATTGGTGGCATTTTTCCAGCCAAAACTGCTGGCCGGCCGCAAGGTCCTGATCAGCGCCGGGCCGACTTTCGAGCCGATCGATCCGGTGCGCGGGCTGACCAATCTGTCCAGCGGCAAGATGGGCTTTGCGATTGCCCGCGCCGCTCAGGAGGCCGGCGCCGAGGTGACCCTGGTCGCCGGTCCGGTGCATCTGCCGACGCCGCGCCATGTCAAGCGCATCGATGTGCAGACCGCCCTGCAGATGCATGCGGCCTTGCTGCCGCTGGCGCCAGCCCACGAT
>CAMDHE010000045.1 GCA_945898095.1 Roseateles toxinivorans | reverse complement strand
GCTCTGAGCGTTGGCCTCCCGGGTCCATTGCGGGCTGGCCACCGTGGCGCCGACGCAGCCGAAGCGGTCAAAAAGCGACTGCACCGCCGCAGCGTAGGACCACCCCGCGACTTGAGCGATCAGGAAACCGAGCAGGATGTAGTTGGTGTTGGTGTAGATCCAGCCCTCGTCGGGCTCAAAGGCCGTGGCCATGGCACCGTAGATCTGCATGAACGAAGCGCGGCGTTCGGGCACCGTCTCAGCCTCGGTATAGGCCAAGTACTCGGGCAGCCCGCTGGTGTGTCGCAACAGGGAGAGCACGGGGCGCTGCGACCAAGCGGCCGGCAGATCGACCAGATAGCGGCCAATCGGTGCGGCCAGATCGACTGCCCCGGCCTGAGCCAGATCCAGTACTGCGCAGGCCGTGACATGCTTGCCCAAAGAGGCGACCGAAAACCAGGTGTTGCCGGTCACCTGCCGGTCAGAGCCCGCGGCTTCGACGCCGGTGGTGAATACGCTCTTGCGTCCGGGTGCCAGCAAGCACACAGCCAAGCCGGGAATCCCGAATTCGTGTGCTTTCTTGCTCAGAGTCGCGGCCAGTGTTGGCGGTAGCGGTGTGGTTTCAGGCATGTGAAGAGCTCTGTTATGTGTTCAGTATTTTATCCAGTAGGAGCGGCGTCGACAAGTGCTGTTGGCTGGTCGTTAAAATATCCATGAAAATTAGCAACGGAATCAACCCATGAAGACCGAGAAAACCCAAGCCACCAAGCCGCGCAAGAGATCGGCATTGGCCAAAACGGTCCACGTTGTCGATAAAGGCGCGCCCGCGAGTGTTGATGCAGCAATGGTCAATGATGAGCCGGGCGCCGGCGTTGGCGTGCGGCTTCGCTATGTTCGTGAGTTGCACGGCCTGTCACAGCGCGAACTGGCTCGGCGCGCGGGCCTCAATCACGGCACAGTCGGGTGCATCGAGAAGGAAACCATCTCGCCATCAGTCGGTTCGTTGCGCAAGATCCTGGACAGCCTGCCAATGACGCTGTCCGAGTTTTTCTCTCTGGATCCGGGAACCGAGACGCAGGTATTCTTCCCGCGCGAAGAACTGCTCGAGGTAGGGGCAGGCGGCATCTCCTTGCAGCAGGTTGGTCACAATCTCAAGGGCCGCCCGCTGCAGATTCTTCTGGAGCGATATGCGCCGGGTGCCGAAACGGCCGCGCAGCCCTACAGCCACCAAGGTGACGAAGGGGGTGTGGTCATTCAAGGGCAGGTCGAAGTCACTGTCGGCGGCATCGCGAAGGTGTTGGGTCCCGGTGATGGCTATCTGTTTTCGAGTCGCCTGCCCCATCGCTTCCGTAACGTTGGTGAGGCTGAAGCCGTGGTGGTTAGCGCCAATACACCACCTCTGTAGAACCATTGGCGCCGTTACGGCGAGCCATTGCCTGCAGGCTTTACTAAAATGGATGGATGATATATTATCCAGTCCATGCGAAATCTGCGAAAACCCTATCTCCTCTTTCTAGCTGGCGTCACGCTGAAGTCAGACGCCAAGACTGGATTTGGATTGCGCGATTGGTGTCCTGACGATGTGATCGGTGAATGGGCCTTGCCGCAAGCCACAGTGAGCCTGGGTCTGCAGGTCGTCACGCCCGCGGATGCGGCGGCAAGGGGTGCGGGCTCTTTGCTCATTGGTGTGGCGCCCGTCGGCGGGCAACTCCCAGAGTCATGGATACCCACATTGGTGCAGGCCTTGGACGCCGGCCTGGACATCGTCAGCGGTTTGCACACGCGGCTGGAAACCTGTCCGGCCTTGGTCAGCGCCGCTGCACGCAGCGGCGCACGCTTGGTCAATGTGCGCCACGCGGACCGGTATTTGGCCCCAGGTACGGGGCGCAAGCGAAGCGGTCGACGTGTGTTGACCGTCGGCACCGACTGTGCGCTGGGCAAGAAGTACACCGCGTTGGCTTTGACAAGAGCGCTCCAGGCCCTTGGGGCGGATGCCAGCTTCCGGGCTACCGGCCAGACCGGCATCATGATTGCCGGCGAAGGCATTGCCATCGACGCCGTTGTGGCCGATTTCATTTCAGGCGCGGCCGAGTTGCTGTCGCCTGACAACACCGCCGACCATTGGGACGTGATCGAGGGCCAGGGCGCACTCTTCCACCCTGCCTATGCTGGCGTGACCTTGGGTCTGTTGCACGGCTCGCAGCCCGATGCGATCGTGTTGTGTCACGATCCTTCGCGCAGCACCATCGAGGACTATCCGCACATTCCGCTGCCGAGCTTGAAGGAGGCGATCCGCCGCTACGTCGAGGCCGCGCAGTTGACGAATCCATCGGTACGTTGCGTGGGTGTGGCCATCAACTCGTCCACGCTCGACGACACGGCCTGGACCCGCTATCGCCAAGCGGTCGCAGACGAACTGGACCTGCCGGTGTGTGACCCGATGCGCGGGGGCGTGGACGAGATTGCAAGGGCCTTGCTGGCATGACGCTGCGCGTCGCGGTCCTGCTTGAGCGCTGGCCGCTGCGCGAGCCCTTCGAGATCGCCCGCGTGGTGATGCACGACCTGCCCATGATCGCCGTCGCCTTGACCGACGGCGACGGCCACGTGGGTCGAGCCGAAGCGGCGGGAGTCGACTACGACGGTGAGACCCCCGCATTGATGTTGGCGCAGATCGATGCCGTGGCGGCGCAACTGCATGACGACCTCAACGGTAAAGACCTTCTGAACTTGCTGCCTGCCGGCGGTGCCCGTAACGCACTCGACTGCGCGCTGTGGGATTTGCGTGCCAAGCAGCGCGGTCTGCCTGTGTGGGCTTTGGCCGGCCTGCAGGAGCCCAAGCCCGTGGTCACAGCGTTCACCATCGGACTGGGAAGCCCCGAAGAAGTGCGCCGCCGGGCGCGCGCAGCCCGTGGTCTGCCGCTGATCAAGCTGAAGGTTGACGCGCAGCGCCATCTCGAGCTTGTGCGCATCGTGCGCGAAGAGCTGCCTGCCGCCCGCCTGCTGATCGATGCCAATCAATCCTGGACGTTCTCGTTGCTGACCGATCTGATGGCCGATCTACTCGCCTCAGGTGTCGAACTCATCGAGCAGCCTTTGCCGAGGGGCGCGGACGAGGCGTTGTCGGGCCTGCACGCCCCGATCCCGATTTGCGCCGATGAGTCCTGCATTGACCGGGCGTCGTTGTCCGACCTGCAAGGGCGTTACCAGGTCGTGAATATCAAGCTCGACAAGTGCGGTGGTTTTACCGAGGCGCTGGGGCTGGCGAACGAGGCTCTTGCACTCGGATTTGACCTGATGGTGGGCAATATGTGCGGCACCTCGCTGGGCATGGCACCGGCCTTTCTGGTGGCTCAGCTGGCCCGCTGGGCCGATCTCGACGGACCCTTGCTGCAAGTGGGCGACCGCACGCACGCCATGACCTTCAGCCAGGGTGTGGTGTACCCCCCACAACCGGCCCTCTGGGGCTGACCCGGCCTACTCATCTCGACACAACCACAACTGGAAGCTACACATGGAAACAGCCTCGACATCCGCACCCAGCTCCGAGATGGCGCTGAACGCCCGAGTCATAGACTTCACATCCAAGGTCAACGGCCGTGCCTACCGGCTCTACGTCTCCATTCCCACGCGGCGGCCGACACCGCCCGAGGGGCATGCGGTGGTCTACCTGATCGACGGCAACCTGCACTTCGGCATCGCAGTCGACACCGCCCGCATCCAGGCTTGCTGGCCCGATGTCATCGACCCTGTCGTGGTCGGCATTGGCTACCCCACCGACAGCGTCAGCACCGCGCTTGACCTGCGCATGATCGACCTGACCACGCCCATCTCGGAAGAGAGACTGAACAAAGGATTCATCGCCAAGATGCCTCGGCCGTCCGAAGGCTGGGGCGGCATGGACAACTACTTTCGCGTTATCGAGGAAGAGGTCAAGCCGCGTGTCGAGGCGATGGTGGCCATCAACCGCCAGGAGCAAGTGCTGATGGGACATTCCTTGGGCGGACTCACCACTTTGCATGCGCTGTTCCGGCACACCGCGATGTTCCAGCAGTTCGTGGCCATCAGCCCATCCATTTGGTACAACGACCGAGCGGTGCTGGCGCACGAAGCCGCATTCAGCGATCGCGTGCGGGCTGGGGAGGTCAAGGCCCGGGCATTGATCACGGTGGGCGCTCTGGAGTCCACGTTTCGCTTTGTACCCGGCCTGCCCGCTGGCGAGCAAGACTTCCGCGATATGACCGAAGAGTGCCGTATGGTGCCCAACACGGTCGAGCTCGGGGCCAGGCTCGCCGCGCTCGCATCCCCTGGCTTGCATGTGGAAACCGTGGTTCACGAGGGCGACGACCACAATATGGTGCCGCCCGCAGGTATCGCGCGCGGCGTTCGATTCGCGTTTCGGCGCTAGCGGATATGCGAATGCATTTGCGCTGCCTTGGGGTCTGAATGAGCCTGACGCCTGCCTATGACGCTTTGGTGGTCCATCACCGGCGCATCCACGATCTGGAGCACCTGCAGGCCGTCGCCACCTGGGACCGACTGACCCACATGCCGCCCGCAGGCGCGTCCGCGCGCGCGGCAGCCCAGGCGGCGCTCACGGTATTGATCAAGCAGCTTCAAGCGGGTCACGTCTTGGCCGGGCAATTCGAGGCGGCTAGGCAAGAACCACTGCAGGGCGACACCGCTCTCAATTTCGCACGCATGGAGCAGGCGCGCCGCATCGAGGCGAGCATTCCCGAGGCCTTGGCCGAGCGCCGCGAACTTGCCATCGGCGTCGCCATGCAAGCTTGGAGCGTGGCGCGCCAGGACAATGACTGGGCTCGCTTCGCCCCCGCATGGGCGCCGCTGGTGGCGGTGGTGCGCGAATCAGCCATGCGACTTGGCGACGCGTTGAGTCTGCAGCCCATGGACGCGCTGCTTGAACGCTCGGAGCCGGGCTTGCGCATGGCCCGGGTGGCACCGCTGTTCGCGCGCGTGCAAGGGTGGCTGCCGCCGCTGCTTGAGCAGGCGCTGGCCGCGCAGGCGGGTGCTGCGCCACTGCTCGAACCGGTTGGCCCGTTCCCGGCCGCAGCACAGCAGCGCCTGTGCGAACAGGTGATGGGGATGCTGGGCTTCGACTTCAATGCCGGGCGACTGGACACCACCCAGCACCCTTTCACCGGCGGCGTGCCCGAAGACGTGAGGTTGGCCACACGTTTCGACGAGAGTAATTTTGTGCCCGCACTGATTGGCACCATGCACGAGACCGGCCACGCGCGCTACCAGCAGAACCTGCCGCGCGCCTGGCTGGGTCAGCCGCTGGCCGGGCCGCATTCGGCCGCCCTGCACGAAGGCCAGGCGCTGATCTTCGAGCGCCAGCTGGCGCCTGAGCCAGCTTTTTGCCAGGCCCTTTCGCCGCTACTGCACCAGGCCTTCGGTCATCAGCCGGCGTTCGAGCCGGACAACCTGACGCGGCTGCTGCGCCGCGTCCGGCCTGGACGTATCCGCGTCGCGGCCGATGAGTTGACTTATCCGCTGCATGTCATCCTTCGCGTCGAGATCGAGCAGGCACTGGTTGATGGCGAGATCGAGGTTGACGACGTGCCCGCCTGGTGGAACGAGCGCATGCAGCGGCTACTGGGCGTGGGCCCGCAAGCGCTGTTCAGTCAGGGCCCCATGCAAGACCCGCACTGGGTGCAGGGTATGTTCGGCTATTTCCCGGCTTACCTTCTGGGCGCCATGGCGGCGGCGCAGTGCTTCGCTGCCCTGCGGCGTGACGTGCCTGACCTGCAAGCCCAGGTGGCGCTTGGCGACTGCAAGGCCATCGGCGACTGGCTGTCGCCTCGCATCTGGCAGCAAGGCGCGCGCCACGATCTGGACGCCATGATGCGGCAAGCCACTGGCGAACCGCTGTCCGACAACGCACTACGTGCACAACTGGAGCAACGCCATGGCCGTTCAAACTGAGGCCGTCGTGGCGCCACCCGCCAGCGATGAATCTGAGCGGGCACCGATGTCCGCATGGGTCAGCCTGCTGGTGCTGGTGGCCTTGGGCCTGTACACCTACATGGACCGGCAGATCTTTGGCCTGCAGGCCGAGCCCTTGCGCCAGGCGCTGGGGCTGTCTGACCTGCAGTTCGGCCTGCTGCAGGGGGTGAGTGTGGCCTTGTTTGCAGCCGTGGTCGGCTACCCCATCGCGTGGTTGTCAGACCGCTTTGACCGCCGCACGGTATTGGCCGGCTGCATCGCTACCTGGAGCCTGGCCGTTGGCGCCTGCGGCCTGGCGCGTGACTTCAATGAACTGTTTGTCACCAGCGCCTTGGTGGGTGCGGCCGAGGCCGGCTTGCTGCCCATCGCCTATGCCCTGATTCCCGAACTGTTCCGCGGCGGCCAGCGGCAGTTGGCCAATTCCTTGTTCATCGTCACCGGGCGCTTGGTGGTCGGCCTGGTCATCGCAATGTGCGGGTGGATGATTCACGCCATTGATCTCTGGCGACCGCTGCTGCCCGACTTGCTGCAAGCCTTGCCGACCTGGCGACTGGCATTCTTTGCAACGGCCCTGCCAGGCATCGTGTTCGTGCCGATGATCCTGTTGTTGCCCCTCAATAAGCGCAACCCGGCCCGAACGCCCCCGGGTGTCGCGACGGCGGTGCAAGCCAAACAGCCGTCTGTCTGGCCGTTCTTGCGCAGCCAGCGTTTCTCGTTTGCCACCTTCATGTTGTCGGTGGGCCTGCTGGTGTTCGGCTTTGGCGCCACCGGCGCTTTCATCCCCGTAGTGGCCATGCGGCAGATGGGCGTGACGGCGCTGGACCTGGGCAATGCCATGGGCATCGCCACGTTCGCGTCATCGGTCGTGGGGCTGTTGATCGCCAATGTGGGCATGAAGTGGCTGGCACCGCGGCTGGGCCCGTTGTTGCCCGTGCGGGTTCTGGCCTTCGCCGCGGCAGCCAGCGGTGTCTTTGCGGCAACGCTTTTCTTGGCGAGAACACCGGTGGAGCTGTTCACGCTGATGGCTTTGCACCACACCTTCCTGATGGCCGGCACGATGGTCTTTCCGACAGCCCTGCAAGAGATGACCCCGGCGCCACTGCGTGCACGGCTGATCTCGCTGATCATCATGTTCAACATGGTCCTCGGTTCGCTCAGCCCTGCAGTCGTGGGCGCCATCTCCGATGCGCTGAAGCCGCGCCCCGATGGCCTGATGTTGGCGATGACGGCCACATCCACGACCGCCTTGATGATCGCCGCCGGACTGATGCTGCTTTGCGGTCGTGGCTATGTGCAGACCGCGCGCGCCGCGCGCGCCGTCGAGGCAGGCTGAGTGTTCGGCCGCGTGCTGTGCGGCATCGACGCCGTTGACAGCATCGCATTGGCCCAGCGCGACTGCGAATCCAGGTCGTGGCGCGAATGCGCGAGCATCATCACCCCGCGCTGGCTGAACATGATGTTGAAGTTGAGCTCCTGCGCCAACTGCTTGTACTGCCGCACCGAAAAGTCGTACAGACGGGCACTCTCGGGGTAAAGGTAGTTCGAGCGCACGATGGTGGTGTTGCGGCCGATGTTGCCGCCGCCGATCCAGCCGGCTTCGAGCACCGCCACATTCGTGATGCCGTGGTTCTTCGCCAGGTAGTAGGCCGTGGCCAGGCCGTGGCCGCCGCCGCCAATGATGACCACGTCGTAGCGGGCCTTGGGCTCGGCATCGCGCCACGCCGGCGCCCAGTCGGCCTGGCCGTGCAGGGCCGAGGCCAAGAGGTTCCAGGCAGAGTAGCGGGTGCGTGAGTTCATGTGCGTGCGGTGCAACGTGGCAGCATATGTGTTCGCGCTGGTACCGCTTTAGGCGGGTCACACTTAGTTTTAGGGCGGCTAACGGGTTGCAAGCCGAGCAATACGCATGACAAAGCATCGCGACGATAGGCGAAACAGGTGGTGCGTTGTTGATGCATTGTGCATGGGCCGCGGCGATCACGCATGTCGTCTTCTTGACATGGCCGCCCGGCGCACTCCCGGCTATAAACCAGTCATGGCAAAGGAGAAAACCCAATGATCAAGGCCCGGCCCTTCAACTACCCCTACGACGGTCAACTTGACCCAGCACGAACTGCCGTGCTGGCGATCGACCTGCAGGTTGACTTTCTATCGACCGATGGGTACTTTGCGAAGAAGGGCTACGACCCGGCGCCGCTGCGCGCGGTGATCGCTCCCATCAAGCGGCTGACCGACGCTGCCCGAACGGCAGGCTGCCTGGTGATCTGGACCTGCCAGGGTTACCGGGCCGACCTCGCCGACGCCAATGCCTATGATCATTGGCGTGCCAGGCGTGCTGGCATCGAGATGAAACGCGGCGACCCCGGCTCGCTGTTGCGTGGCAGCCCCGGGTACCAGATTGTTCCGGAACTGACGCCGCTTGCGGGGGACGTCATCGTTGACAAGACCGCCAACGGAGCGTTCTACCAGACCGACCTCGAGCTGGTGCTGCGCGCGCGCGGCATCACACACTTGATTTTTTCCGGCTGTACGACCGATGTCTGTGTACACACGACCTTGCGTGAGGCGGTGGACCGCAAGTACCAATGCCTGCTGGTGCAAGATGCCTGCGCCAGCGCCGACGCCTATGCCCATAGCGCTGCGCTCCACATGGTCACGGTAGAAGATGGCATCTTTGGCGTGTTGGCGTCACTCGACGATGTGCTCACCGGCCTGTCGACGCTCAAGCCGGTAGCCTGCTGATGGAATCGCACGAAGCGATGCCCGGGTCTGAGGCCGGCGCCAAGCAGGTCAAGCTCTACAGCCGCTGGCAGGCCTATGCAGTACTCGCGATGATGGTGCTGGTCACCGTCAGCTTGGATCTGGCCAAACTTCCGATGAACGTCATGGTCGACCCGATCCGCAAGACGCTGGGCATCAGCGACGTGCAGATCAGCCTGCTGCTCGGCGCCGTCGGCGCCGTCCCCTTTGTCGTGATGAGTCTGGTTGGCGGTTGGCTCAGCGACCGTTTTTCGCGGCGCCTGCTGATGTCGATTGCAATCGTGATCTGGACGCTTGGCGCCATGGCCAGCGCTCTCGCCGGCAGCTTCGAGTTGCTGGTGGTCGGACGTTTGCTGCTGTTCGTCGGCGCCGGCATGAAGCTGCCGTTGGCGATGACCTGGGTCAACGATGCATTCCCGCCCGAGCAGCGTGGCCGGGCGGTGGGTGTATTTTTTGTGGTGCTTGGTTCTGGCCCATCGTTGGCGATCATGCTGGCCGGCGTCGTACAGCGACTGGCGGAGGGCGGCGCATTCATCGCCTGGGCTTCAGTGCTTGGCCCCGAGCCCTGGCGCGCGACCACATTTCTGCTGGCGCTGCCGGGTCTGCTGATGCTGCCGCTGGTCTTCGGCTTGCGGGACCGACGCGGTCAGCCGATGGCCCAGGGTACCCATGCTGCGCCGTCGGTACAGCCCGCGCCCGCGCTGCCGGTCAAGCTGATCGTCACCCTGGTCAGCGCCGCAGCGCTCGTGGCCCTTGTCGACGCCGCCAGCCTGAGCTGGATGCCCACGGTCTTCACACGCAACTTTGGATACGACGCGCAACAGGCGGGGTTCACCTTCGGCATCATTACCTTGATCGCTAGTAGCGGCGGGCCGCTGATCGGAGGCTGGCTCGGTGACAGCCTGTACCGCCGTCATGCCCTGGCGGGCCGGGTCTGGCTGGCCGCCGCGGCAGCGCTTTGCTGCGGGCCATTGTTGGCCGTGTACCTCGTACCTGCCCCAGCCTGGCTGGCTGTCGCCCTCACGCTCAGCGGCGTGTGCACCGTGGCCGCGCTGTCTCTGACCTATGTCAACGCACAGGCGCTGTTGCCGGAAAATCGCCGCGGCCTGGGCACTGGCATGATCAGCGCCACCATTTACATGGTGGCATCGACAGGCCCGACCTTGGTCGCCTTGTCATCGCAGCATTTGCTCAGCGGCCCAATGGCGCTGCCGCAGTCGATCGCTCTGGTCGGCGCGGCGAGCAGTGTGTTGGCGGCGCTTGTCCTGGCCGCCTGTGCCCGCGGGGTCGGGCGAGCGGGCGTCAACCGGCCAGCCGTCGCACCGCACCATCAATGAACATGGCAGTCACAATATTGCCGCTGGCGTCGACACTGCCGCGCAACATGCCGGTGGTGTTGAAGTCAATGCACCAGCCGCCCTGAGGCCCGATGGCGATAATTCCGACCTCTGCGCCGATAGCGGTCAACTCGGCCAACAAGACCGTCATCGCGTCAGGGACCGACAGGCCCTTGTGCTCAATCAACGCGGCCAGCTGGTGCCCGGCGGCAGTGCGCAGGATATGTTCTCCGGTTCCGGTGAACGAAACCGCCACGCTGCGGTTGCAGGCATAGGTGCCGGCGCCAGGAATCGGTGCGTCGCCCACCCGGCCGGCAATCTTGTTGGTCATGCCACCGGTCGAAGTAGCCGCCGCCACATTGCCGTGCAGATCCAGCGCCACCGCACCCACCGTGCCATGCTTGCTGGCGATGCCACCGGCCGAGATTTCAAGCTCTGGCTTGCCCGGCCCGCGCAGCGACGACCAGTAGGCATACATTTCCGGCGTCACAAAATAGTGAGGCGACACGATCGCACAGCCACTGTCGCGCGCAAAGGCCTCAGCACCTGCCCCGACTAACAGCACATGGGGCGACCGTTCCATCACGCAGCGTGCGGCCCGCACCGGGTTGCGGACATTGCCCACGCACGCCACGGCACCCGCCTGCCGGCCACGACCATCCATGACGGCCGCATCCATCTCTACCCGGCCCTCGCGACTCAGCACCGAGCCGCGTCCGGCATTGAACAGCGGGTTGTCTTCCATGCAGGCAACGACTTCGGTCACGGCGTCCAGGCTGCTACCGCCAGCGCGCAGGATGGCGTAGCCTGTTTCGAGCGCGGCCTTCAGCCCTTCAAGCATCTGCGGCTCAAGTTGGCCCAGGTCGCTGTCGCGGCTCACATTGCCGGCTCCGGCATGTATCAATAGTTGCATCTTGAATCGCTCCTCTGGAGCCGAAGTATGAACCGGCCAAGCGAGGCTTGAAGATGGCAGCTTCTTGACATGGACGTGGTTGCGGCGGCGATGCTACCCTCGTTCAGGCTTCACTCGCGCGCTGCACCTTATGACAGATCCAAGACCCGAACTCCATTTTGCCGACCTGATCGGCGATTGGCCGCGCGAGCCCCGACTGTCTGACTGGATGCTTGTGCCGCAAGAGGACATCAACGACTTCGGTCGTGTCACCCGGGACCCCGACCCCAACCACGTCGATCCGGCCTGGGCGCGGGCGCACAGCCGGTTTGGTGGGCCGATCGCTTTCGGGTTTCAAACGCTGGCCCTGCTGACCTGCCTTGCCAAGTCCGCCCGCGTCATTCCCATCGATGCAGACCTTGTCAACTACGGGTTTGACCGGGTGCGCTTCACCAGCCCCATTCCTGCCGGTGCGCAGATCCGCGGCCGCTTCACGATCAAGGGCGTGCAATGCAGATCGAAAGGCGGGGTTCGCGTCCACATCGCGGCCGAGGTGGAGGTGCTGGGTGCCGACAAGTTGGCGCTTGCAGCCGACTGGCTCGCGCTGATGGACGGTGCCGCACCCTCCTGATAGTCGACACCCCATGACCCTTGCGCCCGCTTTATTGCCCGTCACCTTGTCGGCCCACCTGGCCTGGTGGGCCGAACGACATCCTTTGCGTGAAGCGCTGGTCGACGAACTCGGCCGCATGAATTTCGGCGAGTTGCAAGCGCAGGTCCAGCACTGGGCCTCGGCCATGACCGCACAGGGTGTGCGCTCGGGTGCCCGTGTCGCCATGCTGGCGCCACCCGGCCGCGAAAGCCTGGTGTGCCTGCTGGCCACCGTGTCGCTGGGTGCCATCTGGTGTGGCCTCGATCCGCGCTGCCAGCCTCAGGAACTCGAGCACCGGCTATGCAACTTGCAGGCACGCCTGGTGTTTTCATTTGGGCGCCAGGGCAAGCGGGACTATCCGGTCGAGATCGCTGCCATCCTGGCGCAGCACGCGCTGCAAGCACAACTTGTCGTGGTCGAGGACAACGGTGCTGACGCCGCCACTTCACCTCCCGCTGCTGTGTCATTGGCGAGTTTTCTTGCGCAGCCCGGCCTTGTTTCGGCACCGCCGGATACAACGGCCTCCACAAACTCGGCCTGCACCGCTGCGCAGCCCTGTGTGATCGTCTACACCTCTGGATCCTCTGGCCTGCCCAAGGGAGCGATGCTGCAGGAAGCCGCCATCGTCGCGTTCTGCCGCGCGCAAAACGCTCTGTGGCCGATGGACCCTCTACGTACCTTGAACTTCCTGCCCATCAGCCATGTCGGGTCGATCATCGACCTGACGCTGCCCACTATCCTGGCTGGTGGCTGCGTGGTGTTCCAGCGAAAGTTCGATGCGCTGGCATCCTTGCAGTTGATAGCCACAGAGCGCGTCACGTTCTGGGGCTCGGTGCCAAGCACCTTCATCCTGCAGCGCGCCTTGCCAGAATTCGACAGCACCGATCTGAGCAGCGTGCAGGTCATCGCGATCGAAGGTGCACCGATCCCGGCCGAGCTCGCCGAGGCACTGGGCAAAATCGCACCCATCGCGACCAACTACGGCATGAACGAGACCACCAGCGCGATCACGGCGATGGCGCCGACCCGGTCCTTGGCCGAGTTGACGGGCAGTGTGGGCTACCCGATGCCTGCCACCGAGCTGCGTATCGCCGGTGCCGTGGTCGCAGGTGACATCGGCGAGATTGAAGTGCGCTCACCGCGCTGCCTGCTCGGCTATTGGCGCGACTCCGCGGCCAGCGCGGCTGCGTTCACCGGGGATGGGTACTTCCGCACCGGCGACCTCGGCGCAATGCTGCCAGATGGCCGGCTGCGACTTGCTGGCCGCAAAAAGGAGATGTTCAAGTCGGGTGGCTACAACGTCTACCCGGCGGAGGTGGAGGCAGTGATCGCAGCTCACCCCGGCGTGCAAATCGCCGCGGTGGTGGCAGCACCGCACCCCATCTGGTTTGAAGTGGGCGTGGCTTTCGTCGTCGCAAAGGAGTCGGCCCAGACATCGATGCTGATTGGCGAGCTGAACATCCAATGCCGCGAACAACTGGCTGACTACAAGCGCCCGAAGCAATTTGTGTTGTTGCCGGAACTGCCAATGCTGTCCATCGGCAAAGTGGACCGGGTCGCCCTGAGCGCTCAGGCGGTGGCCGCACTGTGAGCACCAACCAACCCGATTGGCTGCAACGCTTCGACGCGACGCTGCTCAGGCGGATGAAGAGCACCGGTTGGCGAGACCCGCTGATGCTTCATGTAACCGACAGCCGCGGCGGCGCCTGGATCCGCAGCCTCGCGCGCGAAGGCACAACTGCAGCGCCAGCCTTACCCGACACAACACCGTTTCGCATCGCCAGCGTGACCAAGGTCCATGTGGCCGCCGCGCTGATGCGGATGGCCGAAACTCGTGGCTTGCAGATCGAATCGCCGCTGTCGGCCTGGCTGACGGCGCCGACCCTGCACCTGCTGACTGGCGGGGGCTACGACCCGCAGAGCATCACAATCGCACAATTGATGCGGCACAGCAGCGGCCTGCGTGACCACTGTTCATGCGATGCCTTTCTTGACCGATTGCTGCGCGAACCGGCGCACCGCTGGAGCCGGCTCGAACAGGTTCAGCTTGCGATGGCTCTGGGTGCGCCGCTGTGCGCCCCCGGCGAGACTTTCCACTACAGCGACACCGGCTACATCCTGCTGGGCGAGATCCTGGAGCAGGCCAGTGGCTTGAGCCTGGCGGCTGCGCTGCGCAGCTTGCTGTCGTTTGAGCGACTCGGGCTGCATCGAACCTGGCTCGATGCCGTCGAGCCCGCTGTGCCGGGATTACCGGCCTGCGCGCCGCAGTTTTTTCGAGACATCGACGCCAGCGCCTTCGACGCCAGCTTCGACCTCTTCGGCGGCGGTGGGCTGGTCAGCACGCTTGCCGACCTCGACCGGTTTTTTCGTGCGCTCTTTGACGGCCGGGTGTTCGAGCGGGCCGACACGCTGAAGCGCTTGCTCGATGCCCAGCGCACGCCATGCGGGTTCGACGACTTCAGCCACAACGGCCTGATGTTCCATCGGTCCTTGGCCGGGCTCGACTGCTGGGGCCACACTGGCTTCTGGGGTGTTCTGGCGGCCTGCATACCCGCGCGAGGGCTGGTGCTTGGCGCCACCTTCAACCGGTCGCGACAAGAGGGCACCTACGGACCGGATGAGTTGCTCGACGACTTTGCCGTATCCTTGTCCTCACCATGATCGACGCCAGCAAACCGCAAGCGGGCGGCGACATTCCCGCATTGTTCTCGGCCACCCGCCGAGCCGCCGATCATGACCGGCGCGAAGTGATGATCCCCATGCGCGACGGCGTGCGACTGCACACCCTCATCATCGTGCCGCACGGCGCTGCGCCGGCGCCGGTGGTGCTCGAACGCACGCCCTACAACGCGGCCGAGCTGACACAAGTAACCGGCAGCTCCGACGCCGCCGGGGCGCTGCATCCGCTGCATGCCGATCTCGTGCGCAGCCAGTACATCCTGGTGGTACAGGACGTGCGCGGCAAGTTCGGCTCCGAAGGTGAGTACGTGCTGAACCTGCCTGTGTGCGGCCCGCTCAACGACGGGCCCGCCGACCACAGCACTGACGCCTGGGACACGATCGAGTGGCTGCTGGCCAACCTGCCCGAATGCAACGGCCGTGTGGCCTCGCTCGGCCTGAGCTACGACGGATTCACCGCCTTGATGAGCTTGCTGGAGCCTCATCCGGCGCTCAAGGCCTGCGTGGCAATCAACCCGATGGTCGACTGCTGGACAGGCGACGACTTTTTCCACAACGGCGCCTTCAGGCAGTTGCCTACGGCTGAGTACGCTGTGCGGCAGACCAGTGGCAAGTCGGTTGTCGGCAGCTGGCCCGGCCAACGCCACGACGAGTACGAAAGCTGGCTGCTGGCCGGCTCGGCCGCCGCGATGGGGCAGGCCCTTGGCCTGGATCGCCTGCCCTTTTGGCAACGCGTGCTGGCGCATCCTGACTATGACGCGCATTGGAGCGGCCAAGCGCTGGATCGACTGCTGCGCGAGAAGGCGCCCGTCGTGCCCACCCTGCACGTGCAAAGCCTGTGGGATGCTGAGGACATCTACGGCGCCAGCGCAGCGCACGCGGCCATGGAAGCGAGCCCGGCCAGCCGTGAAGACAACCACCTCGTCATCGGACCTTGGAGCCACCCGGCGCCGTTCTTCCTGGACGGTGCCGAGCTCGGTGCGCTGAAGTTCGGTAGCGACACCGCTGTCTGGTTCCGACAGCGCGTGCTCTTGCCGTTCCTGAACGCACATCTGAAGGACGGCCAGACCGGTGTGTCCATCCCCCGCGTGGTGGCCTTCGAGACCGGCAGCAACACCTGGCACGAATACGATGCCTGGCCACGGGCCGGCACGGCCGCAGTGCCTTGCCGGCGGCTGTTTCTGAAAGCCGGTTTCAAGCTGAACTTTGATACGCCGGATGCGGCAGAAGCGGCGCTAACACCTGACTTCGACGAATTTGTCTCCGACCCCGCCAAGCCGGTGACGTACCAACCGCGCCCGATCCGCCCCAAGTCCGCCCCAGGTTATGCGTGGGAGCGCTGGCTGGTGGATGATCAGCGTTTTGCCGGCGACCGCCCGGATGTGCTGACCTACACCTCCGAAATGCTGACGATGCCTTTGCGCCTGGCTGGGCAACCCGTCGTCCACCTCTTCGCCGCCACCACCGGCAGCGACGTGGACTGGATCGTCAAACTCATCGACGTTCAGCCCGACGAAGTGCCCGGCAATGAAGGTCTGGGCGGCTACCAACTGCCGCTGGCCATGGAAATCCTGCGCGGCCGCTACCGCGACGCCCCGGCCAGGCCAAGCCCCGTGCCAAGTGGCGAGGTCGTGCATTACCGGATTGCGTTACCCCAGGTGAGCCACAGCGTTGCGCCGGGCCACCGGTTGATGATTCAGGTGCAGTGCAGCTGGTTCCCGCTGTACGACCGCAATCCGCAGCGCTACGTGCCGCGCATCGCCTTTGCCCAGCCACAGGACTATCGCAAGGCGACCCAGCGCGTGTTCCGCAGCCCGGGTATGGCCACCTGCATCGAGTTGCCAATCATTGAGTGACGGCCTGCGCGGCAACGCCTTCAGTGCGAAGTCAGGGTGCGCAGAAACCGGTCGAACAACTGGGCCTGCGAATGGATGCCGATCTTGGCGTAGATGTTGCGCTTGTGGTTGGTGACCGTTCCCTCCTCGATATTCAGCGCACTGGACATCGACTTGGCAGAATGACCCTTGAGCATCAGCTCGATGATGTCGGTCTCGCGCAGCGTGATCTCGCCAGGCTGCATGGCGTGGATCTGCACGCGCAGGTCGAACGCCGGGCGAGGTGGCGTAGCCTGCAGGCGCTGCCGGTCGCGCCAGATGAAGTGGGCCTCGATGAAGGCGCGGACCAGCGGCTCAACGTCGCCAAACCGCTGCAGCTCTTCAGCGTCGAAAACCGGCAGCGGCGCCTCGCGTTCGACGAAGACATGTACGCTGCGCCCCGGCTGTAGCGGTACGACATAACGCAGTTCGTCGACCACGCCGGTTGCCTGGTAGTGACGCTGAAAATACTCCGACTGCCGAAAGTCCTCGGGCGCGATGTCTTCCATCCGCACCAGCCCCGCGCGGCCTTCAACGACAGTCCGCCAGAACGGGTCGAGCAGATACAAGCCACGCCGGTACTGCGCCATGTGCTCCAGCATGTAGTCGCGCTCGTAATTGCAATCGATCAGCTCGGGCTGGTGATCGAGCGCGAACTCGAAAACGATGAAGTTGCTCAGTGGCTCCAAGGCGCTCAAAGCCTGGTGCAGCAGGCTGATGGCGGCAGGCTCTTGTTGCGCGCGCAGCAGCCGCGCAGCCCAAGCTGAAGCCCAGGCCAGCGGGCGTGCGGGAGGGGCTACGGTGGCCAGCTTTTGAGGCATTTGTGGCAAGCACTGTAAACCAGCCGGGCGAGCCCCCCTGGCCTCAGTGTTTGGCAAGCGCATCACGAATGCCCGTGAGATGCCCTTCAATGACGATTTGTGTCGCCGCAACGTAGCTCTGCCGCAGCGTCTGCACCGCCGGCCAGTTCATGCCCGGTCCGGGCAGGTCAAGCCAGAATACGCTCAGCTCCAGCGTGCAACCCGCGGCAGTGGGGACCAAGCGCCAATCTGCGAAGGCGGTGGTGGCGCCCTCGTCCAAAAGCGCCAGCCGGAACACCAGCCGGCGCTGCGGCTCCAGGCAGAGGATCTCGTCGATACGTGTGTGCGCTTGCCCACTTGCATCCCGGCTCGTGTACAGCGCCCGTTCACCCACTGCGTCCGCCGGACCGTCGAGCCTTTCCTTGCTGACAAATCTGGGCATCCATTGCTCGCGGTCGAAAAGCAATGGCCAGACTTCATCGGCATCCGCAGCCAGGTCTATTCGGGCGCAATTGAGTGCGCCGAACGTATGCGTGCCAAACGTCGGGGTGGGCTGTTCAGGAGACGGCGGTGAGTTCATGGCAGTTGAGTGCTCGACGCGACCCAATGATTGATCTGGTCGGCCAGCACCGGCAGCGGGTAGCCACCGTTGGCCAGCAAGGCATCGTGAAAGCCGCGCACATCGAATGCGTTGCCCAAGCGCCGCTGTGCATCCTGGCGCAGCTTGTTGATGGCAATATGGCCCAGTTCATAAGCCAGCGCCTGAGCCGGGATGTCGGTGCTGTAGCGCAGTAGTTCGCTGTCGATCACGCCGGGGCTCTCAACCGTGTGAGCGCGCATGAAGGCACGTGCCCGTTCCAGCGTCCAGCCCAGGGCATTGAGGCCGCTGTCGACGACCAGCCGCGCGGCCATGAAACTCTGCATCTGGGCATGCCCATACAGATCGAAGCCGATGATGGCGCCCATTTCGCAGGCCAGCTCAGACGAATAGACCGCCCAGCCTTCGATGGTGGCCGTGGAAAACAGGTTGCCTTGTAGCGGGTGCACCATCTGCGCCTGATCCTGCAGCGACAACTGCAAATGGTGCCCCGGCAGCAGCTCGTGATAGATCAGGTGCGCGGCGCCGATCAGCGAGCGTGCACCCGGGTCGCTGCCGTTGTAGCGATAACGTCCGACCGGGTCTGTTGGCGTGGCGCGCTGGAAGTAGCCGAACGTCATGCCTCCCTCGAACGCGGGGTTTGCCCTCGTGACCGCCCAAGGGTTGCGTGGAAGGCGACCGAACCAGTTCGGCAGCAGCGGCTCCAGGCGTTGCATGTGGCCGGTAAAACAGGCTTCGACCTCGGCCGCCGTGGTGGCTTTCCAACGCGGGTCGTTCTGCACCAAACAGTCGAAGTCGTCAGCGGCCATGCCGGGCATCAGTGTGGCCCGCAAACTGTCCTTGACAGCCCGCAGCCGATCCAGCGTGTCCAGGCCGATCCGGTGAATCTCTGCAGGCTCAAGCGTGCAGTCGGCGTGGCGACGCGCCAGATACCGGTAGCAGGCATCGCCGCCCGGGTACTGACCCAACCCGACGCCCTGTGGCGCGCGCGCGGCGCAGGCATCGCCAAGAAGGGATGCGAGTTGTTGCAGTGGCGGCAACAACTCGCGATGCAGCAGCGCTGCCAATGTGCCTTGCAAGGCCTCGCCGGCCGCAGGACCAAGCGCAGTCAGACGTGCATCCGCCGGCCTCACCGCAGCAGGCAGTGCGTCTATCACGTCTCGGAGCGTGGCCCGTGCTGCGGGCAAAGCCGGCGCCGCCAGGTATAGACCCTGGGCTTGCTGTTGCGTGGTGTGCGCCAGCATCTCGCGCGCCAGCCGGGCATAGTCACGCACCAGCGCGGCATAGGCTTCGATGTCGGCCTTGCACGCCAAAGGCTGTGCGGCCAGCGCCTGCTGTGCCTCGGCATGCAGGTCACCCCCTGTGTAGGGCGCGACCACGAAGTCCAGATTGCGGAATGCGGCGCCGTCGATACGGTGCGTCAAGTCGACCATCAAGGCACGGCGCAAGCCGTCCTGAGCTGGGCTCAGCTCGGTTGCAGCGAGCCCTGCCAGATGGGTGCGTGCCTCCTGGAAGAATGCCGCATCGGCTTGCTGGCGTGCCGGGTCCAGCGTGGCCAGGCCGTGCACGGGTCGGCCCAGGCTCAAGGCCAGTGCCGGCTCAACGCTCTCGCGCCGGGCGAGCACGCCATCCGCGGTGGCCAGCAGTTGAGCCAGCACTGTCATGCCAAAGCCTCGTCGAAGAAGTCGCGCAGAGCGCGCTGGTGAAAGCGCAATGCATCGGCTTCGAACACATGCTCCTGTTCGGCGAAAACCAGGGTCTGGTGCGAGATGTCCGCCTCGACCAATAGGCGCGACATGCGCTGCAGATCCCATTGCTGTGGCGAGTCCAGCGTGCCGGCCATCAACAGCACCCGCGCCTGCTTGTCGATGCGTTGTGGCAGCGCCCAGGGTTCGGCGGCCTGGTAGGGCCTCGGGTCGTCTTGCGGCAATCCCAGGTAGGGCTCGTAGATCAGGCCGCCATATGGGTCGAAACCGGGCACGGTACAGGCCGCCGCGCGATAGAGATCAGGTGCAGCGGCGAGCAGGTGGAGGGCAAAGGCGGCACCCCAAGATCGCCCCAGCACGCCGACGCGCTGCCCGTCGATCCAAGGGTGCAGTGCGAGCAGTTGGCGCAGTGCGCCGGCCTGGTCAGCCACGACATGGTCCACGAAACTGCGCCAGACCAGGTCCTGAAAGGCTTTTGAGCGCTGTGGCGTTCCGCGTGCGTCAAGCACGAGCACGAGGTAGCCGGCGTCAGCCAGCGCATGGTGCAACAGGTCGTTGTCGCCGCGCAGCGCGAAGGCAGATGGAGCGATGCGCATCTGAGGGCCGCCGTAGACCCAGTGCAGCAAGGGGTATCGATGCGACGGGTCGAAGCCGGGTGGTTTGAACAGCACGCCGTGCAGGGCAGTGACGCCATCGGCTGCGGTGACGACGATCTCATCGGGGGCTGTCCAGCGGGCACCCAGCTGCACGTTCACCTCAGCACGATCAAGCTCGGTCACTAGCGCCCCGTTGCCCAGGCGCAGCACACTGCATGGCGGCATCGACGGGGTCGAGAAGGTATCGACAAAGTGCGAGCCGTCAGGCGAGAAGAGAACATCGTGTTCGCCGTCGCCCTCCGACAGGCGCTGTACGGCCCCACCCGCCAGCGGCACACGGTATAGATGCAAGTCATAAGGCCGGGGCCCGGCAGCCCGGGCACGGAACCAGACCCAGTTGGCGTCGCAGCGGACCACGTCGTCAACCACGATCTCGCCCCGGGTCAACTGGGTGAGCGCCGCGGTTGGATCACCATCCAGGCGGCCCAGGTAGAGATGCTTCCAGCCGTCGCGCTCGGAGTGCCACAGGAAGCGCCGATCCGGCATCAGATCGCAACCCAAGGAACCGCCCCAAATCACGGTGTCCGGGCGCAGGAACGTGGCGGAATGTTCGCGCAGTACAGCGCGTGCGCGGCAGTCCGCAGTGTTGACGACAAAAAGTTCAGCCTGATTGAGCAAGCGAGACAAACGCAAAAGCACAACGGCGCTGGCGTCAGGCAGCCAACCCACGAGGCGCACAAAACTGTCGCGCATGTCACCCAGGTCGATGCGACGAACGGGCCCACCATCGGTAGGAATCAGATGGGGCTGCACGATGTCGATCTGCGTGCCTGCGCGTTGTGTGCGCGGGTGATCGACCCGCACGCTGCCATCGGCATCGAAGCGCGTGCGCACCCCCCGCCAAACGGCGCGACGATCCATCTGATTGGCGAACAGCCAGCGCCCGTCGGGTGACCACGGGTCGACACCCATCGTTTCCAGGTCCCACGCCACATCTTCGGTAGCGCCGGTGGTCAGCTGCTTCTCCGCATCGCCGACGGCACTGCGCAGGTGCAGTTCGCCGTGGCGCAGCGAAGCGAGCCAGCCCCCATCCGGAGACAGCGCTTCGGGCGCGGGAAACTCAGGCACAAGGTAGGTCTCGCGCATGAACGTCCGCCGAACCGCCAACGCCGCGACCGGCTGGCTTGTCATTGCGGCCGTCACCTGAGGTTCGGTGTCGCCGATCCTGTAGCTGACCTGTTGTTGCGCTGCGCTGTCGCCTAGCGACCAGCGCAGCTCTTGTCCATCTTCAGACCATTCAAAGCGACACGCCAAGGCCCGACGCAAAGCCGCGAACCGTTGGAGTGCAGCATAGAACGGTTGGGGGTCTCGCAAAGGCATGCCGAATGCTAATGCTAGAACTTGGTCCCCAGGCGGAGTTCGAACGTGCGCGGCGGCGCAAAGGTCTGCAAGTCGTAGAAACCTCGGGTGTAGTTGCGGTTCGACAGGTAGGTCTTGTCGGTCAGGTTGCGGCCAATCAGGGACACATAAGTCTTGCCGCCCGATAGCGCATAACGCAAATTGGCGTTGACCAGCGTCACCGCGTCCTGGCGCTCGAAGGCAGTGTTCTGGAATGCCGGGAAGATGACCGCTCCCTGATGGTTCACCTCGGCACGCATCGTGAGTGCACCACCGCCCAAAGCCCACCGGTACTCGGCCCCAGCGGTGGCGGAGGCCTTCGGCGTCAACGGCAGCGGCGTGCCACTCAAGTCAGTCTTGGTGGCCGGCGAAATGTAGTTCTTCAAGGCACTGTCGACATATGCCGCGTTCAGGTCAAGGCTCAGCTCGCGAGTCGGCCGTCCGATCAATGTGAACTCCAGGCCCTTGATCTCCGCCTTGGCCGCGTTGGAGATGGGCGTCTGGTTGCCGACCACGGTGCGCAGTTGCAGGTCGGTGTAGTCGTAGTAAAAGGCTGCCGCGGCGAATTCGACCTTGCCACCAGCCGTGATCAGCTTCGTCCCCAGCTCGTAGGACTTGACCTTTTCCGGACTGTACTTAGACAACGGCGGATTGAAGTTTATGCCGCCGCTCTTGAATCCCGACGTGGCACTGGCATAGACCATCGTGTCCTTGTCGAATCGGTGCTGCAGCAGGGCCTTCGGCGTGAAACTACTGGCGCTGACTTTCGGTGCGCCGCCAAATGGAACCGGCATGAAGGTATCGAAATCGAGCAGGTAGCCTTTGGAAGAACCCTCCTGACTCTCATTCGTCTGGCGCGCGCCGACCAGCAGCGACGTTTTGTCGGCAAACTGCCAGGTTGCTTCGCCAAAGACTGCGGTGTTGCGTGCGGTGGAGTCATACGCAAGCTCAAATAGGGTGAACGGTGACAGGTCTACAGGATAGTAGTTCGAGTCCGCGATCAAGGATGTGCCAGAGGTCGTCTCGCGCGAGACGTACACGCCCGAGGTCCAGCTCACAGCCGGTCCGAACCGACCGGAGAGTTGAAACTCCTGCGAAACAAAGGTCGATTTGTCTGTTGCGGACGCATTTTCGATGAACCCCCCGACACCGTCGGCATCCAATAAGCTCCGGCTGCTGTATCCCACATATCCCGTGATCGACTTGAATTCGAGGTCTTTGCCGAGGTTGGCGCTGACCTCGGCAGAGGCGATGGTGCCCTGCCGTGACGAATCGGCCGCCGTATCCAGACGGATTCGACGCGCTGATTCGCGCTGCGGCGCACCGGCTTGGAAAACGTAGGCGCTCGTCGTTGCAGGATTGTGGCTGGCGCCCATTCCCTGCGTGCCCCGGTCATTGACGCTTTGCAGCGTGAGCTTGAGTTGCACGTCCTTGGTGAGCTCGAACACACCCTTCAAGCGCAAGGCCGAGAAATCACGGGCATCGATGTCGCCACCGCCCTTGCCGATGTTCTTGGTGTAGCCGTCGTCCTTGGAGTGCACCGCGCTAACTCGCAGCCCGGCTGCCTCGCCCAGGTTGACATTGAAACCGGCCTGCGCCCGCAGCAGGCCGTACGACCCGCCACCGACAAAGCCATCGAAGCCGCTTCCGCCACGCGGATCGCGCGTAAGGTAGTTGATGACGCCGGCGGTCGCGTTGCGGCCATACAGCGTGCCCTCGGGCCCCTTGAGGACTTCGACCCGCTCCAGATCAAACACTTCCCCGAGCGCAAGAATCGGGCGCGGCAGGTACACGCCGTCGAGGTGCACCGCAGTCGACGCCGAGCCGCCCCGGGGACTGGCGTTATTGCTGATGCCGCGGATCGACACGCTGGCCTGGCCGAGCGCGTTGACCACCTTCAAGCCCGGCGTGCGGAACTGCAGCTCCTCCAACTGGGTGACGCCGCTGCTTTCCAGGGCTGCGCCTGAGAAGACGTTCATCGACTGCGGCACGTCCTGGCCCCGCTCCTCACGCTTGCGCGCAGTCACAGTGACGGTTTCCAGGACGGTGGCGTCACCGGCAGCAGTGACAGGCGCGGCGAGTGGTGGTGGTGTCGTCTGCGCCCAGGCAGCAGACGCGGGGGTGAGCGCTGCAAGCGCACAGGCAATGCGGACGGCGTGCGACGTGGCTGTTGTTGCAAGGCGGCGCGGGGCCAGGTCATTGGTCATGATTGTGGGTCCCTGTCGTTGTCGAAATCGGCTCGCCGACATCAGCGGCGCGTACGGCAGAATAGACAAAGCCAGTGTGCGCTGCTATATCAAGAACATGCTAGGCATCACCCTGCCTGCTGGGGAGACCGGATCGTCATTTCAACCGCGTGAGCCCGGCATCACCCCTTGGAACAGCCGACGCTCCGGCTCGAAAGTGTCGCATTACCAATGCACCAATTCGTACGCTGGGAGACCTCTTCTGAGGGTGTCGCAGAGACTGATTTCCTCCCGGCCGGTTCACTCAGGCGCTCGCCAGGATACCGCGCGTGGCCCCAGAACCGCTGCTCCGTTGGATCGGCTTCCTGTATCGCATTGGCCCAACGCGACTGCGAATCGAGGTCGTGGTGCGAATGCGCGAGCGTCATCACCCCACGCTGGCTGAACATGATGTTGAAGTTGAGCTCCTGCGCCAACTGCTCGTACTGCCTTACCGAGAAGTTCCGGCAAACCGGGCGCAGATCGCCTTCAGCCGGGGGCCAGGAAGTCCAGCGAGCGAGGAAAAGTCGGCTCAGCCATGTTCGGGTCCGATCCACTGTGCAATCGCGCTCAGCGGCTTCTTGATGCCGCCGTGCACCGGCACCTGGCAGCCCTTTTTGGGATAGCCGACAACCAGCAGGATGATCGGCTTCTCCGAACTCGGCCGGCCACAGAGCTTGTTCAAAAAGCTCATTGGGTTGGGCGTGTGGGTCAACGTCGCCAACCCGGCGTGGTGCAGCGCGGCGATGAGGAAGCCCGAGGCGATGCCCACCGATTCGGGTACGTAGTAATGGCTGAACTTCTCGCCCTTCTGCGGACCGTCCGGGTGCACGCCGTACTTCTGCGCAAAGATCGCGATCAACACCGGCGCTTCTTCCAGGAAGGGTTTGTTCCAGTCCGTACCCAGCGGCGCCAGCGCGTCCAGCCACTCTTGCGGCGCGCGTTCGTTATAGAAGCTGCGCTCTTCCACTTCGGCCGCTTCACGCACACGCTTCTTGTCATGAGGCTGGGTGATGACGCTGAAGAACCAGGGCTGCTGGTTGGCTCCAGAGGGCGCAGTGCCGGCGGTCAGCAGGCATTGTTCGATCACCTCGCGCGGCACGGGGCGGCTGTCGAAGTCGCGCACCGTGCGGCGGCGTTGCATGTCGGCATGGAAGGCGCTTGCGCGTTCGACCATCTCGGCCTGCGGGTACTCGCGATAGTCGGGCAGTGGTTCCAGCCGATAGGGTTCGGGCGTCGGGCTCATCGCGTTCAAGAATGGTTAGGCGTTGTCAGGGAGTCGTCTGCAGGCCGAAGCGCCGATGCAGCGGCGACGGGTCGGGGTCGTGCCCGGCAAAGTGGTGGAAGGCTTCGTCGGCCGGCACCCGGTGGCCGACGCTCAGAATGTTGTCGATCCAGGCCTTCGAAGTGGCCACGTCGTAGATGCTGCCCGGCGAGCGTTCGAAAGTCTCTACCGCGTCGGCCGCCATCACGTCGGCCCACAGGTATGAATACAGCCCGGCGGCATAGCCGCCGATGAAGATGTGGAAGTTGTGCGTGACGCGCATGATCAGGTCCCAGGCCGGCGGCATGCCCAGTTCGGCCAGCGTATCGTTCTCGACCTGCACCGGGTCGATGGGCTGGCCACTGCCGTCGGCCATCAGGTGCAGTCGCATGTCGACGATGGCCGGCAGCAGGAAGTCGGGATTGAGGCTGAAGATGCGGTCGTACTTCAGGCCCTGTTCGATGCGGTCGATCAGCTCAGTGGGCATCGGCTCACCGGTGATGTGATGACGGGCGAAACGACCCAGCAAGTCACGGTCGCGCAGCCAGCGTTCGTTGATCAGCGCTGGCAGTTCGACGAAATCCCAGGCCACATGCTGGCTGCCCAATGACGCGTAGGACGAGGTGCAATGCAGCATGTGCAGCGCGTGGCCGAATTCGTGAAAGAAAACGTTGGCGTACTCCCAGGGCAGCAAGGCGGGTTGGCCTTCGGGTGGCGGCGCAAAGGTCGAGTAAATGCCAGAAATCGGCAGCACCCGGCCGCGGAAGTTCTCGGCTTCGCGGTACTGCATCTGGTACGAGCCGTGGGCTTTGCCCGCGCGGTTGAACAGGTCGAAGTAGATGACGCCCACCGCGTCGCCGTCGCGGCTGACCTCGTAAACGCGCACGCTGGGATGGACCAAGGGCGCATCGGCGATGGGCTTGAAGCTCAGGCCATGAACACGACCGGCGGCCCAAAACATGGCTTGCAGCACCGCTTCCAGCGGCAGGTGCGCCTTGACGGCGTCACCGTCCAGATTGAAACGTTCACGGCGCAGCTTTTCGGCATAGAACTGGCGGTCCCAGGGTGCAAGCCGTGCGCCTTCGACAGCGGGATCTTTGTCGGCGATGGCCTGGTAGTCGGCAATCTGCGCATGCGCAGCCGCTTTCACGCTCGTCCAGGTGCCTTCCAGCAGCGCCATTGCCGTCTCGGGCGTGCGCGCCATACGCTCGGCCAACGCGTAATGGGCGAAGCTCGGGTAGCCCATCAGCCGCGCCAGTTCGCCGCGCAGCAGCAGGATCTCGGCAGCGATGGGTTTGTTGTCGAACGCACCGGCGTTGTCGCCGCGGTTTGTCCACATGCGCCAGACCTGTTCGCGCAGGTCGCGTCGGGTGGCGAGCGTCAGGAAGGGCCAGACCGCGCCGCGGGCATTCGGGATGGCCCAGATGCCGGGCCGGCCCTTGTCTGCCGCCGCGGCTGCTGCGGCCTGGCGCTGGGCTTCGGGCAGGCCGTCCAGGCCGGACAGGTCTTCGATGAAGACCGCCTGCGTGCCTGCCTCGTGCATCAGGTTCTGGTTGTACTGGGTCGACAGTGAGGCCAGCCGTGCATTGATCTGCGCCAAGCGCGCTTTGGCCGATACCGCCAAGCCCGCACCCTTGCGTTGCATGCGCTTTCGTTGCACTTCGAGCAGCCGTTGTTGCTCGGGTGTCAGGCCGGCCGCCGCGCGCTGGTCCCACACTGCGTTGAGCCGAGAGTACAGGCGCTCGTCGTGCGCGATCTCGTCATCCAGTGCGGCCAGCATGGGCGCGATGCGCTGCTCGACGCCTGGCATGTCGCCCAGGCTCAGGCTATTGGCATAGACCCGGTGCACACAAAGAACTCGCCCTAAGGCACGGCCGCAGTTTTCCAGCGCAGCGGCGGTGTTTTCGAAACTGGGCGGCGCGGTGTTCGACGAGATGGCCTGCACCTCGGCGCGCTTGGCTTCGATAGCGGAGCGCATTGCTTCTTCCAGCGCCGTCGGGTTCACGCCAGCCAGCGGTGGCAGGCCGCCATGGGGTCCTGCCCAAGGCGCCATCAGGGCCTGGGTTTCGGATGAGGTGGCCGTGGATGCGTTCAAGGCAGCACCCTGTCCAGAAAGTCTCGCACGGTTGGCACCACCAGCTCTGGCACCATGCATACGCCATGGCCCTGGCCCTCTATCTCGCTTACTTGCCAGCCTTGCGCCTCGAGTTCGATGCGGCGCTCGCGGATGATCGACGCGATGCGGATCGGGATGCCTGCTTCCACGAGGTCACCATCGCCTCCGAAGTACAGCATCTTCGGGCAGCCGATACTTGCCACCGATTCCGCTTCGGGCCAGTCCAGCATGCTGGCGTACCAGGTCTCCCATTGCCGGTACTGTTCCTTGGAGCGCAGCACTTTCAGCGAAGACGGTTCCGGGTTGGGCTGCTTTAGCCGGGTGGCCTGCAGGATGCCTTTGTAGGGCGCGCCCAATGGTGGCCAGCCTCCCAGTACCAGCGCGGTCAGGCGGTCAGTGCGGGCGGCCAGTTGCAGGCCGACTGCGGCGCCCCAGGAATAGCCCCAGTAGGCAAAGCGGTCGAAGCCGGCAGCGCTGGCCACTGACAGCAAATCGGCGCAGACCCGGTCGGCCGTCAGCGCATCGGGTGCGATGTCGCGACTGCCGCCGATGCTGGGGTAGTCCACCCGCAGCACGCGGTAGCGGTCGGTCAAACGGTCCAGATAACCGTCCAGAATCGGCTGCAACTCGCTGCCAAAGAGCTGAGTGAAAGAGGCCATCAGCGGCAAGCCGATCAGCAGCGGCTGGCCCTGGCCCTGCACCTCGTAGTACACGCCACTGGCTGCGTCAAGCGGCATGTTTGGCCGCTCCTCGCAGTTCGTGATGGAGCCAGTCGCTGACCAGATCGTCAAGCACCGGCAGCGTCACCGCGCCGGCTGTCATCACCGCTGCGTGGAAGGCGCGATGGCTGAAGCGGCCACCCAACTGCGTTTCGGCACGCTGGCGCAACTCGCGCAGCTTCAGGTTGCCGATCTGGTAGGCCAAGGCCTGGGCCGGCAAGGCAGCGTATCGATCGACCTCGCCTTCGATCGTGTCGCGCGACAAAGTCAGCAACGAGGCCATGTAATCGATGGCCTGCTGCCTTGACCAGCCCTTCCAGTGGATGCCGGTGTCCACCACCAGGCGCACCGCCCGCCACAGTTCCATCTCGAGCCGGCCATATTGCTGATGCGGTGTGGTGTAGATGCCCATCTCGATGCCCAGCGTTTCGCAATACAGCGCCCAGCCCTCGACGCACGCGGTGTACTTGACCGCGCCATAGCGGCGGAAGGCAGGCAGGTCCTGCTGCTCGTTCAGTAAGGCCATGTGCATCAAGTGGCCGGGCCAGGCCTCGTGTACCACCAGCGCCGGGTGCAGATAACTCGGTGCCTTGGACGGCAGACCGCTGATCCAGAAGACGCCCGCAGAGGAGCCGTCGGCGGGGCTTGGCTGTGCATAAGCCGGTGGCATGCGCGCCGACACCGCCTCGGACATGCTGTCGACACCGTAGGTGATGCGCGGAATGCGGCTGAAGAAGTCGGGAATGCGGCGGTCAATGCGCTTGCACAGCACTTCGATGCTCTCGCGCAGCGCCTGACTGGAGGCAGCGATAAATTCCGGCGCGTTGGCCAGAAATGCGCGGTAGCCGCTGACGTTGCCGGCGAAGCCTGCATCGACCGCCACCGCCTCGATCTCGTTCCCGATCCTTGCCACTTCGGTCAGACCCAGTGCATACACGGCCTCAGGGTCGAGCTCGCTGCTGGTGAAGTTGCGCACCCAGGTGCGGTAATAGTCGGCGCCGGCCGGGCCGTCGATACAGCTGAGGGTCTCGCGCGAGCCACGCTCGATCAGGCCCGACATGAAATCGGCCCAGCGCTGCAAGGCCGGAACCAGTTGCTCGCGCACGATAACCAGGGCGCGATCGGCCTGCGCCTTCACGGCCGGCTGCGCCGCCACCGCCGAACGCTTGAATGCGCCCATCCAGGGCGATGCCTCGGGGGCAGCGGCGAGCGTGCCGCGGGTATTGCCAATGGCGCTTTGCAGTACCACCCTTGGGTAGCGGTAGCCGCGTGCGAGGCCGGCCTCGATGTTGTCCTGCACATCGCCAAGGTAGGCCGGCAGTGAAGCCAGTCGATCAACATATTGCGCGGCGGCTGCCGCGTCACCCACGCCGCTGGCATTGGCCCAAAACACCGCCGTGAAGTCGGGACCGGCCGGAAACAGCCAGGGCCGCAGGTGCGCGTCGACGGCGTACTGCTCGCGCAGCCCCATCAGTTCCCGGCGCAGCAGGGCATGTGTGGCCCGTCCCTGCGCATCGAGGCCCGCTGCATCGAGCGCGTCGACTTCAGCCAGCAATGCACCGGCGCCAAAGTCGCGCCGCGCATGATCGGCTGCCGACTCGCGGAACAGCACCGCATCGTTGGTCGCTTGCCCGGCCAGCGCAGCCGACAGGGGAATTTCGTGGCACTCGAACCGCCAGTAGCGCTCGGCCAGGTCGGCCAGCAAGGCAGGGGTGTTGATTTCGGTCGCGGCCATCACTCAGTCCTTTCGCTGCAGCACGCCGCGCATCACATCGGCCAGCCAGTCGGGTACTTCATAGACAAAGTTGTGGCCAGTGCCGGCCGGAGCGATCACGCGCTGCGACCGGGTGGAGGTGGCGAGATAACGCTCACGTGTGGCCGCCAGCCGGTGCACGATGCGCTGCGCGTCGCCCTTGGCCACGCCTTGCACCTCGGGCAGGGCATCGACATCGATGTCATTTTTCGGCGCAACAAGGAGCACCGGCAGATCGCCCAGGTCGCCGTCGTAGACCAAGGTATCCCAGGCGCAAGCCAGGGCGCCCTCGGGGCTGAGCTCGCGATAGATCGAAGCCGCGGCAAAGGAAACGCCAGCACGCGCTTCGACGCCGCGTGCGGCTGCAACTTCCACGCCCAGCACGGCATCGACAGCCTGCATCACCTTCGCATAGACAGGATTCTCGGCCTGCTTCTTTCGCAAACGTACCGCGAGGTCGATGCCGAACAAATGCGCCAGCCCACTGAGTACCGCCCCTCGCTGCATTTCGCGAATGGCGCCAAAACGCGGGCCGAAGAGGATCGTCTCCAGCGGTGTCGGGTCCAGCAGGACCAGCGTATGCACGAGGTCCGGTCGGCGCCTTGCGATGTTGGCGCACAGCAATCCGCCGAAGGAATGACCGGCCCAGATGAAGGGCCCTGTCTCCCCGGCAAGTTCCAGCGCCAACACCATCTCGTCTGCCTCACGCGCTGTGGTGCGTGGAAACGGCCCGGTGTCGCTCCATCCGGTGCCCGGGCGGTCGATCAGGATCGAGCGTGTCTCGTCGCGAAATATCCGGTGCATGTGGTGGATGGCGAAGCCGCTGGCGTGGCCACCGGCGAACCAGACGATCGGCACGCGACCATCGCGCGCGTCGCCCTCGGCCAGCAGGTGTACGCAGTAGCCGCCGAGATCGATCATGCGGCCCGGCGGCGGCGTTGCCCGGCGTGTGCGCGACAAGACCCATAGATGTTTGATGGAGGCCAAACCGAGCAACCCGCCCAGCACGAGCCCCATTGTGGTCACTGGCCAGCGCAACGCGGTGGGTACCGCCAGCGCCATGCCCCAGAAGAGCAGGCTCACTAGCGCGGCGATGAACAGCCCTGCCGCATCGCGGCTCAGCAGGGCCAGCAGGGCGTTGTGCCAGCGCTGCACGGTTCAGGCACCCAAAGCGACGTTGTCGCCATCAGGTCTGGTGGCTGCGCGATGCTCGGGCAGCCACCAGGCAGCTAGGGCCGCGGCACCCATGCAGGCCGCAGCCATGATCAAGGCCAGGTCGTAGTTGCCAGTGCGGTCGTGCACCAAGCCGGCCAGCCATGGCGACACGCCGCCACCCGCGGCCGCGGCCACCATTTGCGTGGCGCTGGCACGTCCAAAGGTATCGGCGCTGAAGTAGCGGCGCGCCAGTAGCAGGCTGACGCTGTTGTCTCCGCCCGAACACAGTCCCAGCAAGCCGCCCGCCGCGATGCTGACCCACAGCCCGCCACCGGCATAGATCGTCAAGGTGGCCAGCATGGGCACGGCCATCACAATCACCGCCAGGCGCGAGGCCGGCATGCGGTCGGCCAGCCAACCGGCCAGCAGGTTGCCGGTCAGGCCACCCAGGCCGACCAGACTCATCGCGAACGCCGCCTGCCCGGGGGTGGCACCCCGGTCCTGCAGCAGCGCAGCGAAATGCATGAAGATGGCACCCACACCCAGCGCGAACAGCATGTTGAACAAGGCCAGCTTCCACCAGATCGCGTCGCGCATGAATGCGGCCATCGAATCGGGGCCCTTACCGTTGGCGGCCGCCGCGGTGGAAACAGGCTTGCGCGCATCCAGCCCTGCCAAGGGCTCCCGGCGCGCCGCCGGCTCGCGTTCGCGCACCAACAAAAGCGCCGCCGCGCCACATGCCAGCAAACTCAGCCCCGCCATGACCATGAAGGCCTGGCGCCAGCCTAACTGGCTGATGACGGCCTGCGTCCACAGCGGATGCAGGATGCCACCGATGCCGCCGCATGCGAACAGCAGGCCCAAGGCACGGCCCAAAGATTGGTCGAACCAGCCTTGCACCAGTTTGGCCAGGCTGAGCAAGGACGCGCCGGCCGCGGTCACCATCAGCGCCAGACACAAGCCGTAATACACCCACACGCTGCCCTGCATCATCGAAAAGGCGGCGAAATTGGCCGACTGCAGCACCACCCCCGCCAGAATCAGCGGACGCAGCGGCACCTTGTCGATGACCCAGCCAGTCAGTGGCGCTACCAGCGGCGTGAACAAGGTGGCCAGAGTGAGCGAGAAGGCAATCTCGCCGCGGCTCCAGCCCAGGCTTTGCTGCAAGGGCAGCAGGAACAAACCGAACGTGGAGCCGTATAGGGCGGACACGCCAAACATCGCCAGTACACCGCTGCCCGCCAGAGCACGCCAGCTGGCTGCGGTGTCGGGGGCCGGGACCTGTGGTGAAGACGTTGTGGCGGTCGCGTCCATCAAGTCTTAAAAGTCGTAGCGCAACGACACATCCAATGTGCGAGGGCGCTGCAGGTAGTACTGCTGGAAGACCTTGCTGCCGTCCGGGGTGCCCTGGATGTTCATGATGCCCCGCTCATCAGTCACGTTGCTCAAGCCCGCCGCCAGGGTCCAGTTGCCTTTGTTGAAGTTCACGCCCAGGTCCAGCGTGTCGTAGGCGGGTGCCTTGTAGAAGGCTGTCAGGTCGATGACCCGTTCACCGACATGCGTGTGCGTGATGTTGAACCGCCCCGAAGAGTCCATCGGACCCGTGAAGCGGTAGTTGCCCTGCAAGGCAGTCTGCAGTTTGGCGGTGCCGGGCAGGCGTGCGCCGGAAGCGATAGTCACCGGTGCGCGGCCCGCCAGTGTCTTCACGTCCTTGGTGGTCTTGGCGTCGATGCTGGCCAGCGAGGCTGCCACGTCGAAGGCCGGGTTGATGCGCCAGCGCAGGGCAGCTTCCAGGCCGGTGCTGCTGGCCTTGCCGACATTGCCGATGCCCGAGAAGGCCAGTTGGCCGCGTTGCTCGAAGTAGGTGAACTGCGCGTCGGTCCAGTCCAGCATGAAGGCGGTCAGGTCGAGTTGTACACCCGCTGCCGGTGACAGACGAACCCCGGTCTCGTAGTTCCACAGGCTGTCGGACTTGAAGGTCGTCTGCGGCGGCCCTTCATTCACACCGCCATAACGGTAGCCCTTGGAGGCCAGGGCGTACCACAGGTTGTCACCGAAACGGTACTTGACGCTGACCTTCGGTGTGTTGCCGCTGTCGCCGCCGGCCAGCAAGGGCCCGTTGCTCGGGCCGCCGAAGATCGTGCCGGTCTGCTGGAAAGCGGTGCTGGTCTTGTAGACACGTCCGCCCAGCCCTGCGCTCCAACCGCCGCCCAGACCATATTCACCGTCGAAGAAGGCCGCCTTCTCGGTACCTTCCGAGGTCGTCTTCAAGTCCACCAGATCCACGACGCCGAACGCTGCCGAGGCGTCGCTTTGTTTCGCAGCACCACTGCCCTTGTTGGTCTGGTAGAACACGCCGGCCACCCAGCTGAGCGCGCCACCGGGCTTGCTGCTGAGTCGCAGCTCCTGCGACTTGGCGTCGCTGCTGCCAGCGGCGACGCGCGCCACCAGCGGCAGTTGCAGCCCCAGCGTGGCAAACAGCCTTGTGTCGTCCCCTTTGGAGTTGGCCTGGGTCTTCCAGTAACCGGTGACGGAAGTCAACATCATGCTGCCCAGGTCGTAGTCCACCGTGAGGCTGGAGAAGTCGAACTGCGAGGTGCCGCGGCCGAGCGAGGGGTTGTCATGCTCCAACTTCTTCGGGTCACCAAAGACATAGCTGAAGTCATCCTGCGTGGTCTTCTGCGTGCTGGCCACGACGGTGGCCGTCAATTCGCGCAAGGGCTTCACGGTGAACAGCACTCTGCCGCCGGTCTGGCGCACCTCGTTGGCGTCGTTTGTTTTGGTGCCCTTGTTGTCGATGTAGCCCGGTGCCGTCCGGTCATAGACCACCACGCGCAGCGCAGCCTTGTCACTGAGGGGCGCATTGACCATGCCGTACAGCGATGCGGCGGTCTTGCCTTCTGACACGCTGCTGGCCCCGACCTGCAGCGCTGCACCGAAAGATTTCAGGTCTGGATTGGCCAATAGATAGCGCACAGCGCCCCCAAGCGACCCCGAACCGAACAGAGCGCCCTGCGGCCCGCGCAGCACCTCGATGCGGTCCAGGTCGAAAGGCAGGATGTCTGCCACCATGCCCTTGCCGATGGGCGATGCCAGAGGCACGTCTTCCAGGTACGAGCCGCTCGCGTTCTGTTGTCCACCGCCGCTCTCGGGTGATGCCTGGCTGCTCAAGCCCCGGATGGTGATGCCACTGCTGTTGGGGTCACCGCGGTTGAGTTGCACGCCAGGCGTCAGTTTCAAAAAGTCTTCCTGGTCGCGCGCACCACTGCGCTCGAGATCACTACCCTGCAACACCGACACCGTACCCGCGACTTCGCGCTGGCTTTCGACGCGCTTGTTGGCGGTGATGACCACCTTTGGCAGGACGGTATCAACTTCCGTCGGCGTTTGCTGCGCGCTCACCGGCAGGGCCGAGATCAACCCTGCAGCCACCAACGCCTGGACGATAAGCTTGGGCCGAGCGGCCGCGAGACTATGGAGGTTGAAAATCATGCGGGTCGTCATTTTGCGGTTCCTTCTCAAGTAGGCTGACATGAGTGACTGATCGGCGGCACCAAAAAAATGGCACCAGATCGAACGGTCAAACGATATCGGAAGCCCAATACCGAGCGCATTTGCACTTGCACCGAAAATTTAGGCGATCGTACCGACTATGGCCCCTCACGCTTCCTTTCTGCGGGTGAACCCTTATCTGGTTTGGAAGTAACGCCGATTGCTTACTCCAAAGTCTGGCGGAAGGGTGCGCGGTGCTGCCGATATTCGCGCGCTGACATGCCGACGTGACCTCGAAACGCCGCTGCAAAGCTGCTCTGGTGTTCGTAGCCGACGCGATCGGCAACCTGTGCGATGGTCAGCGTTGCCTCCATCAACAGCAACTGTGCTTCGCGCATGCGCCGCTCCAGGCAGTACTCGGCCATGGTCAGGCCGAACGCGTCCTTGAACACCGTCTTGAGCTTGTTCTGGTTGGTCCCGACCTCGTGCGCCAGCTCGGCAAACAGCGGTGGTCGTCGGTAATCATGCTGCAGTCGTTCGAGCGCGGCCTGGGCCAGCTGGACATCGCGGCGCAGATGCAGTGCTCCACCGCGCAATGTCGGCGTGTGCTGCATCGCGTCGATCGTGTAGGCCACCAACTCGGCCAGGCGCCCGGCGTACTGCACCACCCGCATTTCGCCATCGAGCCGGCTGTCGATGGTATCTGCCACCAGGCCGGCGATGCGCTGGTCCAGCGGGAACGAGGCGATCCGGCCCACCGGTCGATCGCCGGTGAGCGCATCGCGCATCGCCGGTGGCAGGTCATCGGGCTGCAGCCCGTAGCGGGCGGCGAAGCTTGATGCCCGAAACAGGGCGATCAAGCCCTGCTGCCGGGCTCCGCCGATCACGTCGACCGTCAGGTGCTGCCCTGCGGGCTGGCAAGCGAGGGTGACTTCGGGCCGGTTGAAAATGATCGGCGCAATGCCGTCATAGCGGAACGCGACCTCGCAACTCAGCGACGCCCGCAACATGATCAGCGGCTCATCGTTCTCATAGCGCCATCGGGCCATCAGGGGCAGTACGCAATTGACGACCGTGAGCAGTACACCGTCGTCAAAGCGCACCGTGTCGGAGATGCCCCTGCCGCCCACCACATGGTGGAATGTGCGCACCCCGTTGCGAGCAAAACGCTTGAACGAGCCTTCGACTGTGGAGACGCGAAATGATTCCCGGTCGAAGTCGAGCGGCGACCATGTTTCATCCGGCGATGGCTGCTTTTCGGTGGGTGCAAGCGTCATGCGGTCGTTGCTCCTAAATAATAGTTGGCCCGGCCTAATGCAGGCGGACATGGCTTCGTCTAAGGTCTTGCCCATGATGCATGCCTGCTGACAAATGATCTGCCACCGAACAAGTCCAACGATTCACGCTTGACCCCGGTCCTGGCTGCGACCTCAGGCAACGCGCGCGCGCTGC
>CAMDHE010000044.1 GCA_945898095.1 Roseateles toxinivorans | reverse complement strand
TTGACCCAACGCGACTGCGAATCGAGGTCGTGGCGCGAATGCGCGAGCGTCATCACCCCACGCTGGCTGAACATGATGTTGAAGTTGAGCTCCTGCGCCAACTGCTCGTACTGCTGCACCGAGAAGTCGTACAGCCGCGCACTCTCGGGATAGAGGTAATTCGAGCGCACGATGGTGGTGTTGCGGCCGGTGTTGCCGCCGCCGATCCAGCCGGCTTCGAGCACCGCCACATTGGTGATGCCGTGGTTCTTCGCCAGGTAGTAGGCCGTGGCCAGGCCGTGGCCGCCGCCGCCAATGATGATCACGTCGTAGCGGGCCTTGGGCTCGGCGTCGCGCCACGCCGGCGCCCAGTCGGCCTGGCCTTGCAGGGCCGAGGCCAAGAGGTTCCAGGCCGAATAATGCTTGCGAAGCGTCATGCCGAGTCCTTGCAATTCGACTCCTCGACCAGCACCTGCATCACCAGTCGCCTGAAAAGGGTGAGCGCCGCATCCATATGCAGCGGCAGCATCGGCACGTCGGGCTTGAGTGACATGCTGCGCCATTGAGCGGTGATCATCTGCCGGTCTTCTTCGAAAGCCGCCAGCAATCCTTCGTACAAGCCTTGCGTGGTTCCGGCGTCGCCCTGTGTCGCATGGTGCGACTCCTGGAAAAAATAATGCGTCGAGTGGGCGCTCTCTGGTGTCAAGGCCTGGCAACTGTGGAAGCGGATGCCGGTTCTGTTGTCATCACGGGCCGCCCCCGCCGGGCTTGCGCCGGAATGCATCAACAGCGTGGCCGGCAGAATGAATTCGTACTCGATCCAACGGTCAACCAGCCCGCCATAGTCCCAAAGCGGCTGGTAATAGGCCGGCGGTGGCACATTGGGTACCCATCGTTGCACATGGATGCCGCGCTCGATTCGCTCGACCTTGGGCCGTATCTGCGCGATCTGTTCGCTGCCGCCCAGCGTGGCCGCGTGCACATAGCTCAAATGCGAGAAGTCGAGCAGGTTGTCAGCGATCAGTTCGTACGGCGTTTCGTAGTGAAGGTAGCCCGGCAGGTAGCGCCACTCGGGGTGGTCATTGCTGAAGGTATCTGGCAGTAGCGCCGGGTCGGCCTTGGTACTGTCGCCCATCCAGACAAAGATCCACTTGTTGTGCACGACGACGGGGAAACTGCGCACGCAGGCCTTCGGCGGCACAGCTTCCATTCCGGGTACTTCGACGCAGATGCCGTGGCGGTCGAACTTCAGGCCGTGGTAGCCGCAGCGCACGCAGTCGCCTTCCTTTCGTCCACGCGACAAAGGTGCTTGGCGGTGGCAGCAGCGGTCTTCGAGTGCCACGACTTCGTCGCTGGCTGTGCGGTAGAGCAGCAGGGGTTCGCCGATCACGGTGCGTGCAAACAAGCCGTCGGCCGGAACCTCGTGGGCCCAGGCGGCGACATACCATGCGTTCTGGATGAAGCCGCTCATGCCCGCCGCTCCAACAACTGGCCGGCCAGGGCCGCCGCTTCACCTTGGCGCCATGCCACTCGCCCGTTCACGACCACCCAGGCGATGCCGGCGCTGGCCCGTTTCGGTTCCTCGAACGTAGCTTGGTCGATCACCGTGTCAGCATTGAATACGCACAGGTCGGCGGCCATACCGGGAGCGATCAGGCCGCGATCGGGCAGGCCAAAGCGCTTGGCCGTCAGCCCCGTCATTTTGTGCACCGCCGTCTCCAGCGAGAACAGCCCCCGGCCATGGCAGTAGTGACCCAGCACACGCGGGAAAGTGCCCCACAGGCGCGGGCACCAGCCCGGCGACGATCGCTTCCAGCTGTTCCGGGCGAACGAAACTTATGCCGATATTTCAATATAAAAATAGCCGGCAATTGCACAGTCATTGACCTCTAAGAATCACTGTGGAATCCCGATTGATAGCCATGGTCGCAGCGTCGATGACAACGTGATAGACATCTTTAGCTGATGCCACGGAGACGTAGCCGTCTATAACGTCCTTCAGAACAGCTTCCGGCGGACGCAGGTGCGGGTCGCCCCATCCGCCCCCGCCGCCAGTTCGAACTGAAATCAAATCTCCGTTTTCAAAGGGTTGTGTAGGTATCTTGGCAAACCGGATGTTTCCGTGGGTTTTTGATTCCAGCATGCCATGGTTCGGATGCGCCGTCTGACCAAGAAGGACACCTTCTGCCGGCGAAGTAGTGCGTTCGAGGGCGGAGAGCATGGTGCCATTTATCAACATCCTGTAGTCACGCCTGACGCCAAGACCGCCACGAAATGTTCCCGCTCCGCCGCTGTCAGTGATCAACTCATACCGTTCGACGATAGTCGGAGTATTGGTTTCCTCAATCTCGACCGGCAGATTGCGCGAGCAGGCTTCTGCGATGTGAACCATCGCACTTTCACCGTCAGCGGAGGAGCTTGCGCCCTGACCGATCCCTTCGATGTTCGCCTGAAACCACATTTTCCCCGTCTCTGGCCAGAATCCGTAACGGAGTACACCACCAAGATCACCGGCCGATTGTGCCGGGAAGCGGTTGGGAAACACAGGCGCCAATGCCTTGCAAATAATCTCGACGGCGCTCAATAATGGCCATCCATAGAGTTGAGTCGGAGCAGTTGTAGAGGCGTTGAAGATTGTCCTTTCCGGCGCAATGATCCTGATCTGCCGAAACGAACCCTCATTGGCAGTCGTGTCTGGAGCAGACAATATCTTCCCCATCATGCGCGAAACCGAGACAGTGCTGATCAAGGGCGTGTTGGTCGGGCCGCCCTGTTCCGGAGCAGATCCGGTGTAATCAAAAATAATGGTCTCGGCAACCGGATCGACTGTAATTGCGACTGCTATGTGCACCGGAATTCCCCGCTGCACACCGTTATCGTCGAGATGTCCTTGCGCTGACCAAGTGCCAGCCGGCAGGGTACGAATTGCTGCGCGCGCCATGCGTTCGGCGTGGTTGTACATCTCCGTGACGCATGCGTTGACCGTGTCGAATCCGTATTTGTCGAGCAGACGCTGACAGGCAGCGGCGCCGACGCGGAAGCAGGCAATTTCTGCCTGAATGTCGCCCCAGATGACATCGGCTGCGCGTGAATTGGACTTGATAATTCCCTCGACGTCAGTGTTTAACTGGTTACGGCGGTATAGCTTGGTTGGTGGCAGCCGCAATCCTTCCTGGAACGCATCGGTCGAGTCAGTTGGATAGGGATCTTTGGCACCCACGTCGACCAGGTGGGCCTTGCTAGCCGTGAAGCCAAACAGGCGTTCACCGTGATAAATCGGGGCGAAAAGCATCATGTCGGCAGCATGAGACCCGGTGAAGTCCGGCAAGGAAACGATGAAGATGTCACCAGGTTCGACGACATCGCGACCGAGCACATTGAGGCACTTGCTTACGGCTGGGCCGAGAGTTCCCATGAAGAGAGTTAGACCCGGAGCCTCGGCGACGGTCCCCCCGTCGGCATCGAGCAGGCCGCAGGCGAAGTCGCGGTCCTCATAAATGACCGGTGAGAACGAAGTACGTTGAATCGTGTCACGCATTTCGGTAGCAGTTGCTTGCAGAAAGTTCCTGACAACGGCAAGCGTAATCGGGTCTATAGGTGTATTTGTGCTCATGAATCCGCTCCGATAGTCACAACGAGATTGCCGTAGGCGTCAACCCTGAGGATGTCGCCTGGGAAAATGAGGGTCACATGTGCTGGTTCCTCGACGATTGCCGGGCCATGAATGACATTGCCTGCCAGTAATTTGCTGCGCTCATAAATGGCGCAATCACGCCGCTGACCGGCCAGGTGAATCAACCGGGTTCGGACCAGCGCCGCCTCCGCATTCGAGTTGCCGATCGCGATATTGCGAATCGCCAGCTTGGTCATAGCACCAAAAGCACGCAGCCGAAACGTGACTGTTTCCAGAGAAGCCTGCATCGAGTGGCCAAAACGATAAACATGGCGCTCTTCAAAACGTTGGGAAAGTGTTGTTCGCAGCGAGTCATCCAGGGCTAGACCGTCCATGGAGACTTCCACTTCGTGTCCCTGACCTTCGTAGCGTGCTTCGACGACGCGCTCGAGGGTCACTCGACCAGGCTCTACCTTCGCTTCGGCCATCAGGCTGACTGCTTCTTTTTCCATTTCCGCAAAGAGGCCGCGGATAACCGCCGGGTCAAGCGTATCGGCCGATTGGACATAACTCCGTGCGAATGATCCGATGATGTCGGCGCTGAGCATTCCCCAGGCGGAAAAAGCCGCCGGATGATTGGGTATGACCACCGTAGGAATGTCGAGATTTCGGGCAACGTCGCAAGCAAACAACCCGCCACCGCCGCCGAATCCTAGCAATGAGAAATCACGCGGGTCATGCCCCTGACCAACCAAAATCTGACGCGTCACATCCGCCATGACGTTGCGGGCCACCGTAAGGATGCCCTCTGCGGCTTGGTCGGAAGAAATGCCGAGTCGTGTGGCAATCTGCTCAACACCCTGGGCCGATAGTTCCGGCTTAAGCAGCATTTCTCCACCGGCGAACCGTTCCCAGTCGATGATGCCACTAACTACCGCAGCATCGGTGACGGTTGGGCGATCGCCTCCTCGGCCGTAGCACATGGGGCCCGGATCAGCACCGGCGCTTGCCGGACCAACCTCCAACATTCCACCGGCATCGACAGAGGCAATGCTTCCACCACCCGAGCCAACGCTTCGAACATCTATCGACGAAACTTTTGCGACATATCCCAGCACTTCATGCTCGTTACGCAAGACGTTTCGGCCGTTAACGACCAAGGAGACATCAAAGGTAGTGCCACCCACATCGGCAGTCACTAGATTGAGCATGCCTGTCTTGCCGGCAAGATACGCAGCACCAATCGCCCCGCCCGCCGGTCCGGATGCAAGCATCTGGATTGGCGCCCGTTCGATTGCGTCAATGGTCGACACGCCCCCAGTCGAATTGGCAATTAGCGGATCATTTGGAACGCCAAGATCGTAGTGGAAAGACTTCTGCAGCCGACGCAGATAGCTGACGACAGGCTTTTTGACATAGGCATCGATTGCGGTCGAACTGACGCGCTCGTACTCGCGTATTTCTCTGGCCACCTCATGACTCATTGAGACATACACCTCGGGCCAAAGTTTGGTGATGATTGCCCGGACTTCAAGTTCGTGGGCGGGATTAGCGTAAGCGTGAAGGAAGCAAACTGCGATGGTCTCGACCCCTTCCTTGCGAAGTGCCTCTACCGCTGTCACTACATCGTCGTATTGGACCGGCTGCAGGACCTTGCCGGAAAAGTGCAGTCGTTCCGTCACTTCAAGGCGCAGCGCGCGCGGGATCAGTGCATCCGGTTTGCGCCAGAAAATATTGTAGATATGCGCATCGGGTCGATTGACTCGCCGTATTTCAATTGAGTCACGGAACCCGCGTGTTGTGATCAAACCTGTTTTGCCGCCGCTTTTGACGACCAGAGAGTTTGTCGCCACGGTCGAGCCGTGGACAAACTGACCAATCTCGGCCGCTGCGACCTTGGTTTTTTGCATTACCGCCAAAACTCCCTGAACAACGTCCCCAGGAGTCGTTGGCGCTTTATCCGTGTGGACGTCACCACTTGCTTCGTCTACCCAGACGATATCCGTAAACGTCCCGCCGACGTCTGTTGCCATTCGTTTCATATTTTGTGATCTCGTTAACCGAAGTTTATTTACCGCACACCATGATCAGATTGATGATCGGCTTTGTAATCGGCCCGCACACTTCAACTTCAACATCAACTCGATACATTGACTTCTCGCTTGGTAAGCGTACAAAGGAATCGGGGTGAGCTGTGCATTGCTGTTCTTGCGAGCTTGCATGGGGAGTCTCCTTTTAATTGTGTGGGCAGGGTAACCGGGTGCGTTTCTTGAACCGGCGTTGGGTACTTGCCGCCATGTGTATTCTGTGCTGCATCGGATTAGGCTGGCGTGAGTTGGCGGGTGGGATGACTCGGCAAATCGGGGGGGGATGCACGTAATTTCATATGCCCCAATGCAGACCGGTCGATCGCCAAGTGAATCGCATTACCATCTGCCCACAAAAAGATGTCCGCAGTTTGTTTGTCCACCTTCTTTCCGGCGCATGAAATTCAGAGGTCATCTCAGGCAAGCCCAACGTAGTCAATATGCACCGATCGTGCATATCGATGAGGCGGTCTGGCGCGAGCGCCTGATTTCGCTGCTGCTTTCGGCGCCGCCGACGACGGCACGTTTGACCGTCGTGGTCGCCCCAGCCGGCTTTGGCAAGACCACGCTGCTGGCACAACTGGCACGCCGTGCAGAACAGGAAGGCGCCACGGTCTGCTGGTTGAACTGTGATGCCAAGGACAAGGATCCGGAAATATTTTCCGAGAGCTTGCTGGCGGCACTGGCCTACAGCAAGCTGCCTTCGAAACTCAAGGGAAGGGCACAGGCGCCTGACTTGGCAGGCCTTATTGCCGGCATTTCGCAGCCGCTGCTGATCTTCATCGACGAGTTTGAAATCGCCTCCACGGAACTGGTGGACGATGTCATCGAAGCCATCACCTGGGCGGCTCCGGTCAATGTCAGCGTGGTGCTGGCGAGTCGTGAGATGCCGCATATTCCGCTGACGAGGCTGCAGCTGGCGGGCAAGATCCGGATTGTCGACGCCGACTTCCTGCGCTTCAACTTTTCCGAGACCTGTTCCTTGCTGCAGGACTATATGCCGCAGCAGGCGCTGGAGCAGGTTGCCAGCTATGCCGACGGCTGGCCCTTCGCGCTGCAACTGGCGCGCTTGAGCGCCGTCGGAGGAGCGCTGGACAACTGGACTGTCGAAGCCAGCGCCAAGATGCCGCGCCGACAGATTTTTGACTACCTGGCCGAGGAGGTTTTTTCCACGCTCAAACCCGAGACCCTTGCGTTTCTTTCGGAGGTGTCGGTGCTGGCAACGCTGGACGTGGATTCGGCGAACTCGGTGCGCAAGCGCCTTGACAGCCTGGGGTTTATCCGTGAACTCTCCGCGTTGAAGCCCATTGTGGTCGTGGATGAATCAAATTGGAGCGCGCGACTGCACCCTTTGTTGAGCGACTATTTTCTTGATGCGATGGACGTAAGCGCCCCGGGTAAGAGAGCTGAGCTGCATTTGCGCGCCGCGCACCACATGATCGAAAGGCAGCGGGTTTACGAGGCGGTGGAACATGCAGTGGCTGCCGGCCAGCTGGATGCAGCGGCGCAAATGATCGAAGACGCAGGGGCGATTCTGTTGCTGCTCAGCGAAGGCGCTCTGCGTGTGCGCGCGATGCTGCAGCTGCTGCCGCCAGCGACGATTTCTCGCCATCCCCGGTTGCGCTTGCTGCGAATGGTGCAGCAGGTTGCGCTGAGTCTGACGCCTGGCGTCCAGTTTGAGCGTATCGAAACTGCCATCAATGAAAGTGAACTTTGTGCCGAGGGCCCGGCGCGACTGGAACTTGAGGTGGCGCGTTGTTCCATGCTGCTGACCCAGGCCGAGCAGTCGCTGCTGTTTTCGCGGTGGCCCGTGCTGGAGCATGCCAAGCAGTTGGCTCAGGCCGGTGGTGCCGAAGACAGACGAGCGCTGTGCATGTGCTTGTCGATCGAAATCAGCTTGTTGCAACGCTACGGCCCGGTGGACCGGTGCGAGCGCCGCACGGCCCAGATCGAACGCTTGTATCGGGATTCAGGTTATCTGACCAAACCCTGGATACGGATGTACCAGGCGCGCAATGCCTATGCCCGCGGCGAGCTCGACAACGCCGAGCAAATCATCCGGCATTTGCTGCACCAAGACGTCAACTTCGTGCAATACCGGCCCCATGTTCTCGGTCAAGTCACCTCGGTCTTACTGAGAAAAATACTCTTTCAGCGCGCTGACCTTGACGCAGCAGTGGGGCAATTTTCATCCATTGTTTTGACAGAGTCGTTCAATATGTTTGAGTTTTACGTCGGCACGATGGTGGACCCGGCGATCTGCGAAGCGGCAGGTGGCAATGCCCTGCGCGCGATCGAACTGTTGAATGGCGCACGCCATTTCGCTGCTGAGGAAAACCTCCCCCATCTTGCGGCGATCGCCGCCGCAGCTCAGGTCGAACTCGAAGTGAGATTCGGCGAAGCCATCAATGCCGAGCTCATCGCTACCTCCATGCCACTGGACGAGCTCTGGCAGTCTGCCTGCCTGCCCGCGACGCTGCCCTGGGATACGGTGGAGGCCCTTGCACGAGCGCGCTTTTTCCTGCAACTGCATGCAGAGAGGCAGGACGCGGCACTCGAAACCGCCAATCTATTTCTGGCGATGTCCATAGCGAGCAGCTACCACCTCAGTGAAATCACCGCGCTGGTGATGCGTTCGCATGCCTTGCGTCTGCTGGGACGCGATGGCGAAGCTGGGCGCGATCTGCAGCGCGCATTGCTGTTTGCGCAGAAATGCGGCGTGGTGCAGATATTTATCGGCTTTGGCGCGGAAGTGATGGTCCAGGTCAGGGCCGTGAGCGAAAAAAGCCTGGGGCTGACCAGCGCCTGGGCCGGGCATGTGGTCAAAACCTGGGAGTCCGCATTCCGCGCAAGGTCCAGCGCCACCAGTGCGTTCAGTCGACCAAGCGCCACCAGCGCGTTCACGCCCCGTGAGCTCGATGTCCTTTGTGAATTGGCCAAGGACCAGTCGACCAAAATGATCGCCAAGACGCTGCTGCTGTCTCCCGAGACCGTGAAAAAGCACCTGAAGGCGATCTTCGCCAAGCTCGAAGTGGGCAAGCGCGAGGATGCGGTAGCGCAAGCACGGCGCCGTGCGCTGATGCCCTGAAAAAACTCTCGAGCGCGGCGCGCCTTGCCGCCCGACTGCTGTGGTGCGAGGGAGGAGAGTGCGGTCGACTTCAGCCCGTCAACTCTTCCACCGGCACGAAGTCTTCGTCCAGGCCGAACATCCTGGGACCGAAGACCTTCAGGCATTCGGGTCTGCGCATGACTGGCGCAGCGCTGTAGCCGATGACGCGAACGCGCTGGCCGTAGGCGAGCATCTCGGCCGTCAGCGGCTCGGCGGTCTCGGTGTCCAGCACGCTGATCAAGTCCGGCACCACGGTCACGGTGCGGCCATTTCTTTTTACGATCAGGAATTCGTTCTGGATGTCCACGGTGAGCTGATCCGACTCGTCGGTGGTGTTACCGATCACCACGCGCCCCCAATGCCAGCCGTCCCGAGTCTCGTGCGTCACGTCGACGATTTTGCCGTCGAAGAGGATGCGCGCATGGCGTTCCTTGGCCGGGTCGTTCAGGTAGGCCATCAGGCCGGTGAATGGGTCCTCGAAATGGTCTCGCGCTTCGCGGATATGCCGGCCGATCTCTATGGTCTGGCTGATGGTGCCGAGCACAGCGGTCGCCTTTACCTGCGCACCCGACATCGGGTAAAAGCAGCCGTAGACCATGGCCCCCAGCGCGGTGGCGACGCCGCGCACGACTTCCTCGGCCAGCCGGTCGGTGCTGGTCTCGAAGCTCACCACGTTGCCCGAATCGTCCATCACGAAGCCCGGGCTGGTCTTGATGCCGTAGACGCTGAAGGTGGTCATCTCCAGGTGCGGAAATGCCCGCCCCATGCCGTCCCCGTCGACCACTGGCAGCCCGGTCTGCGCGCCCAGCGCCACCGGGAACATCGAGTTGGCCCCGCCTATTTCGGCCGAGATCAGCGCGTCGACCTTGCGACCGTAGAATTTTTCAGCATGCTCGAGCACGCGCAGCAGCGTCTTGGCGCTGACCAGGTGCTCCACCAGCACGGTGGGCGCGCCCACGCCGGCGATACAAATGACAAAGGCGTCATCGGCCAGCTCACTGGCGTCCACGATCTTCGCGTGACGCCCCAGGTTGAGCTGCTGGCGCAGGAACAACTCGCCCACGTAGGGATCGCCTCCGCCGCCCGACCCCAAAAAGACCGCCCCTCGGGCCATGTCCTGGATTTCCTGCACGGTTTCAATCATTCGCATATGGGTGTTCGTCGGTTGGGTTGGTAGGTCATTCGTCAGCCAGCTCGCCCACGGCGCGCACCTTGATCTGCACCGAACCGCTCTTTATGTGCATCATCGGCAGTTCGACCACATCCACGATCTGCACGCTGTCCGGGTCGGCGCCCGCAGCAACGGCGGCGGCGATGGCCTCGCTCTTGGCCTTGGCCAGCGCGCCTTCGCGTCCCAGCGCACCGACGTCAAAGAGCCGGTCCACACGGCCGCTGACCAGTGCGATCGCCGCACCTATGGCATTGGCCACTTCGGCATACTCGGGCTGGTACACCTGAGAGGCACCTTTGAGGGGACGCGACACCAGGATCGCACCGCCGCCGACCAGCACCACGGGCACTGGCCGGCTGTTGGTCTTCATCTGGTCGATGGCGACCTCGATGCGGGCGTGGATGATGTCCAGCACGCTGCTCACCAACGCATCGGGAAGGCCCGCGACCTTGCTCCTGTCGCCCAGCGAGAACTGGCCCGCACGCACCGCGATGTCGGTGGTGGTGAGCGTGTCGCCGCCAAAGATCATGCCCTTGTCCTTGAGCTGGTAGCCCACCGAGTCCGGCCCCAGGGTGATGCCGGTGGCACTTTGACGCACAACCGTGCCGCCCCCCAGAGCGATCGAGAGCACGTCGGGCATGCGAAAGTTGGTCCGCACGCCGCCGATGGTGTTGGCGGTGGCGGTCTCTCTTGGAAAGCCGCGCAGCAGGAAGCCAACGTCGGTCGTCGTACCGCCGATGTCCACCACCACGGCTTCCTGCAAGCCCGTGAGGAAGGCCGCGCCCCGGATGCTGTTGGTGGGGCCGGCCGAGCAGGTGAAGATGGGAAAGCGCTGCGCATACTCGGTGCTGATCAGCGTGCCGTCGTTCTGGCTGATGTAGATCGGGGCATTGATGCCCACGCTTTGGAAGGCACTGACGAGCGAGGTGACGACCTTGCGCGAGAGTTGGGACAACGCGGCGTTGATGATGGCGGCATTCTCCCGGTCGATCAGACCCATACCGCCGACTTGCGCCGACAGCGTGATGTCGGCGTTGGGCAGATGCCGGCGCAGGATGGACGCGGCACGCTCCTCGATGTCAGGGCGCACCGGCGCAAAGTTGGCGGTGATGACGATCGCATTCAAGCCCTTTTTCGCGATGTCGCGGCCAACCTTGTCCAACTCATCCTCGTCCAATGACGCATATTCGAGTCCGGTGTAGAAGGAGCCGCCACCCACCAGATAGATGTGAGAGCCGATGATGGCGCGCAGGTCGTCTGGCCAGGCCACCATCGGTGGCACGCCGTCCGACTTCGGCAGGCAAATGCGCACCACCGCCACTTCGGACAGATGGCGGCGTTGCAGGAAGGCGTTGACGAACTGCGTCGTTCCGATCATGACGCTGCCGATATTGCCCGCCGGCACGCCTGATCCTTGCAGCAGCTCGCTCACTGTGCTGATCACGCCCCCGCTGATGTCGTCTGTGGTGAAGCTCTTGTGGGCCCCCAGCACCTCGCTGCCCGACATCAGCACCCCGTCGGTGTTCGTGCCCCCCACGTCGATGCCCAGCCTGAGTTTAGTTTTCTTCATTCTTTCCTCGATCGAGAGCGGTCGTTGCTTGCATACATTCTGGCGCTTGCCCTTGTCCAATCGATTAGTTTGCCGGGTGGGGTGCGTGGCGAATCGGGGGGGGGGGTGCGCGCGACGGACCGGCAACGCCCCCCCCAACTTTTCAGCACGCCCCACCCGCCGTACCGCTTGCTGACCCTGCCGAAGCCGGCCACCATTGTTGTAAATTAACGAGGCTTGGCATGAAAATGCTTGTGAAAGCTATGCAGTCGAAATATCGGATCGCTGTCGACGTCGGCGGCACCTTCATGGACTTCGTCCTGATGGACGAGCAGACGGGCGAAATCCGGATCGAAAAAGTGCCGTCGATCGCCCATCAGCTACCCGAGCAGTTCATGAAGGGTCTGAGCGCCTTTGGCGTGGACATGGCGACGATCGGCCGCATCTTCCACGGCATGACCGTGGGTGTGAATGCGCTGATCCAGGAGCGCGGCGCCCGGGTCGGGCTGATCACGACCCGGGGGTTTCGCGACGTGCTGGAAATGGGACGCGGCGGGCGCAAGCCGGTCTACGATTTCGTCCAACGCAACCCCAAGCCGCTGGTCGAACGCTTTTTGCGGCGCGAAGTCACCGAGCGCATCAGCGTGCAGGGCGAGGTGCTCGAGCCCATCGACCTGAACGAGGTCGACCGCGAGGTGGACTACCTGCTGTCCCAGGGCGTACAGGCCGTCGCCATCACTTTTCTTCACGCTTACGCGCACCCGTCGCACGAGATTGCGGCGCGCGAACGCATTGCGGCACGCTATCCGCAGCTGCCGGTGTCGGTCTCGCATGACATCGCCGCCGAATGGCGGGAATACGAGCGCACCTCCACCACCGTGCTCAACGCCTTCATCCAGCCCATCGTCAGGGGTTATCTGGATCAACTGCAATTGAATTTGACCGAAGCTGGCTATACCCAGCCGCTGGCGATCATGCAGTCCAACGGCGGCGTCGCCGACGCCCAGACCGCAGGCATGAAGCCGATCCGCACGCTGATGTCGGGGCCGGCCGGCGGCGTCATCGGCGCGAAGTACTTATGCTCGCTGCTGGGCTACAAGAACGTCATCTGCACCGACGTGGGCGGCACCAGCTACGACGTGGCCATCATCGAGGACGGCAATATTCTCGAGCGCAGCCAGACCGAAATTGCGCGCCGCCCGGTGCTGGGCTCGCTCATCGACGTGATCTCGATCGGCGCTGGTGGGGGCTCCATGGCTTGGCTGGACCACCGCATGGGTCTCCAGGTGGGACCACAAAGCGCGGGCGCGCATCCGGGGCCGGCCTGTTTTGGCCGCGGCGGCGTTGAACCTACGACGACCGATGCCCACCTGGTGTTGGGGCGCCTGGACCCGGACTATTTCCTGGGCGGGCGCATGCAGCTCGATCTGGCAGCAGCGACCCGGGCGATCGAAGAGAAAATCGCCAAGCCCTTGGGCATCACCGTGCAGCAGGCCGCGCACGGCATCGTGGCCATCGCCGAAACCAATATGGCGAATGCGATTCGCACCAAGACCGTCGCGCGCGGCCTGGATCCGCGCGAGTTCGTGTCGCTGGCCTACGGTGGCGGTGGTGGTCTATTTGCCTGTTCGGTGGCTGAGGAACTGGAAGTGCCGCGCGTCATTGTTCCGATCGCACCGGCGAATTTTTCTGCCTGGGGCATTCTCAGCAGCGACTATGTCGAGGATCAGGTGCGCACCAAGGTTCTGCCGTTTGACAGCGGGCATATCGGGCAAAGCCTGCTGGTCCTGGATGAACTCGCCGAACACGCGCTCCAGGCTGTGGCCGGCTACGGTTTTGAGCGCGCAGAGATCGTTTTGCTGCGCCGTGTGGACATACGCTTCGAGAATCAGGAATTCACCATCACGGTCGAGTTGGATCCGGCTTGGCGCGATGGCGCATCGATCCTGGCTGGGGTGCGCGAGCGCTTTGTCAGCTCGCATCTGCGTTTGTACGGTCATGGTGACCCAGCCGCCAACCTGGAACAGGTGTCGATCCGCTGCCGGGCTATTGGCCGCGTGCGCGCCCCTGAAGTGGCGCGAATTTCTGCGCCGACCAAGGTGGCTATACCGCGCAGCAGGCCCGTCTATTTCCACAGCTTGCGTGCCATGGTGCCGACGCAAATCGTCGAGCGCGATACCTTGGCACCCGGGCAAAAACTGCAGGGCCCGGCCATCGTCGACGAGTGGACCATGACCACCGTTGTCCCGCCCGGTTGGACCTGCCTTTGCGACGACTACGGCAACTTGGTCCTTGATCCAGCTATCAAATAAGAGATAAATATGACTGTTATCGATGTCGTCTTGACAGAAATAATTCGCAACCGCTTGGTCGCCAGTACCGAGGAGATGGCCAAGACCTTGATTCTCACGGCCTATAGCCCCCTACTGTACGAAGTCCAGGACTTCTCGGTCACCATCATGTCTGCACAGGGCGACATGTGGGCCGAAACACCGGGCGTGATTGTCTTCAGCCAGGCCTTTCCCGATGCGGTACGCGCCGGCATCCGGCGCTGGGACGGTCGCTTCGATGAGGGCGACGTGATGATCGTGAACGATCCGTTCGAGACCGGCACGCATATCTCTGACACCAATATCTACATGCCCGCCTTTCACCAGGGCGAATTGATAGCCTTTTGCGGTATCGGCGCGCACTGGGCCGACATCGGCGGCAAGAGCCCCGGGGGTTGGTGCCCGGATACCACCGACATGTACCAGGAAGGCATGTGTTTTCGCCACCAGAAAATCATCGCCGCAGGTGTCAAGAACGAAGCGCTTTGGGATTTCATCGCCGACAACGTGCGTTTGCCCGTCATCGTCAAGGGCGATCTTGAAGCTCAGATCGCCGCTTGCCGCCAGGGGGTGGCTCGGGTTCAGGCGTTGTGCGCCAAATACGGCGCCAATGTGGTACGCGAGTCGATGGCGCATGTGATCGTCGAAACCGACAAGGCCATGCGGCGCGCTGTGGCCAAGTTGCCGCAGGGCGAATACGGCGCGTCGATAAGAATGGACAGCGACGGTGTGAATCCGCATGGCGAATTCCTGGTGTGCCTGAAAGTCACGGTATTGCCTGACCGCATCGCGTTTTCACTCCACGGCTCCAGCCCGACCGCGCAGGGCCCCATCAACTTGCCCGCGCCCTGCACGCGCGGCATCCTGGCCTCGTCGATCAAGGGCCTGCTCATGCCCCATGACCCCTGCAACGCCGGGCACACGCAGTGCCTGGAGTTCGAACTGCCGCCGTCCAGCATCATCAATCCGCAGCGGCCTGCGCCCACCGATTCTTACGGTTACATTGTCGAGTGTCTGATGGAGTTGATGTTTCGCTGCTTTGCCAACATCCTTCCCGAAACATGCCCGGCCGGCGGTTACCAATTGACCGGCGGATTTATTTCGCGCATTCAGCCAGAATTAGGCAAGCCCTTCATCTGTATCGATCCGGTGCACGGTGGCAATGGCGCCACGCACGACAGCGATGGCCCCACGAACCAGTTGATCGGCAATGGCGATCTGCCGAACAACCCGGTCGAGGTGACCGAGACGCGGCATCCGGTGCGCATCGAGCGCTTCGAGTTCGCGTCCGAAATGCGCGGCGTGGGCAGATTCTTTGGCGGTAAGGGTGTGCTCAAGGACTACCGACTGCTGGAAGAGGGTTGCTTCCTGGGCTTGCTCACAGAAAACACCAAGGATGTGACGTCCAAGGGCGTCAACGGCGGGGGCAGTGGTCGCCCTGGTTTCTTCGCATTGAATCCCGGCACGGCAGAAGAGAAGACCTACACCGAACGCATTGCCAGCATCGGGCCCTTTCCCAAAGGCACGGTATTTCGCTCCACCACGGGCGGCGGCGGCGGCTGGGGATCGCCTCTGGAGCGCGACCCGCAACTGGTGTTGGCCGACATTCGCAACGGCTTCATCGACGCGGCGCAAGCGCAGGCGGTCTGCCGAGTCGTGGTGGTGGAGCGAGCCGGCGAATTGGCCGTGGACCAGCAACAAACAGACGAATTGCGTGCAGCATGATTACCCTATTCAAGAACGCGAAGATCTTTGACGGCCATAGCGAAGAAATCCTGGATGGCGGCGATGTCGTCGTTGAAGATGGACAAATCAAGGAAGTCGGTGCCAACTGCGGTAGTTTCGCCAATGCTCAGGTCATCGATTGCCAGGGCCGTTATCTGATGCCGGGTCTGATCGACTGCCACTTTCATGCGAACTCCCCGAGCATGAGCGTTGCTGTGATCGAGCATATGCTGCCGCCGCTGATGGCAGTCCACGCGGCAAAAGTGCTCGAAGGCACGCTGCAGCGCGGCTTCACGACGGTGCGCGATGCCGCGGGCGGTGATATGGGCTTGTGGATGGCAATCGAGCAGGGGCTCATCAAGGGCCCGCGTTTTTACTTTTCCGGCCGTGCCATCTCGCAGACCGGGGGGCATGGCGATATGCGGCCCGGCAACGAACGCGAACTGTGTGGCTGTGGTGTTTTCGCCGGCGCCCTATCGTTGGTGGCTGACGGCGCTGACGCGGTGCGTATTGCAGTGCGCGAAGAGTTGCGCAAAGGCGCGCACCAAATCAAGATATTCGTCTCGGGAGGCGTTCTGTCACCCACGGACCCGATATGGATGCCGCAGTTCACCGAGGAAGAAATCCGTGCCGCTGTCTACGAGGCCGCGACGCGTCGGACCTATGTGATGGCACATAGCCACACCGACGATTCGTCGCGCCGATGCTCGGAATACGGTGTGCGCAGCATCGAGCATGGCACGATGATCCATCAGGACGAGACCGCACGCATTCTCGCCAGGAACGGCACCTACGTTGTACCGACGCTTTCGGTGGTCGACGTGCTCAAGCGCCATGTGGACGACCTCAAGCTGCCGCCCGAGGTTGTTGCCAAGATCAAGGGCGTCGGCAATGAGGCGCTTCGCGCGATCGAGGTCTGCGCGAGGGCTGGCGTCAAGCTGGGTTTTGGCACTGACTTGCTGGATCACGCATTTCACCCGTTCCAGGGCGGCGAGTTCGAATTGCGCGGCGAGGTTAGCAAACCCATCGACGTTTTGCGCTCTGCGACCTCGATCAACGCCGAAATCCTGCAGATGGCCGGCCAATTGGGCTGTATCCAGGCCGGCGCGCTGGCCGACATCCTGGTGCTCGAAGGCAACCCCTTCGCCGACCTGGCGTTGTTTCGAAAGCCAGAGAAAAATATTCCAGTCATCATGAAGGGTGGCGCCCTGGTGCGCAACCGCCTTTCATGACGAGGTTTCGGCAGTTCAAAAGGCGAAGAATTTGTCCTGTCATTGCGAGCAATGAAGCGGCGAGGCAAGCCATGCGGAGCGTCCCCAAGGGCTGGGGGGCTCGGTTGTGTTTGCAATGACGGTTGGGCTGAAATCTGTTCTGACTAAGCAAGAAGGGTTTTGAAGATGAAAAAACGATTCGATCTGTCCTACGCGATCACGCTCGCCGCCATTTTTGCCACCGGGTTCCTATCGTCGGCCTTGCTTATCCTCAAACCCTTGATCGTCGGCGGCTTGATCGATGACTACCATTTTTCTCCGGCGCAGGCCGGCTATGTCACCGGCATCGAAATGGCTGGCATCGGCCTGGCGCCCTTCATCGTGGCGGCCATCGGCGGTGCCTGGAACCGGCGCCACGTCGTTCTTGTCGGGACCACGATCGGCATCCTTGGAACTTTGGGGCCGGTGTTGTCAGATGCCTTTGTGCCGATTCTTTTGTGTCGTTTCATCGCTGGCTTTGGCTGCGGTCTGGTAGCGGCAATCGCCTTGGCCGTGATCGCGACAACCCGCGACCCGGACCGCACTTTCGGGCTGTACTACATGATGGCCTACGCCTTCGCAGTGCCGCTGATGGCCGGGGGCGCGTGGTCGATGACTCACTTCCATGTTCGAGGCGCTTACATGTTTCTGGCTCTGACCTTGCTCGTGGTTTATGTCACGGCCCAGCGGATTCCGGAAAGCTTCACCGGATTGAAGGGTGATGGCAAAGCGCAAGCTCTTCCGCCGTTTCCGTTGGTGGGGGCCGCATTGAGTCTGGGCTTGTCGCTGCTGTTCTGGATCGGACTCGGCGGCGTCTGGGCCTTTCTGGAGCGACTTGGTTTGCAGGCTGGCGTGGACCGTGAGGCCGTCGGCGGCGTGCTGACTTTCTATGCCGTCGCCGCCTTTGCCGGCGCGTTGACCGCCTCGTTGCTGCATACGCGCTTGGGCCGGTTGCCGATGTTGACCGCAGCCATCGTCGGCGCGGTGCTCAGTGTTGGGTTGATTGGCTGGGTTCCAGGCTTGGTTCCGTTCGCTGCCGGCGTGATCATTTTCAGCTACATCTGGCCGCTGTTTCTCACATACCTGAGCGGCACCATGGCGGTGATCGACCCCACGGGGCGAGTGGTTGCGATGAGCGTGGCCAGCCAATGCATCGGTATGGCGCTTGGGCCTGCAATCGGCGGTGAACTCGCGGGTCGCTACGGTTATGTATCCATTGCGGTGATGGCATTGATCTGCTTTGCGATGGCGCTGGCGCTGCTGCCCCCGCTGGTGCTCAGGATGCGTGCTGCCGAATCTCTAACGGGCAGCCCCGTCTTGCCTTGAGGCCGTGCAGCCAGGCCAGGCCAGCATTTGCGGATTCGGACGGGTGGATGCGAGCGCCACCGTGAAGTTGCCGCACGGGAGTTTGTAGCGATGGCCTTGTTGATTGTCAGCGGCGCCGAGGTGCGGCGTCTCCTCCCCATGGGCGAGTGCATGACCGTGATGGCCGATGCGCTGGCCGCGTTGTCGCGTGGTGATGCCATGGTGCCGCTGCGACAGATCATGTGGTTGCCCGAAAATGTCGGCGCCTTGGCGCTCATGCCCAGTTATGCAGCCCATGTGCCGGCGATGGGGGTGAAAGTGGTGAGCGTCTTCCCCGGCAATCACGGCACGCCCTACGACGCGCATCAGGGCGCCGTGTTGGTGTTTGAGACCCGGCATGGGCAACTGGTCGCCATGGTGGATGCAAGCGCCATCACCGCTATTCGCACTGCAGCGGTCAGCGGCGTGGCTACCCAGTTGCTCGCGCGCCCCGATGCGCAATCGCTGGCCATTCTGGGCAGCGGCGTGCAGGCCGCCTCGCATCTCGACGCGATGCTGGCCGCGCGTGCCATCACCACGGTGCGCGTCTGGAGTCGCGACATCGCGCGCGCAAAGCACTTCGCTTCGCGCGCCGCTGAGCGGCATGGTATCGCCGTCACCGCGTGTGCGACGGTCGAAGATACCGTACGCGACGCCGACATCATCTGCACCACCACGGCGGCGCGCACCCCCTTGCTGCACGGCGAGTGGATTGCCCCCGGCACGCATGTGAACGCGGTGGGATCGAGCGTGCCCTTCACGCGGGAACTCGACACGAATGCAGTGCGCCGCGCGCGACTGTATGTCGACCGGCGCGAATCTACGCTCAATGAAGCCGGTGACTTTCTCTTTCCAAAACAGGAAGGTGCGATCGACGACGATCACATCGTGGGCGAAATCGGTGAGCTGCTGCTTGGTACCGTGGCCGGTCGTCAAACATCTGAAGAAATCACGCTCTTCAAGGGCCTCGGGCTCGCCGTCGAAGACGTGGCCGCGGCGCAGTACGTGTACGCCAAGGCGCTTCACGCTGGCCTTGGTGTACAGGTAGAACTTGGAGGCAAGCGCGACGATGAATAACAGGTTGACCCTGGATGACATTCGGGCGGCGCGCGCACGCATCGGCGACTCGGTGCTGCGTACGCCGCTGGTACGCCTGAACGTCGATGACACCAAGATTTATCTGAAGCTTGAAAACCTGCAGCCCATCGGCTCTTTCAAGCTGCGGGGTGCGGGCAACGCCATCGCCCTGGCCACGCCGGAGCAACTGGCGCACGGCGTGTACACCGCCAGCGCCGGGAACATGGCGCAGGGCGTTGCGTGGCATGCGCGTCGCCTGGGAATTCCGTGCACTGTCATCGCTCCCGATCACGCGCCCGCCACCAAGCTGGAAGCCATCGCACGATTGGGCGGCAGCGTTATCAAGGTGCCATTCGCCACCTGGTGGCAGGTGCTGGTGACGCGGCAATATCCTGGCCAAGCGGGCTTCTTCATTCATCCTGTGAGCGATGCGGCCGTGATGGCGGGGAACGGCACCATCGGCCTGGAGATTCTCGAAGATCTTCCGCAAGTAGACGAAATCCTCGTACCGTACGGCGGGGGCGGCCTGGCTTGTGGCATCGCCACTGCGGTGCGCGCACTGAAACCCGAAGTGCAGATATTCGCGTGTGAAGTGGAGACCTCCGCCGCCTTTTCCGCAGCACTCGCTGCCGATGCGCCAACGCCCATCGACTACATCGCCAGCTTCGTGGACGGCATCGGATCAGGCTGTGTTCTCGCCGAAATGTGGCCGCTGGCGCGCGCATTGCTCGACGGCTCTGTGGTCATGACCTTGGCCGATGTAGCCGACGCGGTGCGCACCTTGGCTGAGCGCAATCGCGTCATTGCCGAGGGGGCGGGTGCCGCACCAGTGGCGGCGGCGTTGCAGCGTGACGCCACGCGGCGGCACGGTGGAGCGGCACCGCGCACGGTGGTGTGTGTCGTGTCCGGGGGCAATATTGATTTCGAAAAGCTGGTGCGCATTTACCGGCGCGAAATGTGATTAGGGATGCTCTGTATAACCCCTCACGGCTTGTGCGAGCCCGGCCTCGGGCGGTCTGCGGCGTTGCATTTATTGCCAATAGCACGCGCTATTGGCTGCAAAATGCGCCTTGCATCCCATCCCGATCCGCGCTGCACACACTCGCGTGGAGTTATGCAGAGCATCCCTAAAGCTAACGGAGCATCGCGATGACAGACCAGTTCGAAAACCCGATGGGTTTGATGGGGTTCGAGTTCGTCGAATTCGCGGCACCGGCGGCCAATACGCTCGAGCCCTTGTTCGAAAAATTGGGCTTCAGCCTGGTGGCGCGGCATCGCTCCAAGGATGTGCTGCTGTACCGCCAGGGCGAGATCAATTTCATCGTCAACCGCGAACCGAAGAGCCCGGCCGGTTTTTTCGCGGCCGAACATGGCCCGTCGGCCTGCGGGCTGGCGTTCCGGGTGAAGGATTCGCATCTGGCTTACGAGCGTGCGCTGACGCTGGGCGCGCAGCCGATCGAGATTGCCACCGGGCCGATGGAGCTGCGCCTGCCGGCGATCAAGGGCATCGGCGGAGCGCCGCTGTACCTGATCGACCGCTTTGCCGATGGCGAATCGATCTACGACATCGACTTCAAATTCATCGAAGGCGTTGACCGCCATCCGGTCGGCCATGGCTTCAAGCTGATCGACCATCTGACCCACAACGTCTACCGCGGCCGCATGGCGCATTGGGGCGCTTTTTACGAAAAGCTGTTCAATTTCCGCGAGATCCGCTACTTCGACATCAAGGGCCAGCACACCGGCCTGACCTCGCGCGCGATGTCAGCGCCTGACGGCAAGATCCGCATTCCGCTGAACGAGGAATCGTCGCGCGGCAGCGGCCAGATCGAAGAGTTCTTGATGAAGTTCAACGGCGAAGGCATCCAGCATATCGCCCTGTTCACCGACGATTTGCTGGCCAGCGTCGACAGCCTGCAGATGGCCGGCGTGCCCTTGATGACGGCGCCCAATGACTTTTATTACCAGGCCCTGGAAACGCGCCTGCCCGGCCATGGCGAGCCGGTCGCGGACTTGCAGGCACGCGGCATCCTGCTCGACGGCTCGACCAGCGGCGGCGAGAAGCGACTGCTGCTGCAGATCTTTTCCGAAACGATGCTCGGCCCGGTGTTTTTCGAATTCATCCAGCGCAAGGCCGACGAAGGCTTCGGTGAGGGCAACTTCAAGGCCTTGTTCGAGTCACTTGAACGCGACCAGATCCGCCGTGGCGCGCTGGACATCAATAGCTGACTGCACTCCCAACACCCCGCTCCACCAAAGTCGTGGTCGTGGTGGTCGAGCTTGCCGGGACTCTTGTCCTTGCCATCTTGGCCGGTGCAGATTTTTTCGTGCCGCTTAAGGCGCCTTGGCCACCCAGCGACGGGTCACCGCTTGTTTGGCCGCGTCGAGTTCGCGCTGCCGCAGATCACCGTTGAGCTCCTCGATCTCCTGAATGCCAAGGCGCATCTGCTGGTGCATCACCTCATGCAGGCGGAGTACCTCGGTCTCGGGAATCCGGCGATGGTTGGCGTCCGTGCGCATGACGCCCTTGATCGTGCCGTCATCGGCAAGGCCGATGACATAGGGCCTCGAGACGTTCAGGATTTTTGCCGCCTGCTGCGTCGTCAGGTACTTCGGTCCGGCCTCGGGAAGTTCGGCGCCGGTCGCTGGACGCACACGCAGGATCACTGCCGAGCTGTCCATCGGATCGAGCGATGACTCGACCACAAACTTCCGGTCGATGTTCTCGCCCTTTGGTCGGAACCGCAACGTCCTTACCTGCATCCAGCCTTGCTTGTAAAGGCCTTCGTTCAGCTTGCGGCTGTACGACTGCAAGTTCGCCAGCTTTGCCGGGTCGATGCCTTCGGGGGGCATGGTTGGGCCAAGCTCGGCAAACGCTTTCGGCGCTGTGGACTTGGCAGGCGGTGATTTGGGCCGGCTTCGCGAAATGGCTGGTGCCGTTTGGAGTGGGGTGGCGGCTCGAGCGCTACTGAGCATTGCAAGCACAGTGCTTTCCAATGTGCCACCGGCAGTCGGGCCGCCAAGCCTGGGCGCGACCTCACCCATCTGTCTGGGCTTGCGGGTGGATGCTTTGAAGGCTGTCTTGTCGGTGGCCATGGCAATAGCGTAGCATCGTCACCGTGAATTCGCAAATTTCGAAGCGGCTGCCCGGGCCTGGGCCGACTAGGATGATCGGTTGTTGTGAATAATTTGCTGGCCAGCGTCGTCAGCTTGACATCCATCAGCCGCCAATGCGAGACCCACAACAGCCGGATCGTCTTCAACCTGCTGGCGAACAAGATTTCGCAACGGCGACTCCCCGCACAAGCACGACCCGTGTCGGTCCCTTTGACTCCCTACGACTGCCGATCCTTGCTGCGGGGTAGTTGAACATCCCACGCCTTGCGCAAATGCGCGGCGGTGGACTTGGCGCCATGCAAGGTCAAAGCGCCCAACAGGTCGCTCTTGGTGTAGGGCGGTTTGGCCAAGTCGGAAACGGTTTTATCTAAAGCCGCAGTGGGCCTAACTGGGGCTGCTTGCACCAGCAGATCGAGAAAGGCGCCGGGCCTGATGACTTCGATGCCCAACTGTCCCATGTCTGCAGCCGCCAGGTGTTTGACGTTGCTAGAAACCAGAAAGACTTTATCGGATGTGACGCCCTCGGAAACCAGGAGATGGCGCATCAATATCGCCGCTTGGGCGACGTGGATGTCGCCCTTGTTCACCGCGGACGGAACTTGTAGGGCAATGTGCGGGGCGCCGTAACCGGCTAGCCTGTATTCGTCACCCACTGCATTGCGGTAAGCGTTCAATCTGTCTTCGGCCTTGCGCTCGTCAGCTGGGTGCGGGGAGGCTGCCTTGTAAGCGCTCAGTTCGTCGCCTATGAGCTTTTTAACCACCTTTGCCCAATTTCGCAAAAACTCCTTTTCGATGTCGACCGTCCAGCGGGGTAGATACAGGCTGCGAAGATCGAACAACACGTCAGAGAGTCTGGGCGGCAAAAGAGCGTTCGCGTCCAAGATTGCGTAGGTGGACCCGCCGGGAGACAGCGGGTGGTCAGTCACGGTCGCGGCCCGACGCGCCGGCTTTGGTGTACGCCCCTTCCGCGATAGCGTACATGCCCGCATCTCTTGCAGCTCCCTTGTAGTCAGCCGAGCCAGGCTGGGCGGCCTTTTCACGCTTGCTCAACCATGCTCGAACGGAGGACTCGGGCACTCGCCGATGGCCCTTGGGCGTCGTCGAACTGCCTTCGAGCTCGCCCGCATCAATGAGCATCGCGACATGCGGGCGGCTCTTCTTCATCAGCTGAGCAGCCTCCTCCGTGGACAGCAGGCGGTCCTGCGGCTCGGACATATTCCCATACGCGAGACGCTCGTTGACCTCCAAGATGTGCATCTGGATTTGTCTTCTGGCGGCACGCCCGCGGTCATCGCGAGCGTCGAGCACGTCGTGCAGGGCCTTGGCCAACGCAAACTTGTCCACCGCCTCCCCCGCGGGGATATTTTCGGCGAGCAGCTTCGCCACTTCGCCGAGCATATCCACCCCGCTTGACGGCGAACTCTGGCGCGTCTTTTTTTCAAGTGTGGGCTGCATCTTTCGGCCTGGTTTTCGTTTAGTTTTTCGAGTTTACTATTAATTCGAAAAATTATGCCCCCCTACACGGAGATCTGACAGCACCCAAAGCCTGACCGACTCTGTCTGCAGGATGCTATCGCTATGTCAGGACGTGCGATTTTTTTGAAGGCGATTGATCGATGCCTAGTCCTGTGCTTTATGTCCCGTGCCGCGCAGGAAATGCAGGTAGGCGCCGATGCAGCACAGCAAATAGGCTGCGAAGGCCAGCTGAAATGACGGGGTCTGACCGAAGCCGAGCAGCAGCAACCCGTCGATCAGCAAACCGATGCCCCACTGGATGACGAAGATGCCCAGGAAGATCACCAGGTTGTAGGCAGACAGGGCTCTCCCAGCCGCCTCGGGATCGAAGGCCATGCCGATGGCCGGTTGCGATGGGGTGACAAAGCTGCAGGCGACGCAGTACAGCGCCAGCAAGGGGCCGGCTCCTTCGGGCCAGAACGCGGGCGAGGCGATCACCAGCACCAGCAGCACAAAGCTCAAAGGCAAGCCGGTTTCAATCAGACGGTCAGCGTGTAGCCCGCGTCGGGTGAGCCATGAACTCGCCATCCCCCAGGCCCAGAAGCTTGCCAGCATGACGATGTTGATCCAGAAGAGCCCGGTGGCCGCCTGCAGCGGCGAATAAGCCGCCACCTTGATCATCCAAGGCGCCGCCCAAAGGGTCTGCACCGCCATCAAACCGCCATAGCAAAAGAAACCCACGGGCGCCATCCGGCGGAAATAGGGGTGGCGCCAGACCTCCGCATAGCCGGCCTTGGGCGCTGCCGGGTGCACGCCCTGGTCTTGCTGTGCCCATGCCGGAACCAGCCAGGCGATCAAGGCCATGGCCAATAGCAGCAGCAAGGCCATGGCCCAGAACAGTGGCCGCCATCCGAACAGCGGAGTCAGCCATTGCACCGGCAGGGTGGAAGCGACCATGCCCATGGAGCCGGACATCAGCATCCACGAGTTCAAGCGCATCTGGGTGGCTGGCGCAAACCAGCGCCGGTAGCCGGTCAGCGGGGCCATCAGGCAGGCGCTCACGCCAACCCCGCAAAGGACGCGCGCGGCAAACAGGCCGGCAAAGCTGGTTGCCAATGAAAAGGCCACGCAAGCCATCACGGCCACGGCAAGAAAACAAAGGATCACGCGTTTGGGGCCATGGCGGTCGAGCCAATTGCCCAAGGGCAGTTGGGTGAGCGAGAAGCCGAGAAAATAGCCGCCTGCCAGCAGCCCCAGATCGCGGGCCTGCAGTGCAAACTCCTGCGTCAGGACGGGCGATAGCGTCGCTGTCACCGCGCGGATCAGCGACGACAAAAAATAGGCAAATGCGAAGGCGATGAAGACGAATACGGCTTTGCGCGCAGAGAGTGCATTCATCGAGAGTTGAGCCGGTTAAGAGAGTTGTCAGCCAGAGCCTAGGTGGAGGTATTCGCAAAGCCTATCGCCGATTATCCCGGCTGCGGCAAGGTGGCTGCTAAGGATGCTCTGCATAACTCAACGCGGATGTGTGCAGTGCGGACCGGGATGGGATGCAAGGCGCATTTTGCGGCCAATAGCGCGTGCTATTGGCAATAAATGCAACGCCGCAGACCGCCCGGGGCCGCGCTAGCACCAGCCGTGAGGGGTTATGCAGAGCATCCCTAAGACCGGTCGGCCGGGCCAGACTGCTTGGGCTCTTTCCTGCTCATGCGCTGAGACGCTGATCCTCCACAAGGCCAGACCGCCCTCGGGCTGTTCTGCTTGGGGACAGCGGCGATGTCCTGTCGAGATTGCGCTGAAGCGAGGTTGGAAAGGTGGCGATGCAGCAACTGGCCGGAGTCGATGCGGCATTTCTCCATCTGGAGACGCCGCAGATGCCGATGCATGTCGGTGCGCTGCATTTGTTCGAATTGCCGGCTGACTATGCGGGCAATTATCTGGACGATCTGCGCGCCCATATAGCCGGCCGTCTGGCTTTGCTGCCGCCGCTGCGGCGTCGGCTGGAAACCATGCCCTTGAATCTTGCCAACCCGGTCTGGGTCGACGCCAAGCCTGATCTAAAAAAACACATCGTCGGCATTTCGCTGCCGGCCGGCAGCGGCCTGGCCGAACTCGAGCAGCAAGTCGCGCTGCTGCACCCGCAGTTGCTTGATCGTGGTCGGCCGCTGTGGAAGTTCTTTGTTTTCGAAGGGCTGGCGCCCGGCCCGCAAGGCCAGCGCCATGTCGGTGTTTACACCCAGCTCCACCATGCGGCGGTCGACGGCAAGGCTGCGGTCGCCTTGGCCGGCGCGATCCTCGATCTTGGCGCCAAGCCGCGGGCGATCAAGTTGCCCAAGCGCCAGGCACGGCAGTCCGAGCCGGGTCAGGCCGAACTGCTGCGTCTGGCCTTGACGCAGGAATGGCAGCAGTTGGTCCAGCTGGTGCGGGCCTTGCCCAGCACGGCCGGCACCTTGACGGCGATGGCCATGCAGAAAGCAGTCGATACGGCCGCCGAGACGCTCTCGGCTTGGCGGGCCAGCGGCAAAAAGAAGGCCAGTCCGGCGATCAACAACTTCGGGCTGGCGCCGCATACAAGGCTGAATCAGAGCTTGTCGGCGGAGCGGTCTTTTTCAACCGTCAGCCTGCCCTTGGCTGAGCTGAATGAAATCCGGCGGCGTCATGGCGCCAGCCTCAACGATGCGCTGCTGTTCATTTGCGCCGGGGCCTTGCGGCGGCTGTTCGCCAAACATGGCCCTTTGCCGCGCAAGTCGCTGGTGGCGGCGGTGCCGGCGTCGATGCGGGCCAGCGGTGACGATCAGGCCAACACCCAGGCAACGATGACGCTGGTCAGCCTGGGCACCCATCTGGCCAGGCCAGCGCGGCGGCTGGCCCATCTGCTGGCCGCATCCCGGGCGATGAAAAACCAGCTCGGCCAGGTCAAGTCGCTGATGCCGGCCGACTATCCATCGCTGGGCATCCCCTGGTTGCTGCAGGCCGGCGCGCTGCTCTACGGGCGCGCCCAGTTGGCCGAGCGGCTGCCCTGCCTGGCCAATCTGGTGATCTCGAACGTACCGGGGTCACCGGTCCCGCTATATCTGGCTGGCGCGCGCATGCTTTGCAACTATCCGGCGTCGATCGTCGTCCATGGGCTGGCGCTGAACATCACCGTGCAGACCTATGCCGATTCGCTCGACATCGGCCTGATGGCCTGCGCCCGGGCCTTGCCCGAAACCGCCGAGCTGGCGTCATTCATCGAAGCGGCGTTCGAGGAGTTCAGGGGCTTACCGGGGGTGAAAACTGGTGCGAGGGCAGGCCGAAAGGCGGGCGGCTCGTAGGTCAATGCTGCCAGCCATTGGGCGCTGCGGTTCAGACCTTTTCGCGCAGCACGATGTGGCTGCGCAGCCATTCGGCAAAGGCTTTTTCACTGATCTCGCCGGCGGCTACACCGAGCATGGTGAGCGTGACCTCTGCCTGCGTGGCTTGCAGGCGGAATCCGTTCAGGTACAGGAACAAACCTGCGGCCAGCAGCCCAGCGCCTTTGTTCCCATCGACAAGGCGGAGGCAATCGGCAACACCCACGCCATAGCAGGCCGCCAACGCCGCCGCGTCTTGTTTTTCATAACTCGCCAGGTTGACCGGCCGCGCAAGGGCAGAGTCGAGCAAGCCCTCGTCCCGCAGACCCGTCCCACCGCCGTGCTCCGCCAGGCTCTCGTCGTGCAAGAGCAACAAAGCTTGCTTGCTGATCCAACGCCAAGTCATTTTGCGAGTTGGTGAAACGTATCGCGGTACTCGCGCATCAATGCCCTGCCGGCAGAAATTTCCTCCTCGAGCGCCGGGTCGTAGGGCGTCAGTGCATAGCCTTCCTTGGTTTCGGTCAGGAACACCGATTCACCCTTGGCAAGCTTCAGCCTGGATAAAGCTTCTTTGGGAAGAATGACCCCTACCGAATTACCGATTTGTGTGAGTTTGAGGACATGCATGGCCTGGCTCCAAATGTTATTACAGGTGTAATACTAACCCTAGGCGTAAGCCGCAGCCTTGTCCAAGCTGTGAAGCATGAGCCTGTTGCGCTGCCCGAGGCCGCGCCAGCACCTGTCGTGAGGGCTTATGCAGCGCATCCCTGAAGCTTCTGGCGCAAAACTCGTCCAGGCAGGGCTGTGAACGCTCAGCCCGCCGCCAGCATGTCCTTCTGCACCCGCTCCAGATGCTGCCGGACATAGAACCCCGCCGCCTCCGGGTTGCCGGTGGCGATGGCCTCGTAGATCAGGCGGTGCTCGTACACGTACAGCCGGGCGCGGGCCGGGTCGTGGATGCCGTGGTCGCGCAGTTCGCGCCACAGGGGTTCGTCGACCGCTGCGGCCAGCACCTGGGCGATGGCCACCATCACCGGGTTGCCGCTCATCTGGGCAATGCGCTGGTGGAACTGGCGGTCGGCCTCGTTCCAGGCACGGCGCTGAGCCGGGTCGCCGAGGTCGCTGGTGTGCTCCATGCGGTCCAGCAGGCGCTCGATTTCCGGGTCACGCCCGCCCACGGCGGCGGCAAACTGGGCCACCAGGGGTTCGATGGCCAGCCTTGCGGCCAGGGTGGACAAGGGGCTGGTGTCGGGCCGGGACGAGGCTTTGGCTGCGCTGCGCATCACCTCCAGCGCGGTGTCGCGCACAAAGGAGCCGGCGTTGGGCCGGGTCCGCACCACGCCCTGGTTCACCAGCGCACCCATGGCTTCGCGCACTGCGGCGCGGCCTACGCCCAGGGTGGTGGCCAGGTCGCGTTCGGCGGGCAGGCGTGCGCCGGGCGGGTAGGTGCCGTCCTGGATGGATTTTTTCAAACGATCGGCCACCAGTTCGTACAGCTGCGGTACGCGCAGTGGCGGCTGGGCGGGTTCGTTGGGCAGAGGAGGCTTCATAAAGTGGAACGATTTTAAAACCAGTTTGGTTAGAATGAAACCATATTCCTTTTGCCCTGGGAACCGCCATGTTGAACCTTGTCCGTACCGTCCAGACCGTGGACGCGCACACTGGCGGCGAGCCGCTGCGCATCCTGACTTCCGGCCTGCCTGCCGTGCCCGGCACCGGCATTCTGGAAAAGCGTGCCTGGCTCAAAACCCACCGTGACGACCTGCGCCAGTTCCTGATGAACGAGCCGCGCGGCCATGCCGATATGTACGGCGCCTACCTGCTGCCACCCACCACGCCGGGTGCCGACTTTGGCGTCATCTTCATCCACAACGAGGGCTATAGCGACATGTGTGGCCACGGCATCATTGCCCTGGGCAAGGTGCTGGTGGAGTTGGGCTATGTGCAGCGCACCAGCCCGCTGACGCGCATAGCCTTTGACGCACCGGCGGGCTTCATCGAAGCCTTTGTGGAGTGGGACGGCCAGCGCGCGGGCAAGGTCACTTTCAAGAACGTTCCGGCCTTCATCTACCTGCGCGACCTGGAGGTGGATACGCCCAGCTTTGGCCGGGTGCGCGGCGACATCGTGTTTGGCGGGGCGTTTTACTACTACCTCAATGCCGAGCAGGCAGGCCTGACGGTGAAGCCTGAACTGGTTCGTTCATTGATCCAGTTGGGTGCGGAAACCAAGGCGGCGGTGGTGGCCCAGGTGAAGATCCAGCACCCGCTGGAGCCGGGGCTGAACCAGCTCTACGGCAGCATCATCGACAGCGCCCCCAACTGCGCCGGAGTGGACCAGTCCAACGTCTGCGTGTTTGCCGATCGCGAGGTGGACCGTTCGCCTACCGGCACCGGCACCTCGGGCCGGGCCGCGCAGTTGTTCTTGCGCGGGCAATTGCCGCTGGGACAGACCTATGTGAACGGCAGCATCGTGGGCAGCACATTCGAAGTGAAAGTGACGCAGGCGGTGAAGGTGGGCGAGTTTGACGGCGCGCTCACCGAGGTCACCGGCAGCGCCCACATCATGGGCCACCACCAATGGGTGCTGGAAGAGTTGGACCCGTTCCCCACGGGTTTCTTTTTACGCTGAAAGCTGCCCTGCGAATCCTCAACGTCGAACAGACTGCCCGGGCCTCGCCCCGAAACCGCCGAACGAGCGTCATTCATCGAGGCGGCGTTCGAGGAGTTCAGGGGCTTGCCGTTGTCGGTACCAGCGTTGAATTCGGATTTGGTCTCGTACTAGCCGATAGTCAAAGCTGTGTCCTGTTTTGGGAACGGCGTAGGTTCGCGCCCCAACCGTTGGTGCCAGCACGCCCATGTTCGGCGAGTCGCATAGAAGTTTGAGCGACTTTTCCACCCGTTCATGCACCAACTCTGCGCTCTGGGGGTCTTCTTTGGCGATGTAGGTCAGCGTTGCGAGGAATTGATTGCGCGCTTGAGCCGACCAGACAACCGTCAGGGTCATGCAGCAGCGCGTGCCGCGTGCTTTTCCTGATGCACCGCTTTCAACGCATCGCGCATTACATCGGCATGCGCTGCCGTGGCGCCGGCTGCAAACTCTGCATCGGCTTGGGCGTTTTCTTTGATGCTGAGTTCCACGGCGTCAAAACCATCGCGCAGCACGAAGCGCAGGATGGCCGCAGGGCTACGCCCAGAAGCCAGTGCCAGTCGGCTGATTCTGGTTTGAGCGACTTTTGGCAGTTGAAATTCGGTGTTGGTCATGGCATTGCCCCAGAGCTGTGATGATCCTAGCCGATTCTTGATTTATGAGTCATTTTTGGTCGGGATGCTTGTGCGGTCGGATATTGATTCCAGTTTGCCGGCATGGGCAAAATGTTGCAGCACCGGGCTGTTCAGGACCTGGCATGAGCTCGCTATTGCCGGCCAGTTCGACGGCCAGCAGCCCTGCCGACCAGCGCCTAATCGGCGGCGAGCTGGCTTTAGGGGAAGCACTCGCAAGCAAAAATGAGTGATTCGATACGATGGGGGCAGTTTTTTTGCACCCTATGACCATCTGACCCTGCACCGCAAGCCGAAGCCTTGTCCAATCTGTGGGGTATTAGCCTGGACACCTGCTCGCTGCTGACTACGGTGAGGGACGGCCAGGCGCCTCTGAGCGGGGCAGTTTGAGCACACGCGGCAGCTCAAGAGCCTGTGCCCGGTTCCCATCCCTGCCCTCCGAAGCGCGCGCGGCCCGGTCTACTTCGTTTCCAGCCGCACCAGCCGGCCTTCCTTGCCGTCGGTCAGCAGGTAGAGCCAGCCGTCGGGCCCCTGGCGCACGTCGCGGATGCGCTGGCCGATGCCGGTATCGAGCTTGGATTCGGCCGCGATCTTGCGGCCATCCAGCGTGAACCGGAACAGCGACTGCCCGCGCAGCGTGCCCATCACCAGGCTGCCTTTCCAGCCCGGGTAGCGGTCGCTGGTGACGAAGGCCAGGCCGCTGGGGGCCACCGACACCGGCACCCAGAAGCGCAGCGGCTGCTCGAAGCCGGGCTTCGGGCCGGGTTCGCCGATGGCCGTGGCGATGCCGTAATTGACGCCGTAGGTCACCAGCGGCCAGCCGTAGTTGCGACCGCGCTCGACCACGTTGATCTCGTCGCCGCCTTGCGGGCCGTGCTCGGTCTCCCACAGTTCGCCCGTCACCGGGTGAAAGGCCAGGCCCTGGATGTTGCGGTGCCCCAGGCTCCACAGCTCGGGCGCGGCGCCGGGCGTAGCCAGGAACGGGTTGCCGGCGGGGGCCTTGCCGTCGGCATCGATACGGATGGTTTTGCCCAGATGGTTGCTCGGGTTCTGCGCGTCATCTTTGCGGCTGAAGCGGTCGCCCAGGCCCACGTGCAGCAGGCCATCGCGGTCGAAGGCGATGCGCGAGCCGCAATGCGCCTGGCTGGCCACCTTCGGGCGCTGCACGAAGATGGTCTTCACGTCGACCAGCTTGTCGGACACCAGCCGGGCGCGACCGACTGCCGTGGAATTGCCCTTCACGCCACCTTCCGCCGGCTCGGCGAAGGTGAAGAAGATGCGCTGGTTGCTGGCGAACTGTGGGTCGAGCACGATGTCGAGCAGGCCGCACTGGCCCACCGCGTCGACGGCCGGCAAGCCTTCCAGCGCTGCCGAGATGCGCCCGTCGGCCGTGACGATGCGCAAGGCGCCGGCCTTTTCCGTCACCAGCATGCGGCCGTCGGGCAGGAACGCCAGGGCCCATGGCTGGGCCAGGCCCGCGGCCACCGTGACCGGCTTCAGCTCCTGCGCCGTGGCGGCGCCGCCCCACACCATCGCGGCCACGCCCAAGGCCTTCATCGCGTCACTCATTGCTTGGATCATCATGCTCATCGTTGTTGAAGTCTGTCGCACCGATAAACCCCTGCCCGCCAATGAAAACAGCCGGTCAGACCGGCTGCTGGCATCCTGCGGCTGCGGAGGACTGCAACTGCAGCCACAGCCCGACCCGTCAAGGTTTACTTCGGCATGATGACGCTGTCGATCACATGGATCACGCCGTTGTCGGCGACGATGTCGGTGGCCGTGACCTTGGCCTTGTCGACCATCACACCCATCGAGGTCGACACCGTCAGGCTCGAACCCTGGACGGTCTTGACCTGACCGGCTTTGACGTCTGCTGCCATGACCTTGCCAGGTACGACGTGGTAGGTCAGAACCGCCGTCAGCTTGGCCTTGTCCTTCAGCAGCGCGTCGAGGTCGGCTTTTGGCAATTTCGCAAATGCAGCGTCGGTCGGCGCGAAGACGGTAAACGGGCCCTTGCCCTTGAGGGTATCGATCAGGCCAGCGGCCTTCAGTGCCGTGGCGAGCGTGCTGAAGTTGCCGGCCGCGACGGCCGTGTCGACGATGTCTTTGGCTTGGGCAGAAAATACCGCGCCGAGCGCGATGACGGAAGCGATCAAGGTTTTCTTCATGTGAATCTCCAGAGAAGAGCTGACGAGGCAGCTATCGCCAAAAATGTGGCGCAGACGGAATGTAAACAATTTGGTATTTCAGATGAACCGTATGGTTTTTATCCATTCTGTGCTGATTTTTTCTGCCGCTTTGTTGGCGCCCAGCCCCGATCACGCCTGCCTGAGTCGCTCGATGCGCTGATCGATCGGCGGGTGGCTTGAAAACAGCGCCATCAAGCCGCTTGGGCGCGAGCTGATGCCCATCGACTGCATCGCCTTGGGCATCTCGCCGGGGTCGAGCCCGCCCAGGCGTGCCAGCGCGTTCATCATCGGCTGCTTGCGGCCCATCAACTGCGCCGCACCGGCATCGGCGCGGAACTCGCGCTGCCGCGAGAACCAGGCGACGATGATGGCCGCGACGACGCCGAGCACGATGTCGAGCATGATCGTCGTGACGTAGTAACCGATGCCGGGCCCGTCGTTCTGGTTGCGCAGCACGACCTTGTCGACAAAGTAGCCGATCACCCGGGAAAGGAAGACGACGAAGGTATTCATCACGCCCTGGATCAGCGCCATCGTCACCATGTCGCCATTGGCCACATGCGCGACCTCAGGGCCGAGCACGGCTTCGACCTCCTCGCGCGTCATCGACTGCAGCAGGCCGGTTGAAACCGCGACCAGGGCCGAGTTCTTGAACGCGCCGGTGGCAAATGCGTTCGGCGCGCCCTCGTAAATGCCGACCTCGGGCGTCTCGATGCCGGCCTTCGCTGCCATGCGCTCGACCGTTGTTACCAGCCACATATGCGTGGTGTCAGCAGACGAGTTGATGACCTGCAGCTTGGTCGTCCACTTGGCCATCGGCTTGCTGATCAGCAGCGAGATGAACGCGCCGCCAAACCCCATCACCAGCGCAAAGCCGAGCAGCGACGTCAGGTCCAGGCCATTGGTGGTGAGGAAGCGGTTCAGGCCGAGCAGATTCACGGCCAGGCCCAGCACCAGCATCACACCCAGGTTGGTCAACAGGAAAAGGACAATTCGTTTCATGGTGTTTCTCGAAAAATTTTTATGAAAGATACCGGCTCAAGCCATCACCGGAGTCAGCATGCGATCATCGGCAGCTTCCGACTTCCGATCAACCAGAGTTAAAGTTCGCTCAGGTTCGGTTTTTACGAAGTGAAAAGGCAATGCTCAATTTTCGCCATCTCTATTATTTCTGGGTCGTCGTCAAGGAGAGTGGGTTTGCGCGCGCTGCCGAACGCCTTGACATGGCGGTGCAGACGATCAGCGTGCAGGTGCGCGAGCTGGAAAAGGCGCTGGGGCACCAGTTGCTCAAACCGGCGGGGCGCGGCGTCACCGTGACCGACGCGGGCCGGGCCGCCTATGCCCGCGCCGAGCAGATCTTCCAGCTCGGCAGCTTGATCGCGGAGGAGGTGCTGGAGGCGGCAAGCCACAAGTCGGCCAGGCTAGCCATCGGCTTGTCAGACGGAATTTCCAAGCTGGCAGTCCATGCATTGTTGGCACCCGTACTCGACACCGCAGCGCTGCGGCTGCTCTGCCATGAAGGCGAAGTGGAGCAACTGCTCGCCGAGCTGGCGCTGCACAAGCTTGACATCGTGCTCGCCGGGCGGCCGGCACCGCACAACCCGAACCTGCGGCTGAGTAGTGAACTGCTGGCGCAGTCGCCGGTTGATTGGTACGGGCCGGAGGCGCTGGTCGGCCAAGCCGAAATCGACACATTTCCGCACTCGCTTGAGCGCCTGCCGGTGCTTCTACCGACCAATCATTCAGCCTTGAGGCCCAGTCTGGACGGCTGGTTTGAATCGTTGGGGCTGCGCCCGCGCATCGTCGGCGAATTCGAAGACAGTGCCTTGCTGGCAGTCTTTGCGGCGCGCGGGCTGGGCGTTTTCCCGATCAGTAGCCTGGGTGCTGGTGACGTCGGGATGATCCGGGGGCTGCGTCTGCTTGGTGCGTGCAAGGGCGTGGTAGAGGAAATCCACGCGATCAGGTCACGTCGCGGCCAGCATCATCCGCTGGTGTTGCAGATGCTGGCGGCTGCCAATCCAGGATCTCTAGAGCAAAGCGCAAGGAACGGCCCGGTCCTGTGAAGCCCGGGCGGCTCGTGGAGTGAGCGTAACGGACATCGCGCAATGCGGTGAACGATCAGTCAGCGTGCGATCGGTGGGGCACTGCGCGACCCCGCGCTGCTGCGCCAGCAGGCCTTCGTCGGCGGCGCCTGTCTAGACGCCGACGACGGCCGCACGCTGGATGTCTTTGACCCTGCCACCGGCGCAAGGCTCGGCAGCGTGCCACAGTTGGGCGCCGCCGAGACCCGCCGTGCGATTGAGCTGGCGGACATGGCCTGGAAGAGCTGGCGCAGCGTCATCGCGCAGCAGCGCTCGAGCGTACGGCCGACATCGATGCCGCCGTCGACGGTGCGCTCGCCTCGAAGTTCCGCAACGCGGGCCAGACCTGCATTTTTACCAACCGCTTCTTCGTGCATGACGCGCGCCTGCTGTGCGGTGGCAGCCGCCATGCGTTGGGAGGCACGTTCTTTGCCCCGACCATGCTGGTCGAGGTCAAGCTGCTTGCCAACTCAGCCCGGGTCAGGCTGACAGTCGACCGCAGCTGTCGTCGCATAAGCGATCCAGCGGGCCAGATAGTCATCGTTGCTGCGGTCGGCCAGCAGCCAGACGCGATCGGGTGCCTGGCGCATGGCAATCACCGTGATGTCGCCAAGGCGCGTGCTGTGCGCTTGGCCGGCCATGTGCGGGATGGCCGCAGCGTCGAGCAGGCGCTCCAGCACAGCGTCGACGCAGCGGCCTTGCAGTTCGAACAGCACCGAGCCGCCCGACAGGTCCAGCGCATAGGCCAGCGGTTCGAGCCCGGCCGGCAGG